>CAYRKB010000009.1:0-55710 GCA_964424705.1 uncultured Victivallales bacterium
CGGAGATAAAGAAACGCGCCTGAACGGACAACTCCCCGGAACTCACATGCGCCCTCGTCAGACCGACCGCAACCTTGTGCTTGACCTGAGCCCAGTAGCCAAGACCGGGGCGTGGTATCTCGTACTTCTTGCAAATTCTTGGCCAGCCCGACATCGGACAAGCCATATTGCTTGGCAAGCTGCATCATCGGCGTGGTCCAGACCTGCTCATACAGGTCGCGGCGGGATATCCTCGTCGCCGCGCGGGAGCAGGGCCGTTTGACCGTTCAGGAGGTCCAGCGACTTACCGGCGCCAACCGCAACACGATAGAGGCCCACATCAAGGGCCTCGTTCAGAAGCGGCTGCTGACGAGGGAGAGGAACGGAAAGTGCACATGGTATCGGCCATGAAGACCGGAACTGACTCGTTGTTTCCCTGCCCCTGACCGGGCGCAACGCCCCTGTCCCTGCGGCTGCGGTAAGAAGTTAAAGAAGTGCTGCGGAACGCATCCATAGGCCACAGCGTTGAGGCGCCCCGCAGGGCGGCATTCAATTACCTCACGTGAAGTATCGGCTCTATACGTCGATAATCGGTCCAGGTCCAGGTGGCGGCCCCCGCTGGTTTGAAGAACTGGAATCGCTATGTTTGATCACCACGCGCTTCGGGTTCCCCTTGTGGCCCAGAAAGAAACTGACGAAGCTGATTACTAGACTTGCGCCCGCGGCGGGCCAGAAGCCCTCTACCCTGAAGCCTGTTACGAGCCACGCCGTCAATCGCAACAGAAAGGCATTGATTGCCAGCAGGAACAGGCCGAACGTCAGCACAACGATCGGCAGTGAAATGAGCTGCAGCAGCGGTTTGACTACTGTGTTGAGTATTCCAAGAACCAGTGCCGCGATCACAAGGTCTTGCCATCTATCGTATCCGATGCCGGGCACGATGGCCGCAGCGATCCATACGGCTACAGAAAGCAATATCCAGCGCAGTAGTCCACGTTGCATAAGGGCGAGAATGCCATTTTGTGTCGCCATCCTCAACAGGAATTGCCGCGGCCAGGCGGACTCGCAGCAGCTTTCGATGGGCGCATAGCGGTTGGCGGTAGGCCGAGATGCGGGTCAGCGGCTGAGCACACCAGGCAAACGTCGGATCTGAGATTTCCGTGTCGACTTCAGTTCGTATTGGATCTAGGGTGCGCAGCCGTACTGAACCCAAAGGAGAAGTCATGGCGCTACGAATCAAGAACGGGGAGAAGATACTCTTCATCGGCGACAGCATCACCGACTGTGGAAGGCGCGACGCGGCGGCGCCCCTCGGCAACGGGTACGTGAAGTTGTTCAATGATCTGCTCATCGGCCGTGAGCCGGAAAAGCGAATAGCGATCATTAACAAGGGCATCGGCGGCGACAACGTGGTGGGCCTCAAGAATCGCTGGACCGACGATGTGCTCCGTCACAGCCCCGACTGGCTTTCAATCAAGATTGGCATCAACGACCTGCACAGCACCTTTGGCAATCCCGCCGGCGTGCACCCCAAGGTGTATGCCGAGGCGTACGACGACATCCTGGCCCGGACCCGGAAGGCCCTGCCGAAATGCCAGATCCTGCTGATTCAGCCCTTCTACATCAGCATCGAGTCTGCGCCCACTACCTGGCGCCGGCAGGTGCTGGACCTGCTGCCGGCCTACTTGAATATCGTGGCCGGGCTGCACCGGAAATATGGGACCCGTATAGTGAAGACCCACGCGTTGTACCAGCACTTGCTCCGCTACTACGATGCGGATACTTTCTGCGGGGAGCCGGTCCATCCGAATCCTACGGGCCATCTGGTAATCGCCGAAGCCGTGTATTCGGCGTTGAGCGCATAACGGGCGACGAATCGGTCTTCTGGTTGCACGCCAAGAAGATCCTTCAAGGGGCGTCGTCATGAGCATCCCGTACCAGTTTCCCCTGGAACGTATTCGACGTGACAGCTGGATGCCGCTTCGCCCTGATGACGCGCCAGGCCCGACAGCGCAGACGACGGCAGCGTACTTATCCAGTTGATCTTCAGGGCCAACCAGAGCCTGCACGGCATGAAACGCACGGCTCGGGACATCGCCTTCAGAGCCTTTGGGCTTCCATCGGCTCATCGCGCCACAAACGTTCTGGTTGGCGACAGCGGTACGTTTGACTTGGATTCCGGCCAATGCAGCACTGCACACTGCATTGAACCAGCTTAATTGATGCCGCACGGGAAAACACCTCTGACCCGCATATCGCATCCACAATATCAATCCATTTGTCCTCAAAACAAATGGCTTCCCTCGCCTCGCAGAGCATCAGTTCCAAAGGGATCGCGTGAGAGGATTCGTAACTCTCTTTTGTGTTCTCCCTGTTAAAGGTCAAAGAACTCGTAAACACAACGCTCTTATCCGTCATGGTTTGAGCGACCATAAGCAAGTGTCGTATCTCATGGGGCGAGTCACATCTAAAAGGGTAAGAAATAAGCATATCGCCTCTGTTTCGCATGGCGCGGAGCAGGACTCGAAACAGCCCCCTAATGTCAGGATCTCGTACGAATTCCCAAAGCGATATTCCCTCGGCAGGGGGGACTAGTGCTGAGCCTTCATTCTCGCGAGCGAATGTAGCCCACCCTTCATCGGTCTCAAGCACAATGTCATTGGGGCTTATTACGTATCTCGTGACGGATTTGTCCGTAGCCATCGTACGTCGGGCGGCATCGTAAGCGGCTTTGTAGGCGGCATCATGGGCTTCACGAGCCGCGCTGTGGACGCTACGGGCGGCGGCGATGATGGCGGGAGCGGCATTGATGTCGGCAAGAAGTGTCACGTAAGACGAGCGGGCATGAAGGGCGGCAGCACCGAGGGACGCAACCTGAGCGAGAGCCGCATCGTGGGCTGCATCACCCGCTTTCGGCTGCTGGCTAACCACTGTGGACATACACCCGTCCTCCCGCTGCTTGCCGTGAGCTCGACGCAATCGCTCGGCGCACTTCGACCGAACTGTTTTGGAAGTTATTCTCCTTTCAAGCAGGTGCATAGACAAATCGTGAACTATCTATCACCACTGCGGTATCAATTTGACTGGCGTCACCTCAACCTGTAGCGTGAGGAAATTCACCACCCGCTTCCCAATACAGGCGCGATACACCCGCTCGCCTTAGCACAACAGGGTCGCACCTAGAAACTAGAATATGAAATTGACGTAGTGACCGTTGCGTGCGCACGGATCATGCACGTGCCGGAGGAGTGAAGGTGCCTATGAAAAGAGTTCTTCTTTGGCTGCTTGGCCTCGCGCTGCTGGGCGCCGGATGCATTGTGGCTGTTCTCGCCATCGCCGGCCGCGACATTCCGCCGCCCGACGTATCCGACTTGGCCATGGACCGACCCGCGGTCGCCCCCACGGAGAATGCATGCACCTACTTCCTGGCCGCCACGAACAGCTTCTACTGGCCCACGAACCGCACGCTGGTAAAGGACTACCTGGAAGGAAAGCCGGCCGAAGAGGAAGCGCTTCAGGAAATCATTGCCAGAAACAAGGAGTCCTTGGAACTTGTTCAACAAGGACTTGCCTGCAAGACGTGCTTGGCACCAGAAGTTACGGGTTTCGACCCCCAGCTTCCCTATGGCGTGCGCTGGATGGACATGGGAAAGGTTCTGGCTCTCAAGACAAAGCACGCTCGTCTCGCCGGGCAATATGCGGACGCAACAGACACGTGCATTTCTCATCTCGCGTTCGGCGATATGCTCCAATCCAACCCAGAAACCATCATCCACTACCTGATCGGTTTTGCCGTATTGGATCTCTCCCTCACGCAGGTGCAGGATCTCGCGCTCGACAATAACGCACCGCCTTCCGAGCTGAGCCGGCTTTCGGTCGCTTTGGCGAGGCTCGGGCCGCGCAGTACCGGACTGATTCGCGCGCTCAAGGGCGAATACCACTACTCAACGAGCAGCGTTGACTCCATGCAGAGCGGCAAGCTCGGGATCGGAGAGTTGCTGCACTTCGGAGGGTGCGACGGATTGGGCCCGCGGTGGAGAAGCGATCGCATTCCGGGCTACTTCTTTACGCCCAATCAGACCAGGTTGTTGTTCGCGGACTTCTACCGAAACATGATCACGAACGCCGCGCTCCCCTACGCCGAAATGACGCATGCCGGCGTTGAGGTCTCACTCGGGCTGAAGTCAAACAAAGGACGGCTCTTCATGAGTCCAAACTCCGTGGGCAAGATTCTCTGCGGCCTTCTAGTTCCTGCGTATGACAAAGTCCTCGAACGCAAATGCAAATCCGAATGCAACATTGCCGGCACGCGTCTGCTCCTGGCCCTCGCATCGTATGAGAGGGCCAACGGCCGCCTTCCGGAGAAGCTGGACGATCTCGTTCCTGATTACATCAACGCCGTTCCGGCAGACCCGTATGATGGCAAACCGTTCCGATATGTCTTTTCCAAAGGCATCGTCTATTCTGTCGGGAAGGACCTGAAGGACGACGACGGCTCGTCCACGCTCCTCCCCGGGTACAAACCGGACGCGCTCTCGCGCATGCGATGGAATGCCAAGGACGTGGTTCTTTCGCTGGGAACGGAAACGCCGCCAGAGCCCCATGAATAGACTCGTGATTCCAACGCTTGCGATCGGGTTCGCGCTCTTCTTTCGTGGATTGCGGCTGTGGCCGCGCACACGCGGGAAGATCGGAAAGACCGTTCTTCTGGCGCTCGCCGCCGCCCTCGCGCTGCCGGGTCTTCTGTTCGTGGTCTACTACATGCATTTCTTTTTTGACAATGCGGCCTGGTTCTACGAGGCGCGCGCGCTGCGCTTCTCGGAACTGGCAGCCGGAGGCGCAGGCCTCTTTGCCGGCGTCCTCGCCGCGGTCCTGCTCGATAGCAAGCTGATCACCCGCCCATTTCTTCTCGTCCTTCTCGCGCTTGGAATTGTCGGTCCGCACCTGAAGCCCTTCCTCGCGCCGATGCCCGCAAGTCGGTTCCAGGATAACTGGTCGGATGGCGTGTGCCGCCAGAGCACCTCCTCCTCATGCGGGGCCGCGAGTGCGGCGACGCTCCTCCAAGCGTCCGGCATTAAGATCACCGAGGCCGAGATTGCGCGCCTGTGCTTTACATACGCAGGTGGCACAGAGAACTGGTGTCTCGCGCGCTTCCTGAGAAGCCGCGGCTTTTCTGTCCGGTTCATAGCCGATCGCAATCCGGCGTATCCGATTCCGGTCCCCTCGATCGCGGGGGTCCGTCTGGGCGGCATTGGCCACTTCATTCCGGTGATCGCAGAAACCGCCACCGCGTACGTGACAGGCGACCCGCTCGTGGGACGCGAGAAAGTACCGAAGGAACAGCTGCGCCAGCGCTTCGACTTCACCGGTTTCTTCATGGAGATCCACAAGACGGGCGAAGGACGTCCGGCGAGCGGGAAGGAGGCGATTCCGTGAAGCACCTGATGCCGGTCTTCTTTCTTGGTCATGGCAACCCGATGAACGCTTTAGCGAATAACGGGTACACGGCAGCGTGGGCGGCGCTCGGCAAATCCATCCCGCGGCCGGCGGCCGTGCTGGCCATTTCGGCGCACTGGTACGTGCCGTTCTGGGCGGTCACCGCCAACGCGCGCCCGCCCACAATCCACGATTTAGGCGGCTTCCCGGACGAGCTTTTCGCGGTGCAATACCCCGCGCCCGGCAGCCCCGCGCTCGCCGGCCGCGTGAAAGACCTGCTCGCGCCCGTTCCGGTGCGCCTGGATGAAACGTGGGGCCTCGATCACGGGACCTGGTCCGTGCTCACCCACGTCTTCCCGGCCGCCGACATTCCGATCGTCCAGCTCAGCATCGACCGGACGAAGCCGCCCGCGTTTCACCATGCCCTGGGCGCGAAGCTCATGGCCCTGCGGGAGGAAGGCGTCCTGATCGTAGGCAGCGGCAATGTGGTGCACAATCTGGCCGCCTACGCCTGGGCGGGCGGCAACGCCGCGCCCTTTGATTGGGCTGTGCGCTTCGAACAGCGTGCGCAAGAACTGATGACGCAAGAAAACGACGAACCGCTTGTCAATTACCCGTCGCTCGGCCATGATGCGCACCTGTCCGTCCCGACGCCGGACCATTACCTGCCCCTGCTCTATGTGCTGGGCCTTCGCAGGAAGCAGGAAGCGGTCAGTTTTCCGGTCCAAGGGATCGACGGCGGCTCAATTTCAATGCTGGCGGCCCGGATAGGCTGATATGTTTTTCTCCCTCATGAAATGGCTGGTGGGCTGCGTGGCCTTCTTTCTGCCGGCCGCAATCGCGGCCCTCGGGAAGCGGATGGACCAATCCGCCTTCCGGAATGATCCGACTTACGCCGCCTTCATCCCGGTCGTGTGCTGGACCTCGCTGCTCCTGGCGATTGCCGTTCCCTCGGTTCTGGTCATGAGGGCGAAGATGACGCTCCTGCTCCGCTCCTCTTTTCTATTTCTCATCGGGTGCCTGCTGCTGCTGGAGCTCTTCTGGGTGTTTCTCTCCCTGGTGCACACCCGCTGCTGACGCCCTTTCACGATCCTCCATAAGCAGCGCCCTGCAACGCGGGATTGCAATTTGGAGCCTATTCTGACAGCTTCGTTTTCCTGAAAGCACTCGTCTTGAGGTGAATCATGCGCAATGAATGGTCCGACAAAGATGCCGCCGATTACATCCGCCAGTACGCCGACCGGCCCCTGTCCAATGAGGACGTCGCGCTGCGCGTGTATACGTCGCGCCTGATCGGGCGCAACCCCGCGCTGGTGCTGCACGGCGGCGGGAACACCTCGGTCAAAACCCGCCTGAAGGACGATCTCGGCGCCGCCGTCGAGGTGCTTTGCGTGAAGGGCTCCGGCTGGAATCTGCACGATATTGAGCCGGCCGGCCTGCCGGCCATTCGCCTGGACTCGACCAAGGCTCTGCGCAAGCTGAAAGCCCTGTCCGACGAAGACATGGTGAACGCCCAGCGCACCCGCTTGCTCGATGCGAGCGCGCCCAGCCCCTCCGTCGAAGCGCTCTTGCATGCGTTCCTCCCTGCCAAGTTCATCGATCATTCCCATGCGGACGCCTGCCTGAGCATCGCCGACCAGCCGGACTCCGAAGCGCTGTGCCGCCAGCTCTACGGCGACCGCCTCGCCTTCGTGCCCTACGTCATGCCCGGCTTTGCCCTCGCCGCGCTGGCGGCCGACCTATGCGACAAACATCCCGCCGCGCAGGGCATGTTGCTCGGCCGCCACGGCCTCTTTACGTGGGGCGCCACGGCTAAGGAGTCCTACGACCGCCACATTGACGCAGTGACCCTCGCCGAGCAGTTCATCGCCTCCCGGCGCAAGCCTGTGGCGCAGGGCGCAGCGCCCCCCGCGCGCTATGCCGACTTTGCCGCCTGCCTGCGCGGCCTGCTCGGCGAGCGCAGCCGCCGGTATCTGCTCACGCTTCGCACCAGCGACCGCATCCGCGACTTTCTCCTGCGGGCCGACCTCGCCGACGTCTCCCAGCGCGGCACGGCAACGCCGGATCACGTCATTCGCACGAAGCGCCTGCCGCTTCTTCTCGACGCGGCGCAGCTGGCCGATGCGACGGCCCGCGAGCCGTACCTGCGCGAGCGGCTCGACGCCTATCGCGCCGCGTACAACGGCTACTTCAAAACGCAAAGCGCCAGGCGCCCGGGCGTCTACACGGAGCTCGACCGTGATCCCCGCATCATTCTCGTGCCCGGCGTGGGCCTGATCGCCGCGGGAAAGAGCATGAAGGATGCATGCATCGCGGCCGACGTGTATGAGCACACCGTGGATGTCATCACCGATGCCGAGGCCGTCGGCCGCTACGAGGTGCTTTCCGAAAGCGATCTCTTCGACATGGAATACTGGTCGCTTGAACAGGCCAAGCTGGGCAAGGACAAGCCGAAGCCGCTCGCCGGGCAGGTCGTCTACATTACCGGGGCCGGCCGCGGCATCGGCGAGGCCGTGGCCAGGGCCTTTGCAGCGCAAGGCGCGCACCTCTATCTTGTCGACCGCGACGCCGAGCCGCTGGCGGCCGTGGCGAAGAAGCTCGGGGGGAAACACGAAGTGCTGGACGTAACGAGCGAATCGGCCGTAAGGGCGAGCGTTCAGCACTGCGTGGAAGCCTTCGGCGGCGTGGACGGCTGCGTCTCCAACGCCGGAACCGCGCCCCAGGGCCAGCTTCACAGCGTGAGCACAGAGCTTCTGAAGCAGAGCTTCGAGATCAATCTGTTCTCCCACCAGTACGTCGCGGCGGCGGTGACGAACGTCCTGCGCGCCCAGGGCACCGGCGGATTTCTCCTGTTCAACGCGTCCAAATCGGCCTTCAACCCGGGGCCCGACTTCGGGCCTTACGCCATGCCCAAATCCGCGCTGGTGACGATGATGAAGCAGTATGCCATCGAGCAGGCCGGCCAGGGGATTCGCTCCAATGCCATCAACGCCGATCGAATCCGCACCGGGCTCCTGTCCCAGGCCGATCTCGCCGCTCGCGCAAAGTCGCGCGGGCTCGATCCCGAGGCCTACTGGAAAGCCAACCTGCTGGGACGGGAGGTCACGGCGGACGATGTGGCGAACGCTTTCGTCTGGCTTGCGCAGGCGGCGAGCACGACGGGGTCCGTTGTCACTGTGGATGGCGGGAATATCGCGGCCTCGCCCAGGTAGGGCCGCCGTTCGTCCGTCCCCAGCCCGCGTAAAGCGGGCTCTACGGAGAGCCTTCACGGTAGAGCCCGGTTTATCCGGGCTACCGTATACTTTACGGTTTCCTCACGCATATCTTGCGTCCCTGTGGAGTCTGTGGTATCAAGCCTCCCGCAATCCGTTAAAGAAGGCAGCAGGTGAGCATTGACTGAAGAAAATGACAATCCATCCGGGGCTTCAGATCTGAACGATCTGGTCCTTGAACTCAATTTTGTTCCCCGCTGGGCACGCGGGGCGCCATCGCAACAGGCTGGCAGCGCCGCGTCGGAACCGACGCGCGACCGTCCGCAGCGCGACCGGCATGCCGACCAGGACCGGCGCGGCGCGCGGCCGGAGCGGCCCGGCGCAAATCGCGGGGACCGCGGCACCACCCCCCAGCGACATGACCGATTTTCTACCCGACCACCTGCCTACGAGCGCCCCCAGCCACCCCCGCGCCTGCCGCTGCGCATCAGCCTGGTTCCGGAACAGCGTCAGCTTTCCTCGATGCTCCATCAGCTGCAGGTCGCGCGCAAGGCGTACCCGCTCGCCAACCTGGCCTCCCTGCTTTGTGCGAAGCCCGAGTTCTGCTGCGCAAAGATCGAGCTCGAGCGATCCGGCACAGTCTGCGAGCTGTACCAGTGCAAGACGTGCCGCACGCTTTCCCTGGACCGCGCCGCCATGGCGCTGCATGTCGTTCGCTCCCACCTGGAGGAATACTTCGACAAGGTGGAGACGGAGAGCGAAGCGCCCACCGGGCAGTTCACATGCGTAGCCCGCTGCGGCCTGAGCGGAATCCTCCTGGGGCCGCCGAATCACCATAGCTATTCCGAGAAGCTCCAGGAAGTCCATCGCACCAAGTATGCGAACCTTTCCCTGGAGGAATACCGCGCCAAAATCGAGATGAAGCACGAGCCGGAGCTGATCGAGAAGTGGAAAGAGGAAAGCCGCCGGGCGACAACGTTCAAGCTCAAGGGCGCGCCGGACGGTGACGATGCCAAGCCTCTCTCCTGGTCCGCCGCCGAGGCCTTGTTCCAGCGGCGCATTGCGCCGGGCCTGGTCACGCGCGTGCAGCGGGCTGTCGTGACGGTGGCCCAGGCGATGCAAATGGAAGACGTTCCCCTGCAGCGCGCCATCCGCGACGCGTGGCAGCGCGAGACGCGCTCCCCGCGTACCATGCTCTTCGCGCTCCGCGCCGTATTCCGCCACAAGGATCTCCACCTGTTCAAGGTCGGCGCTGGATGGGACTACGTGTGCCCGATCCGCCCCTCCCCCCTTGAGCTCAAGCACGTGATCCCTGCCATTCGCGAAGTGCTCACGCACCTGCAGACGCATCCCGGATGCAGGCGCAAGGAGCTCGTTGAGGCGCTGCGACCTGGCGCGGCAGAGGACTCCGCGCCCGCGGCCGAGGTGCTCTCTCCGCTTGGCTGGCTAATCGAGAAGGGCCACATTCTCGAGTTCTTCGACGGCTCGCTTTCCGTGCCGCTCAAAGCGCGCCGCCAGACGCCCGCCGAAACCGCGCCGCCCGCAGATGTAGAGCCGGCCTGAACGGGGCCCCAAGGCCCCGGGAGACAGGACTCAGGGCTCAGCATTGAGCGTTCTCTTCTTCCGGTTTGTACTCGGCCCTCTGCCCCTTGGTTGAAAAAGAAAGATATTCTCGCTTTGTCTTGCAGAGTGCTTTGCTCGTAGTATACACTGTTGCCGCAAGCTTGGACCAGCAGTCGCAGACCGACTCACGACAAAGGAGCACGCGCCATGAACGAACCGTTTCGCCCTGTCACCCCGCCCGCCATGCCGCTGCCGCGCGGGACAACGGGCAGAGGGCTTTCCGCATGTTAATCGTTCTGTTCATCCTTCTGGCCTTGGGGCTGCCGGTTGCCGGGGTGTGGCTCGCCGGCAGGCCTCTGCCGGAGTACGTGGAGTTCCCGCCGGTCACGGTCTACGTCCAGCACGCCGGGTTCTCGTGGCCCGTCTTCGTGCTGGGCGCGGCCGCGCTGGTCCTCACCCTCATCCCCTTTCTCTTCCGCCTGCAGCGCTCGATGCTGAATGCCCAGTGCGCTCCGGGCCCCGGGCTCCGGAATCCGGATTCCGGAGACCGGAATCCGGCCCCCGGACTCTGCGTTCCACCTTCCACCTTCCACCTTCCGCCCTCCCCCCTCCGCCGCCTCCCCTGGTGGGGCTGGCTCGGGCTGCTCTGCGGCGCGACGTTCTGGCTGCTGGCCTGGACGCGGTTTGCGTGGTTCGCGCCCCTGCAGCCCTTCACGTTCAGCCCGCTCTGGTTCTCATATATCGTGGTGGTGAATGCGATGACGTGGCGACGCACCGGCCGGTGCATGCTGCTGCACCAGCGCCGGACGTTGCTGCTGCTCTTCGGCTTCAGCGCAGTTTTCTGGTGGTATTTCGAGTTTCTCAATCGCTTTGTCCAGAACTGGCACTATCTCGGCGTTTCCGGCCTTTCGCCGACGCAGTACTTCGTCTTTGCAACGCTCCCCTTCTCCACCGTGCTGCCGGCCGTCATGGGCACCTGCGAGTTGCTCCAGACCGTGCCTCGTTTCCAGGCGGCCTGGAACTCCTTCCCGCCGCTTCGGCCGAAGCGGCCTCGCGCGCTGGCCACCCTCGCGCTGCTGGCGGGCTCCGTCACGCTGGCGTGCATCGGCGTGTGGCCGGACTATTTGTTTCCGCTGCTCTGGATCTCGCCCCTGCTCCTGATCACCGGGCTCCAGACCCTCTCGGGGCGGATGACCCTTTTCGCTCCGCTGGCCCAAGGCAGTTGGCACCGCATCTGCATCCTCGCTCTTTCCGCCCTGGTCTGCGGCTTCTTCTGGGAGCTGTGGAACTACTTCAGCCTGGCCCAATGGGTATACGCTGTGCCGTACGTCCAGCGCTTCCACATCTTCGAGATGCCGCTGCTTGGCTTCGCCGGCTACCTGCCCTTCGGCCTGGAATGCGCTGTGATTGCGGATGTGGTGACGGATAGATCGCGGAAAGGAGGCGCCTGATGCCCTTTACCCTCTCCCACGCGGCCGTTGCGGAGCCGCTCGCGCGGCGCGGCCTTGTTCTTTCGGCGCTCGTGGTCGGCAGCATGGCGCCGGACTTTGAGTTCTTTCTGCGCCTCTCCCTGCTCAGCCGCTGGGGCCATACGCCGGCCGGCCTCTTTCTCTTTGCGCTGCCCGCCGGGCTGGCGGCACTGTGGCTCTTCCATGCCGTGCTGAAGGCGCCGCTGCTGACGTTGCTGCCAGCTGCGCTGCAGGCGGCGCTCGGGCCCGCCGCCGCGCCCTTCCGGTTCGGCCCGCCGCGGCACTTGCTGCGCATCCTCGTGTCCCTGCTGATGGGCAGCCTCACCCACGCGCTTTTTGATTCCATCACGCACGAGAATGCGCCCGCAGTGCAACTGATCCCCTTGCTGCGAACGCCTATCGCCGCTCCGCCGTTCCCGCCGCAGCCGCTCTTTCACGTTCTGCAGTATGCGTTCTCCATCGGCCTCGGGATCGTCCTGCTCGCGCAATCTGTTCGCGCGCTCCGCGCGCTGGGCGTGCCGCTGACGACAACGTCCCGGGAGCTGCTCTCCGGGCCTGCGCCCCGCACGCTCGTCCCGCTGGCGGTCCCCGCCTGCATCCTCGGCGTCTGGTACGGCCTCGCCGGCGTGCCGAATCTGTCTTGCCTGGACTCGCTTCAGCGTTTTGGCGGGCGCGCGTTCCTCGCTACGGGCTCCGCCCTGCTGCTCGAACTGATCGGCTTCGCATGGACTTCCCGCCTCCGCGCGAGGAAGGCTTATGAACGGGCTTCTTGAACGAACCGTCTGTTTCTTTTGCGGGAGCCCGCCGCGGCCTTCGCTTCCGCCCTGGCGGAGGCCCTCTTGCCGCACGTCGGGGTCAACGCTGCCATGCAGGTCCCACCGTTCTGGCTGGTGGGGTCACCGGGGAGACACGCATGAACATTAAACTCATCGCCCCGCGTTCCACGGTACGCCCCATGGATTCGGCCTGGAAGACCCGCATGTCGCCTCCGCTGTCGCTGCTCGTGCTCGCCGCCCTGACTCCGAGGGAGCACACCGTTGCCCTGGCTGATGAGAACATTGAGCGGCCCTCGTTTCGCGACTCGCCCGATCTCGTGGGAATCACGGTCAAGGTCGACACCTTCGACCGCGCCTGCGAGATCGCGCGCGCCTACCGACGGCGCGGCGTCCCGGTCGTCATGGGCGGCATCCACCCCACCGTCTGCCCGGAGGATTGCGCGCCGCATGCGGAGGCCGTCGTCGTGGGAGAGGCCGAGGAACTGTGGCTGCAGCTTCTGCGCGACTTCGCGCGCGGGCCGTTGCGCCGCGTATACCGCGATGAGCGACCGGTCGACCCGGCGCTCATCCCGATCCCGCGCTGGGATGCTTTGAAAGCCCGCCGTTATCTCTTCACCAATACGATCACCATCGGGCGCGGTTGCCCTTGGCGCTGCGACTTCTGCTACAACAGCTCGGACAACATCCCCGCCGGCTACCGGATGAAGCCCATCCCGAACATCGTCGCCGAGATCAGGACGCTCGACGCTCCGCACGTCATGTTCATTGACGACAATTTCATCGGCGACGTCGCGGGGGCGTGGCGGCTGGTGAAGGAGCTTCGCCGCATGAAGGTCTCGTGGCACGCCGCGGTGTCCGCCGAAATCGGGCGGCACGAAGACCTTCTGGATCTCATGGCCGATTCCGGCTGCAAGAGCCTGTTTATCGGATTCGAAAGCGTCAACCAGTCAAGCCTCCTGAATTGCCACAAGGTCCAGAACCGTGTCACGGACTACGACGTGACCCTGGCCCGCATTCATTCACGCGGCATCATGGTCAACGCGAGCCTCGTGTTCGGCTTCGATCAGGATGACCCGTCGGTCTTCCAGGGAACGCTCGCCTGGCTGACCCGCAACAAGGTGGCCACGATGACCGCCCACATCCTGACCCCATACCCGGGAACCCGGTTACACCAGCGGCTCGTGCAGGAAAGGCGGATTATCGATCACGATCTTCGGCACTACAACACGGCGCATGTCGTGTTTCGCCCGCAGCGCATGTCGCCGCAGGAACTGGCGGAAGGCTACCGATGGATGTACCGGCAGTTCTATTCCTGGAAGAGCATCCTTGCCCGGTGGCCGGCATGCGCCGACCAGCGGATTGCCTATCTTGAGTTCGCCCTCCTGTATCGCAAGTTCGGCAAGCTAACGTGCTTCCTGGGTCGGTCCTTGGGAATGCGGCCGCTGGCCAAACTTGCCAAGCGCATTGCCTATCCCGGGTGGACGGCCGAACCGGCCTCCCACGCCGCAGGCGCGGTGATGCCCGCGATCGCGGGCGCAGACGGGGGACGATCCTATGTCTACTAGGCGATCGACGTCGTCTTTCAGTTGGAGGCGAGCGGGTGCCCGTACGCTCCTGAGCACGGCGCTCTTCTTTCTCGGGGTCGCATGGATTCCGTTCCTCTGGTGTTCCCGTCAGGCAGCCGTGTGGTATCGCGGCGATATGGCTTCGCAAGTGCAGCTCGCGCGAGGCGTCCAGTCCTGGCTGGAGCGCGACCTCACGCGCGGCCACTACACCACAGGCTCAAGTCAGTTCAATGGCGAGTGGCTGTTCGGGACCTATCTCATGGCCGGTCTCGGCTTCGGCCAGATGGCCCTGCAGCACCCCGAATTGCAGGAACAAAGCCTTGCTTCCATGCGCACCTGCATCCATCGGCTCCTCGCGCCGGACGTGCGCGCTTTCGACAGCGAAACGTGGAAGAACGATGCGTGGGATACGCTCGACACGGATCAGGATCACGCCGCATACCTTGGCTACCTCAACCTCCTGCTCAGCTTTCACCGGCGGCTGGATCCGCAGTCCGAGTTTGCCGCGCTCAACGATCGCATCACGACGGCGCTGGTCCGTCGGCTCGAAGCCAGCCCGACCCGCCTGATTCAGTCCTACCCGAACGAGGTCTACCCCGTGGACAACTGCGCCGCCTTCGGGTCGATCGGCTTGCACGCGCTCGCCACGGGCGCTGATCGTTCGGCGTTCCTGCAGGCGTGGACGCAAAATCTGCGGGCCCGGTATATCGATTCCCAGAGCGGGCTGCTGTACCAGGCCGTGGACTGCGGCTCCGGCAAGCCCTGCGACCATCCGCGCGGCTCGGGCACGGCGCTGGCCGTCTACTTTCTCTCCTTCGCGGACGCCCAGCTGTCGCGCGATCTCTACCAGGCGACGCGGACCAACCTGTTCCGGACCGTCTTCGGGTTCGGGGGCGTCCGCGAATATCCCGTCCCCGTGGAAGCGGCCGGCGATATTGACTCCGGGCCGGTCGTGTTCGGGTTTGGCCTGGCACCGACGGGATTCCTCATTGCCGGCAGCCGCGCGCACGGCGATCCCGACGCGTTCCGCCGGCTGTTCGCCACAGCCTACGCGTGGGGCGCGCCGATCGAGCGCGAAGGACGTCTGCAGTTTGTCACCGGCGGCCCGCTCGGCGACTGCATTCTCTTCGCCATGCTCACGGCCTGCACGCCGGAAACACTTGCGGGAGGCGGCCGATGACAAAATGGAAGAAGAGCCTTCTCGTCAGCATCGCGGAGATCCTGGTCCTCCTTCTTCTTCACGCAGAGCTGATCCGCATCATGGCCGATCGCCAGATCGTTTCCACCATCCTGGCGACCAACGGAACGATTTCGCTCACAACGCTCGCCCTGGCGCTGGTCTTTCTCGTCGTCCGCTTCCTCGTCGTGCTGGCCCTGCCCGGAATGATCCTGGCCCGCTTCGGCCTGATGACGATCGACCGGTTCCTGCGCGCGCGGGAGGAGAAGGAATAGGAGAGCGTCCGCTTTTGTTGGTATCTTGTTCGGGCTCAGGGCACCGCTTCATCCGTGGCCACGCCCCGTCTGCCCCTGATCTCTCTTCAGGGCTCCGCGCCGAGGCCGATGCCCACCATCCAGTAGTCGCGCCCTTCAGACAGCGACGTCCAGGTCTGCCGCCCCATGATTTCCAGCAGTCGATAGCGCCACGGCAGCCAGACCCGCAGGCCGCCCTCCACGTGGCCGCCCCAATAGGATTCGCCCTGATCCTTCCATCGCATCTCGGCATCCGCGCTCTGGCTTGACAGCGCAGCGCTGTAGCTGCCGCCCGCCCCGACAAAAGGAGACACACGCCAATGCGGCATCACCCGCAGGGTCAGGCCGCCGCCGCCATACCAGGCTTCTTCGATCCCGTTCCAGAAGGCTGTCGCGAAGTAGTCCGCGAAGACGGGCGTCTTTCGCAGCCAGACCCCGGTCCCCACGGCCACACCGTATACATCGTCGGAAGGATTGGATTGGAAAGATCCGCTGGGGCCGGCTGGCTCCTCGTAGTCTTCGGGTTCCAACGCGCGCGCCGGGACAGCAACACAGAACAGCATCGCCGCAGCACCGATAGCTACCGACGTTAGAGAACTGGACCGCATGATCCGTCTCCCTGTTTCCGCGCCTAAGGTAGGGACGCACCTCCGGGGCGTCCGTCCCCGTCACCCGCAATAAAAAGAAAGGGGCGGTGCCGCCTTGCGCACCGCCCCTGTTTCGTCCGGCGAACCCTACTTCTTCAGCAGCGACTTGGCCAGGTCCGCAGCCGAGGCGGCGTCCGGCGCATAGCCGTTGGCGCCAATCTCGTCGCAGAAGGCCTGCGTCACGGGCGCGCCACCGATCATGACCTTCACCTTGCCGGCCATGTCCGACGCCTTCACCGCATCCACGACAGCCTTCATGTTCGTCATGGTCGTCGTCAGAAGCGCGGAGACTCCGATCACCTGCGCGTTGTTTTCGCGGGCGCCGGCGAGGAACTTCTCGGGCGCAACGTCGATGCCCAGGTCCACAACCTTGAACCCGGCGCCTTCGAGCATCATGCCGACCAGGTTTTTGCCGATGTCGTGCAGGTCGCCCTTCACGGTCCCGAGCACGGCCACGCCAATCGCTTGCACGCCGGCGGCGGTCAGTTTGGGCTGGAGGATCTGCATGCCGGCCTTCATGGCGCGGGCCGCGATCAGGACTTCAGGCACATAGACTTCGTTCTTCTTGAAGCGCTCGCCGATGATGCCCATGCCGCGCAGCATGCCTTCGTTCAGGATCTTGACGGGCGCCTCCCCGGCGGCCAGCGCCTGCTCGACAAGCGCCTTCACGTCATTGGCTTTCCCCTTCATCAACTGCTCGGCGATCTGATTCAACACGCTCATTCGTCTCTCCCGTTGTTTATGTGCCCGCAACCGACCTGTCCCACAAGAAAAGGCACTCACGGTATCTTCCCAGCCCCTATCACACTAGCTCAATATTGTGACGAGTATAACGTTTTTGTCGTATTGCTTTTCTATTTTGTCTATTTTATGGTCAAGAGCGAACAAACGGCGGGATGGATATGGCAATATTGTCGAAGCGGATCATGACGGATGTGGGCCGCAGCTATCACCGCGAGGCGGGGCTGCGGTCGGTGTTTCTCGATATCACAGGCCGGCCTGCAGCGGCGCAGCAGGATCACTTTGCCAGCCTTGCACCGGTGCGCAGGCGCAGGAACTACGCAATCCAGGAGAGCATCAACCGCGGCGAGGTCTTCGTGACGCAGTTGTTCCCGGGCGTGATGACCTGGGTGATGGCGCTCGAGGACAAGCGCATGGTGCATGGCGGGGTGGCGGGCGGCGAGGTGCTCTCCGCCCAGGGCACGGGACAGGCCGAGGCCGCGTCCCGCTACCTGGCTGAGCACGGCTTGTCAGCCGCGGACGCGGACGCTTTTGTGGGCGACCTGCCCGTGTGGAGCGAAGTCAGAATCCAGGAAGCGGCAGAGCTTCTTCACAACACGTTCTACACCATCAGCGGCTGGCAGCCCGAGCTGATGAAGGAGAACCGGCTGCGCGTGCTGCAGCAGGCCCAGATCAACCAGGCGGTCGCCGAGCAGCGGCGCGGCGGCACGCCGGCGCTCTACGCATTCGAGAAGGAGCGGGCGCTGCTCGCGAATATCCGATCCGGCGACCGCAACGCCGCCCGCCGCATCCTCAACGACATGCTGGCCGTGATCTTCCTGTCCTCGCAGCAGCTGGTCGTGCTGCGCGCCCGGGCCGTCGAGCTGACGAGCTGCCTCACGCGCGCCGCGATCGAGGACAACCCGCTCCTCGAGCCGCTGATCGAGAGCAATCATGCCTGGACCGAGCAGCTCGTGAAGGCGCGCAGCTTTGAGGAGCTCTCCCAGGTCCTGATGGACACGCTCGACGACTTCATCGACGCGATCTACCTCCACGGGTCCAACCGCTCAAATCCCAAGGTGCGCAAAGCGTTCGATTTCATCAGCGCGAATTTCCAGAAACCGATCGGCCTTTCAGCCCTGGCAGGGGAGGTCGGGCTCAGCCCGTGCCGGCTGGCGCACCTGATCAAGGAAACGACGGGGCGCAGCATGCTGCAGATTCTTCAGCAGGTCCGCATCCGCCACGCGCAGCATCTCCTCGAGAAAACCTCCAAGAGCTGCACGGAGATCGCGTACGACGCCGGCTACAGCGACCAGAGCTACTTCATCAAGCACTTCAAGCGCCTGACCGGCACCACGCCGAACCGCTATCGCCGGCACCGGACGACCGACGCCTCGGATGAGGCGTGATCGCGGCCGCGGCGTGACTCCGGCCATCTCTATCCCGCTCTTCGTCGCGATCCGTGGCGCTCGAAACCAGGACGACGGCGATCCAGGCAAAGAGGGAATGGACTCCCTCCGCTCAGCCGCTGTATTCCGGCTCGAGGATGCGGCCGGGGTCCATCTGCGCGCCGAGGCGCTCCTGCAACCCCGTGCGCCGCTGGCGCGTCTCCGTGTTTCGCACCGCGAGGTAGACGGCCTTGGTCGATCCCACCAGGCACACAAGCTTCCGGCCGCGCGTGATCGCCGTATAAAGCAGGTTGCGCTGCAGCAGCTTGAAATGCTGGGTGGCCAGCAGGATGACGACCGCGGGATACTCGCTGCCCTGCGACTTGTGGATGGAACACGCGTAGGCATGCACCAGTTCATCCAGCTCGGCGAACTCGTACGCGACATGCACGCCGTCGAAATCGACCACCAGCGACTGGTCCTCCGCCGCGATCTTGCTGATCCTGCCGATATCCCCGTTGTAGACTTCCTTGTCGTAGTTGTTCCGGATCTGCATGACCCGGTCGCCCATCCGGTACACGCGCCCGAAGCGCTGGATATCCGCACCGTTCGGGTTCAGGCGCTCCTGCAGCAGCGCATTCAGGTTGTCGGCCCCCAGCTGGTTCCTGCGCATGGGTGTCAGGATCTGGACGTCGGTCATCGGATCGAACCCGAACTTGCGCGGAATGCGCTCGGTGACCAGTTCCATCATGTTTGCGATGACCTGCTCCGGCTCCGCGGCTTCGATGAAGTAGAAGTCCGACAATTCCCCCGCCGCCGGCAGCTCCAGCGCTTCCCCGTTGTTGACGTGGTGCGCGTTGCGGACGATGTATCCGCCTTTCTCCTGCCGGAAGATGGTCTCGAGTCTGCAGAAGGGCACGGCACCGGAGCCGATCAAATCGCGCAGGACGTTGCCCGGCCCAACGCTCGGGAGCTGGTCCACGTCCCCCACCAGCACGAGGTGGCTGCTGTCCGGCAGCGCGTTGAGGAAGTGGTGCATGAGCGGCACGTCGACCATCGAGACTTCGTCCAGGATGAACACCTGGTCTTTCAGCGGGTTGTCCCGGCCGTGCTCGAACGTGCCGGACTTGGGCAGATACTTCAGCAGGCGGTGGAGCGTTCGCGCTTCGTGCCGCGTGGCTTCCTCCATGCGCTTGGCCGCGCGGCCGGTCGGCGCCGCGAGCTGCATGGAGAGGCCGCGCGCGGCGAAGATGTCGACAAGCGCGCGAATGATGGTGGTCTTGCCCACGCCCGGGCCGCCCGTGATGATCGACACCTTCTGCTCCAGGGACATCTTCAGCGAGTGGGCCTGCAGCGGCGCGAATTCAATCCGCATGCGCTTCTCGGCCCACGGCAGGGCCTTGTCAGCAATGATCGTCTTGAAGCTGGCAGCGGCTTCCAGCAGGGCCTGGATTTTGCGCGCGATCTGCGTCTCCGCCTCATGCAGCGCCTTAAGATAGATCCGGTTCTGGTCGTTGACGAGCGTGCCGCGCCGCACCTCGTGCTCCATGGCCGCCGTCAGGATTTCGGGCGGGATCTCCAGCAGCGCCTGTGCCTGCAGGATCAGCTCCGCGACGGAGCAGTAGCAGTGCCCTTCGTCCGTCAGCGTCTGCAGGACGTAGGCCAGCCCCGCACGCGCGCGCAGCTCGGATTCCTTGGGCACGCCGAGGCTCATCGCGACGCCGTCGGCTGTCTTGAACCCGATGCCCCAGACGTCTTCGCACAGACGGTACGGGTCCGCGCGGATGATCCCGATCGCCTGGTTGCCGTAGTGCCGGTAGATGCGGGCAGAATGGGCGGTGCCCATCCCATGGCTCTGGAGAAAGATCATGATGTCGCGCACGGCGCGCTGCTCGATCCACGACTCCTTGATCTTCTTGCGGCGCGCCGGCCCGAGCCCCTCGACCTCCTCGAGCCGGGCGGATTCCTTCTCGATCACGCGCAGCGTATCCTCCTTGAAGGCGGCGACAAGCCGCTTCGCCGTGACCTTGCCCACGCCGCGGATCATCCCGCTGGCGAGGTAGCGCTCGATGCCCTTGGCGGAGGTGGGCGCGATGCAGAGAATGGAGTCGGCCTGGAACTGGAGCCCGTGCTGCTTGTGGCGCACCCAGCGGCCGGAGGCCTTCAGGTTCTCGCCGATCCACATGGCGGCGCAGTGCCCTACCACCGTCGCGAGGTCGGCCCGGCCCGGCAGGCGCACCGCGCACACGGTGTATCCGCTTTCCTCGGAGCGGTAGACGATGCTCTCCACGCCGCCCTGGAGCTCCTCGGTCGCGCCGGTCGGGAGCGGCGCGGGCGGTGTTGCCATCGTCTTGTCCGTTTGCACAGTCCGCAAGCTACAATGCCTCGCCGAAGCCGTCCAGAGCGAAGAACGGTCAAGGCAGCCTCTGCATGTAGGCCGCGGGGCCTTTTCCGCTTCCAATCTTCAGCGGCTCATGCGCCTTTGTTGGCTGCGGCTTTTTTCATCCTCCACATGGCAAACAGGAAGCCGACGATAAGCAGGCTTTCGATCCCGATAAGAAACGCCTTCGGGAGTCCAGCCGTCCGAGTCGACAGCTCGGAGCTGTGCCAGCCAAAGAGAATGACCCCACTGGGCACGTGGAGATCTACGGCAAGGACCTTCTCCACGTCCGGGTAAATCGCTCCGAACATGCCGCAACCAACGTAGAGCCACGATCGGCCGGCCAGAAGGAAGGCGGGAATCGCCACCGCGAGGCCGAGGGCGGCCTCCCGGGCGAGCCAGTGAAAGGGCAGCGGCTTGAACCAATCGAGGTAGACCACCCAGGCGTAGTGAGGGAGCAGGTCGAGAAGAAAATGAGCGGCCAGACCAAGCGCGACAGCTCCCACTGCGAAGAGGCCGACCCCGACCGGGGATTCCGGGTGCCTTCGCACCGAGCGCGTGAGCGCAAGAGCCAGGCACGCGCCGGCGGCTATGTGGGTGGGCATGTTCATCCGTCTACTTCCGTTCTGGATCGCGGCAAGCGCCCCGCTGCGGGCCGGGCGTTCAGGCTCCTGTTTTCATCAGGCTGAAGAGGGCGAAGCCTTCTTGCAGGAATCCCCTGATTCTTCTCGCCGGAACCCGTTTGGACGCTCGATAGAAGATAAAGCCATCGCCGGCCCCTTCCGTGCTCCTCCCTTTGCTCCGGTCGTAGTGGGACAGAAGGGAGTTGGAGAACAACGCCCGGACTGCGTTCTCATCCTCTCCCTGCAGCAAGTACCGTCTGGAGAAAGCGGGGTGCGAGGGGAAATCGATATCCTGGCAACCGAAGACCGCGCCGATCTTGTAAAATAGATTTTCCGGACGCAACGCAAAGGACGGCAGGTTCAGAAGGGGGCTTTGGAACACGATCACCGTCTGCTTCCACGTGTGGGCGTTTCTTCCGCTTCCGGTGGTGTACCGGTAATCCATGATGCTTACATCGATGTCGTTGGCGCTTCCCCGCATGATGTTGGTCACGTTTTGAGAGCGGCCTTGTGAGAACAGGTGAAAGAGGCCCACCGCCCCCGGTACCGCGCCGTCTGTGGCGGAGAACGAGAACTTGAGGGATGCGGCGAGCGCCTTCAGGTCTTGCGTCCGCTTCCTTTCGGACAACCACGAGAGCAGTCCTGCCGCCACGAGTAGGGCGGCAACACCTACAAAAAAGATGAACGGATTCATAGCAGAGCTTCTGTCGTCGACCCGCCGGGATAGATGAGACCAGATGCTTCCGGTACGGATTCACGCGCCGCGGCTTCATCGCATTTCCTTTCCCTCGATGAACCATCGAACAATTGGGGAAATGATTGGGGACGTTCTAGTTTATATCTTATGCTCTAACATGTTATACTGTAATGGACGCACTTTTGATTGGTCTTCCCCGTTTTACGCGGTACCGTCCGCGCTCCATCTGTACCTTCGCAGCGAATGCGCAGCTTCCAGCAATCTTCTTGCGGTTGACACTCCGCATGATCGCTTCATCGATGCCGGACATCAGCGCCTCGCCGTAGGCCTTCCGCTCCGACTCGCCCAACGCACCCAAGTACGGATTCTCGTCCGTCACCGCATCCGCCGCTTTGCGCGTGTACGCTGCGGCGCTTGACCAGCGATAGTCCCAGGCGACAGCTATCAGCCCCGCGCGCACAGGATTGCGTTCAACGTACCGTCCGCAGCCCATAAGATGCGGGCCGACCTCCACAGGCCGGCTCTTGAATCGCCCCTGCCAGAACACGCCCGTGCTCTTGTGCCGCTTATGGTGATACTGTGCATAAGCCTGCTGCAAACCGCCGACGAAGCCGCGCAGATTCGCGTAAACCACCTCGGCGAGCATGTGGTAGTGGTTACCCATCCACGCCCAGTGGTACACCTTCGCCCCGCACAACTCCTTGTATTCGACAACCAGCCGACTGAAGTATTCCCTATCCTGATCGTCCTCAAAGATAAGGCCCGCATTTACCCCTCGATTCATCAGGTGGTAACACAGCGCGCGCTGATATATTCTTCCGACCCGTGGCATGGACGAAATGTATCCGATTCATCATATGTGTGTCTATTTCTTTGCTACATATTGCTTGTCAGTATATTAAGTAGAACGTCCCCACTTTAATGATGGAGTAATTGTTGCCGCGTGGGCAGCGCTCATGAATCGACCCTAGGCTTTCAGACTGGAGAGAAAACGCGTCGCGTAGAGAAATCCCAACCGGAGCTGTTCGATGGAATACGACTCGTTCGGGGCGTGGATCCGGTCTGCCTCGCGCCCGAAACCGACGAGCAGCGGCGCGGCGCCAGTAACCCGCCACAGGCCGGCCACGATCGGAACGGACGCTCCCTCCCATAAGAGCACGGTAGGCCTGCCCGTCAGCTGATCCAGCACGCCGCGCGCCTGGTCCAGCACTGGGGTCTTCAAATCGATCCGAAAACCCGGTCCGCCGATTCCGATCTCCTCAATCTCCAGCCGCAGCCCCGATGGTACTTTTGCCTTCAAATGGGCAAGGATCGCATCGCGGCACCGCTCCGGGTTCTGGCCGGGGACCAGCCGGGCCGTGAACTTGCCCTGCGCCACGGCGGGAATGATGGTCTTGCCGCCACTCCCTCCAAATCCACTGTGAATTCCATTGATATCGATGCTCGGCCGGAACCCCACGCGTTCCGCGGGGCTGAACTCGCGCTCGCCCGCGAGCGCGTCCGCGCCGGTCGCGGCGCGATACCCCGCCGCGTCAAATTCCTCGGCGGTCGCCAGCGCCCGCTCGGCGGCGGACGGCGCCTCGACGCTCTCGTAGTAGCGCGGCACCGCTATGCTCCCGTCCACGTGATGGAGCGAGGCCAGCAGCGCGGCCATGCCCTGAGCCGGGTTGGGCGCCACGCCGCCGTGGATGCCAGAGTGCAGGTCGTGGCTGGGCCCGTGCAGCGCGATTGAGAAACTGATGATGCCGCGCAGCCCCATGATAATCGCGGGCGCACCGGATTCGGCCATGTTGGTATCCGCCACCATCAGGACGTCCGCCTTGAGCCGCTCGCGCCACGCCTCCAGCGACGCCTTGATGCCAAGGCTGCCCGACTCCTCCTCGCCCTCGATCAGAATCTTCACATTGCACGGCAGAGCTTTTTTGCGCAGCAGCGTCTCCACGGCCTTGAGCATGAAGAATACCTGCCCCTTGTTGTCCTGAGCTCCACGCGCATACATGCGGCCGTCGCGCAGGTCCGGCTCGAACGGCGGAGTGGTCCACTTCTCGACGGGATCGACGGGCTGCACATCGTAGTGGCCATAGAACAGCACCGTGGGCCGGCCCGGCTGCGTCGGAGATTCGGCAAACACCATCGACTTGAAGCCGGTCGGCACCAGCCCGGCCGTCATTCCCATGCCCGTGAGATGACGCACGAGCCAGGCCGCGCACGCCTCGCAGTCCGCATGATGCGCTGGCATGGCGCTGATGCTGGGAAACTGGAGCAGCTCTTTCCACTCGTCCAGGTACCGGGCAAGATTCCGTTCGAAGTCCGCAGAATAGTCGTGTTGCACGTGTTGCTCTCCTTCGCGCCGCCGCCGGTCGCCGGAGCACATGTTTCTATCTTGTCCCGCTCTTGTCCACTTCAAACGCTACAGAAACCCGCGTTTGCAATCAGCCGGCGCATGCGCTACGCTCCCGCCGCAATTTGAGAGCAATCCATGTTCGATCTGCAAGCCCATTTCGAAAAACGACGGTTCCAAATCGATGCCGCCCTGGAGCGTGCCTTGCCGCCGGCAGACACGCGGCCGGCGGCATTGCACAAGGCCATGCGCTATGCCGTCTTCTCCGGCGGCAAGCGGCTGCGCCCCTTGCTGGCCATGGAGGCCGCGGCCTCCGTTGGCGCCCCGGCGGAGGCCGGCCTCCCGCCGGGCCTGGCCGTGGAGCTGCTGCACACCTATACACTCATTCACGACGACCTGCCCTGCATGGACGATGATGACGAGCGCCGCGGAAAGCCCACCTGCCATATCGCCTTCGGCGAGGCCAACGCGGTCCTGGCGGGAGACGCCCTCCAAGCCCTTGCTTTCGAAATCCTGAGCCGCGCCAACGTTTCGGCGCCCCATACGACGGCCGGCCTCGTTTGCGAGCTGGCCCAGGCCGCCGGAAGCCAGGGCGTGATCGGGGGCCAGGTGGAAGACCTCTCCGCGCCGCAGCAGCCGGACGCAGCCACCGTGGAATTCATCCATCTGCACAAGACGGCCGACCTGTTCCGCTGCGCGATTCGCATGGGAGCCATGGCCGGCGGCGCCACACAGGACGAGCTGCAGCGCCTGGGCACATTCGCCACACATCTCGGGCTGGCTTTTCAAATCACCGACGACGTGCTCGATGAAGCCCCCGCGCACGCCGCGAAAGAGCCGGAGCTGACCTGCCTCTCCCTGTATTCGCGCGCAGAAGCGCTCGACAAGGCGCACGCCCTGATCCGGAACGGCGTGCGCGAACTTGAACATCTGAAGCGCGGGCCGGCGGACGCCCTGCGCGCCGTGGCCGGCTTTGTTATCAGCCGCACGTCCTGACGGCGGCTGGAAAGAACACCATGAACTATGTCGTGATCGTTGGATTGGCCTTGTCGTCCTACCTCCTGGGCGCCGTCCCATTCGGGTTCCTGATTGCCCGCGCGCGCGGCGTGGACATCCGCCGCGTCGGGAGCGGCAACATCGGCGCGACGAACGTGTTTCGCAGCGTTGGAAAGACCTGGGGCATTCTCGCTTTTGTCTGCGACGCGCTGAAGGGCTTTGTTCCGGCGTTCTGGTTTGCCTCGCTGGGCGAGCTGCCACAAAGCGCCGTCCTGCAGCTCCTGTTCGGCTGCGCCGCCATAGCCGGCCATAACTGGCCGGTCTATCTCGGCTTCCGCGGCGGCAAGGGGGTCGCCACCAGCGCCGGCGCACTGGTCGGGATCGCGCCCCTTTCCATGGGCATCGGCCTGGCCGCGTGGCTGATCTCGTTTCTCGTGACGCGGTACGTATCGTTCGCCTCCATCGCGGCGGCCCTCGTGGTCGGCGGCTCGGCCTGGCTGCCGTCGATGCCCTACGGGCTGCCCGTGCGCTCGGCTCTCAGCGGCCTGGCGCTGCTCACGATCTGGCGCCACAAATCCAATATCCGCCGCCTCCTGGACGGGACGGAGCATCGTTTTGGATCCGGCAAGAAGCGCACAGGCAGTTCGCAGACCGGTACGTCAACTCCCGGAGGTGCATGATGGGCGAGCGGATTTCTATTCTCGGCGACGGCGGCTGGGGCACGGCGCTCGCGCTGCTCCTTCACCAGAAGGGCCACGCGGTAAAGCTCTGGGGAGCGTTCCCGGACTACATCGAAAAGACCCGCGCCTGGCGCGAGAATAAGCTGTACCTGCCCGGCGTGCAGTTGCCGCACGGCGTTGTTCTCACAGCAGATCGCGCGGAGGCCGTGCGCGACACAGACCTCTTCGTCCTCGCCGTGCCCACGCGCTTCTTCCGCGCCGTTCTCACCTCCTTTGCCGGGCTGCTGGATCCGCAGTGCCGCCTGGTAAGCGTCGCCAAGGGATTCGACCCCGAAACGCGCGAGCGCATGACCCAGGTGGCGGCGTCCATCATGCCCCGGGCGCAGGTTGCCGCCCTGTCGGGGCCCAGCCACGCAGAGGAGGTGGCGCGCGGCATGCCCACGGCGGTCGTCGCTGCGTCCGCATCGCAAGAGTACGCAGTGGCAGTGCAGCAGATTTTCAGCGGCGCGCGATTCCGCGTCTACACCTCGGACGACGTGGTCGGCGTGGAGCTCGGCGGCGCCCTCAAGAACGTGATCGCCCTCGCCACCGGGATCAGCGACGGGCTTGGCTTTGGCGACAACACGCGTGCGGCCCTGATCACGCGCGGCCTCGCGGAGATGTCGCGCCTGGGCCTGGCCCTGGGCGCCAAGGCGCCCACGTTCGCGGGCCTGAGCGGAATCGGAGACCTCATCGTCACCTGCGCCAGCAAGCTGAGCCGCAATCACGCCGTGGGCGAGCGGCTCGGGCGCGGCGAAACGATCGACCATATTCTCGGAAGCATGAAACAGGTCGCCGAAGGCGTCGGAAACTGCGCGATCGCGCGGGACATTGCGGCGCAGGCCGGCATCCAGGCGCCGATCACCGACCAGGTCTACCATGTCCTTCACTCGCAGCGCAGCCCGCTGCATGCGGTGGAAGCCCTGATGACCAGGGACCACAAGCCGGAGTAGAAGCGCCGGGGGCCGAAAGGTTCAGCCGCCGCCGGGAGGATCTTTTGCAATGAAAGTGTTACACGTGGTGGGCGCGCGGCCGAATTTTATGAAAGCCGCTCCGGTGCTCGCGGCGCTCCGCGAACACCGTGCCGTGCACCAGGCGCTCGTCCACACCGGCCAGCACTACGACGCGAACATGTCCGGCACATTCTTCGAGCAGCTCGGAATGCCGCAGCCTGACCACAACCTGGAGGTCGGGTCCGGATCGCATGCCCGGCAGACGGCGGACATCATGGTGCGGTTCGAGCAGGTCGCCCTGCAGGAAAAGCCGGATCTTGTGCTGGTGTATGGCGATGTCAATTCCACTGTGGCGGCCGCCCTTGTGGCGTGCAAGCTGGGCATCCCCGTGGGGCATGTGGAGGCAGGCCTGCGCTCGTCGGACCGGACCATGCCCGAGGAGATCAATCGCCTCCTTACGGACCAGCTCAGCTCGCTCCTGTTCACGCCCTCCGCGGATGGGGACGCAAACCTGCTTCGGGAAGGCGTGGCGCGCGGAAAGGTTCATCTTGTCGGCAATGTCATGATCGACACGCTGATCCGCCTTCTGCCCCAGGCCCGCAACCCGAACCTTCCCGGCCTGCCCGAGCGCTTTGTGCTCGTGACCCTGCATCGCCCGTCCAACGTGGACGATCCCGCCGGACTTGCATCGCTGGTCCGGGCGCTGGCGCAGACGAGCCAGACGATACCCGTGGTCTTCCCGATCCACCCGAGAACGCGCCAGAAGATCTCTCAGTTCAACCTTGGGGCGGCCACCGGCGGCATGCTGCTGACCGAGCCGTTCGGCTATCTCGAATTCCTCTGGCTCCAACGACATGCGGCGGCGATTGTCACGGATTCCGGCGGCGTGCAGGAGGAATCCACCTATCTGCAGATCCCCTGCCTCACCCTGCGCACGAATACGGAAAGACCCGTCACGGTTGAGCTTGGCACGAACATCCTGATTGGCTCGGACACGTCCCGATTGGAGTTGGAACTCGAGAAGATTCTCGCGGGCAACTCAAAGAAAGGGAGCATCCCGCCGCTCTGGGATGGGCAGGCCGGGAAGCGCATCGCCGCCATCGTCGCCGGGCTGTGAGCGTTCGGATGAACCCTCTCCCCCTATTTCGGCTGCGCGCCCTGCCGGGATTCCATCGCGAGGCGCTCCTTGTCTAACAGGAGGCTCAGCAAGCCGGCGACAGTGGCCGTGACCCGAAGATCCGTCTCATCGAACGCGGTGGCGCGCTCGCGCCGGTCGAGTGACAGCACTCCACAGAATTCATTATCCGTTCGGATGGGCGCACAGACGGCTGAGGAAATCCCCTGTGTCAAAATGCTGTGGCTGGGGTCAAACCGGTCGTCCGACAGCGGATGGGCCGAGAGAATCGCTTGCCCTTCCTTCCGTGCCTGCGAGATGATGGTGCTGCTTACCGTGATATGGGGGTCCAAGCCCAGCCTCTGGGAAGACAGCACGACCTGCCAGCCCCCGCTTGCTGAATCGCACATGAGCAGGCAGGCCGTATCGGCCGACAGCAGCTCCAGAATATCGTCCAGCACCTCAGAAACTGTCGTGTCGACGTCCTGACTGCCCGCAACAAGCTGGCTGATGCGCGAGATTTCCTGCAGCACGGCAATCTGGCGCTCCATCTCCTTGGGATGAAGCTGCGACTTCTGCGACAGCAGGTCCGGTTCGTTCTGGTTCAATGTCACCAGCACGGGGGCCGGGTCGTCGCGAAACTGGATACAGGCGGTATTCCGCTCATGCGCCAGAACCCCCGCAACCGTCAGGACGGTGTCTCCAATCTGGATCTGGTCGTTGTTCGCCAGCCCCGCGCGCCGGATACTCTTTCCGTTCAGGCGGGTCCCGTTCTTGCTCTCCATGTCCTCTACAAATGATTTCCCGCCGATCCAGAAGATCCGGGCGTGGCGGCGCGAGCTTTGCGCGTCCTTGATGCACACCTCACATTCGGCGCCCCGTCCAATCACGACCTCGCCCTGATCTGTAAATTCCAGAACTGTGAATGTTTTGGAACCCGCTTCCGACGCTGAGAGGACTTGAATCTTCATGTGAGACCCACACCCATTGGTTAACTTGGGATGCTATCAAAAAGGCAAGAAGGCCGGCAACGTTTTCCGTCGGGTTGACGCTCTGGGCTACCTTGCTATACTGTGCGGCCAGAAGGGAAACAGGGCATGCACGACAGTAGTATTACTTCATCTGCGTCCGGTAGACTCCGGCTTTTCAAGAAGTCCCTCCCGCTGCGCGTAAAACTCCATGAAATACTCCGCGCGCTCGGGGACGCGGATGGACTGATCGGCCTGGACCTCGGCGGCGAGCCGGGTTCCCTTTCGTACCATCTGCGCCGGCGCGCCGGCGGCACCTGGACCACCCTTGTTCCGGACGAGGGCACGGCGGCAGCGGTCCGGGAGCTTGTTCCCGCCCGCGTGGGCACGACAACAGACGGACTTTTTCCATTCGAGAAAAAATCGTTCGACGCCATCGTCGTCACCGGCGAGCTCGAGCGCATCCGCGACGACTCCCAATGGATCGAAGAGTGCCATAAGGCGCTCAAGCCGGACGGGCGTCTGGTTCTCGCCGTGGAACGGGTAAAGCCATGGACCTTGCTTGGCTTCTTCAGGCGCCTTCTCGGCCTCACCTATGACCGCAAGGGCAAGGTGCGCGAAGGCTACACCGAATCCGCCCTTTTCAACGTGCTAAAAGACGGCTTCGACGTGCTGAGCATGCGCACGTACTCGCGTTTCTGCGTGGAGTTTGTGGATTTGATCGTGGAATTCGCCCGCCTGCATATTTCGCCCGGCGCCGACGCGGCAGACAAGCGGGTGTACCGGCTCTACCAGGCGGCGGCAGGATTTTACTGGCTGGCCTACCAGATCGATCTTCTGCTCGTCTTCCAGCGCGGCTTCAAGATGATCGCGGTTGCCAAGCGTCGCGCCTGGCTCCCGCGCAAGACGCCGGTGCTTGTGGACGGCCGTTCCATCACGGAGGCGGTGCTAAGTCGCGCGTCGGCCTGAGTCACGAAGCTTGACTTGGCGGCGCGAGAGAGTATCTTCCGCAGGTTTGTACCGGTGCGGACTGAAAGACAGGGGATAGCGGAGTATGAAACAGGTCTATAAGCCTTCCAACAAGAAACGTCAGCGTAAGATTGGTTTCCGGGCACGCATGGCCACAAAGGGCGGACGAAAGATCATTGCCCGCCGCCGCAAGAGCGGCCGGGTAAAACTTACGGTCTGAGGTCCTGCATGGAGCGACGCCCCGCGGAGCACGCAGGTTGCGACGGCGCGACGCCCGGGCGACCCGACATGCGGTTGTCGCGGCGGATGCGGCTCACGAACTCGCCTGACTTCAAGGAGGCGTTCGACCAGGGGCGCAAGGTGGTCGGGGCCTGCATGGTTCTCTGGCTACGCAGCGGCAGCGGGGCAAGCTTGCGCCTTGGCGCCGTGGCGTCCCGCAAGTCTTTTCGTCGCTCCGTGGACCGGTCGAGGGCACGGCGATACCTGCGCGAGGCATTCCGGCTCCTCCGGCATCGCCTGCAGGGGCCGGTGGATGTTATTTTGCTCGCGCGGCCGCCTTTGCTGTCTTCGCGGGCGGAGGCCCGGGAGAAAGAGCTCTTTGCGCTGGCGAAACGGGCCGGAATCTTGAAACCGGAGACCTAACTCGGAGAAGCAGCATGCGGTGGATCCTGATCTTGATACTCCGGGCCTACCAGCTGGCGATTTCGCCGTGGCTCGGGCCGTGCTGCCGGTTTCACCCCTCCTGCTCGGCCTATGCCATTGTCGCGCTGGAGCGTCACGGCGCATGGCGCGGCCTCGCGCTGGCCGCGCAGCGCCTTTTGAAATGCCACCCGTTTCACGCGGGCGGCGTGGACCCGGTGCCAGACACCCTAACGCGGTAGATTACCAGAAGAGAGCATATTCATGAACAAGTCTGACATTACCATCGTGGCGCTGCTTATCGCGTTGTTGCTGGGCTGGGGATACTGGTCCCGCCTCAACGCCCCGCCTCCGAGGAGCCAGGCGGAGGCCGCTCAGGCTGCGGCCACAAACCATCCTCCAGCCTCCCTGCCGGCCGATACGGCCCTGCGCGCGGCACCGGAGCCGGCGCCAGTTCTCGAGAGGCCCGCCTCCCAAGCCCCTGAGCCCGAAAAGACGCTCGTCCTTTCCAACGCGTTGGTGCGGTTCACCCTTTCTTCGCTCAACGGCGGCATCGTCTCCGCGGAGCTCGTGAACTATCCCTCCGCGCGCACGCCCGGCAGCCCGCCGCTAGTCCACGATTTTCGAAGCCAGCCGGCGCTGTCGTTTCGCGGGAGCGCGTTCCCCACGAACGGCGGCTATCGCCTGATGAGGGGCCCGGCGGGCAATGCCGCAACGGTCAGCGCACAGCTCCCTAACGGCCTGCTGCTTCAAAGAACGCTATCGTTGGACGACGCCTATCGCCTGTCCATCACCGACGTCTTCTCCAACGAGACGCCTGCCGTGGTCAAGCTGCCGCCCTACGGACTCTCTGCGGGGCCCATGGAGGCAGACCCCAAGGCGCGCCCTGCCGACCTGGCGTTCCTCGGCCTCGACACGCTGCCAACCCACGGCGGCGAAGGCGTGCGCTACTGGATGAAGAGCGGGTTCTTCTCCAAGTCGCCCGTTCTGCCCCTGTTTGACGCGCAGGCCAAAGTATCGGGCCAGATGCCGCTGTCCGTCGATTACACGTCGAACGACCCGGTCCTGTGGGCCGCGGTCAAGAGCCGTTTCTTCGTACAGATTCTGTATGCCGGCGAGAACGGAAAGACGGCCGGCAGTACTCTCACCGCTTGGCGGCGTAATGATTCGGCGCAGAGCGCGACCATCACCGCCGTCGCTGCCAGCGTTCAATATGCGGCCGCTTCGGTGGATGCCGGGTCCTCCGAAATCAGGCAAGCGTCGTACTACCTTGGGCCGAAGAAGTATACGCTCCTTAAGGAGCTTGGCTACCGCCAGGACGAGGTGATGGATCTGGGCAAGTGGTTTGGCTGGATCTGCAAGATGATGCTGCCGGTCTTGAACGGCATTCACGCTGTCCTGCCGAACTACGGCGTGGCGGTCATCCTCCTGACGGTTCTGGTGCGACTCCTCCTGTGGCCCCTGACGCTCAAGAGCACGCAGAGCATGAAGCGGATGCAGGAGCTTCAGCCGCTCGTGACGCAGCTGCGCGAGAAATACAAGGATAAGCCGCAGAAGATGAACCAGGAGATGATGGCCCTGTACAAGGAGCACAAGGTCAACCCCATGGCAGGCTGCCTGCCGATGCTGCTGCAGCTGCCGGTCTTCATCGCCCTTTTCACGGTCCTGCAGAGCGCCGTGGAGTTGAGGTTTGCCTCCTTCCTGTGGATCAAGGACCTGAGCGAGCCGGAAGGGCTGCTGGCGGGATTGCTGCCCTTCTCGCTTTCCCTGAACATCCTTCCGCTCGTCATGACCGGGCTGACCGTCTGGCAGCAGAAGATCACGCCCTCCAGCGGGGATCCCCAGCAGCAGAAGATCATGATGTTCATGCCGGTCATCTTCCTGTTTCTCTTCTACAGCATGGCGTCGGCGCTTGTGCTCTATTGGACCGTGAGCCAGGCCCTGTCCATCTGGCAGATGGTGCACCAGAACAAAGGCAAGCCGGCCGTGGCTGTTGTGGCAGGAAAATCCGGCGCGAAGAAGTAGCAGGCCCGCAGCGTCCTTGGCGGACGCCCTGGCGACAAGCGGCTCCTCTGGAGGCGTCGCCCTACCCAGCCAGACATACAGTCTGTTCAGGTCTTCCCTGTGGGGAGAGCTCTCCGAGCGAGCCGTAGCCGAGGATCAGAGGGCTATCAGGGCCCTTGCTCGGTGCAGGGGGTAGTTCCGGCGCGGCGGGTCCCTACGGACCGCAGCAGCCACCTTCCTCGACCTTGCGCGAGATCGCCCGGTCAGGTGAGGCGCATCGGCATCAGCACGTACAAGAACGGGATGTCGCACTTGATCAGGCCGGGGCTGAGCTCGTCGGTGAGCTCCAGGTAGACCTCGTCATTCGCGAGGTGCCGCAGCGGATCCATCATGAACTCCGGGTTGAAGGCAACGGTCAGATCCTTGCCGGAGTATTTGATCGGCACCGTCTCCCGCGCTTCTCCAACATCCGGCGTGGTCATCGACACCACAACCTTGTTCTTGCCGAACGTGAGCTTCATCGCGTTCGACTTATCGCTGGTCACCAGCGCCACGCGACGCAGGGCCGTCAGGAGGCTTTCGCGACTTATTGTGATCCGTTCGTCCGACTGCGCCGGAATTACCTGCCGGTAGTTGGGATAGGTCCCTTCCACGAGCTTGGAGGCGACCAGGCTGTCTTTCATCTCGAACATGATCTGGTTTTCGCGGCCATAGACGTGCAGCTCTCCCTCGTCCTTCAGAACGTGCATGAGTTCCGCCACGGTTTTGTTGGGCAGGATCATGTCGATCTCGGCTTCTTTGGGGACCTCCACTTCATGTTCCACGAAAGCCAGGCGCCGTCCATCGGTCGCAACGACCGTGAGCTTGCCGGCGCGGAAGCTGAGCAGCACGCCGTTGAGCACGTGCCTTGTCTCGTCCGTGGAGGCGGCATACGCCGTCTTCTTCATCATCTCTCGAAATACGCCCTGGTCGAGATGATACGTATATTTTGATTCCGGCTTGGGAAGCGGCGGAAATTCGTCCACCGACAGCCCCATGATCCGGTAGTACGAGGACGTGCACTCCACCGTGGCGGTGTCCTTGTCGTCCACGTTGATTTCGACGGGCTGCTCGGGCAGTTCGCGAACGATGCTGGAAAGCCGGCGCACGGGAAGCGTCGTTCCGCCGGGCTTGATCACTTCCGCTTCCACCCGCGCCCGGATCGTAACGTCGAGGTCGGTCGTTGTGAGCCAGAGTTCGCTCTTCTCCGCAGAGATCATGACGTTGGAGAGGATCGGGATGGTGCTGCGTCCGCCGACGACATTTTGAACGGTTTGAAGTCCGCTGAGCAGAGCCTGTTTGGCAACCTTGATTTTCATGCCGTCCTCCCGATCCTTTTTATCTTCCATCATCAGGCATCAGAACGATCTGATACTCTAATTTAAATCTACACTATCAGTACATATGCCTGTTGAAAACCCTAAAACGCGGGAAAGCGATCAAAACAGCCAGCAAGGACGGGGCGATGGTCGCGAAGCAAGGAGTTGATAAAGCTGTGAACTTTACGCTCATAACATGTCGACAAGATTCATGAACAGGGAACGCACAAGATATCTTACACAGCCTTAGAGTGCTCGAGTTTCTCGCAGATCAGTTCCAGGCGCTTGCCAAGTTCGGGGTCGGTTTTCACGCGATTCTCGATCAGGCGAAAGGCATGCAAAACCGTGGCGTGAGTCTTGTTGAATGCGGCAGCGATGTCGGGATAAGAGAAATTGGTCATGCGGCGGCAAAGGTACATGGCCACCTGGCGGGGGACGGCCACGGAGCGGTGACGGTCGGAGCTGGACATATCGCTCAAGCGGATGTCGTACTGGGCAGCGACCGCCTTCTGGATTGTTGCAAAGGTGACTTCGCTGTGTTTTTCCTGCTCCAGGGTGTCGCGCAGGAGGTTTTTGACCGTGTCGATCGAAAGGGGCCGCTTCGTGAGGGCCGCGTACGAGACGGTGCGGACAAGCGCGCCTTCGAGGCGTCGAATGTTGGACCGGATATTCTGAGCGATGAAGAAGAGAATATCGTCGGGGATCGACACCTTGGCCTGCGCCTGCTTGTGGCGGAGAATCGCTATACGGGTTTCGAGGTCCGGCGACTCCAGCTCGGTTACCAGCCCCCATTCGAAGCGGGAAACGAGGCGTTGCTCGAGCCCCGCAATCTCGCTGGCCGGCCGGTCGCTGGTCATAACGATCTGCTTGCGGGCGTCGTAGAGCGTGTTGAAGGTATGGAAGAACTCCTCCTGCAGCCGCTCTTTGCTCGCCAGAAAATGAATGTCGTCAATCAGCAGCAGATCCACGCTGCGGTATTTCTTGCGGAACTGCATGATGCTGCGGGTCTGCAGGGCGTCGATATACTCGTTGAGAAAGGCCTCGGAGCTGATGTAGCAGACGCGGGCGCGCGACGAGGCCAGAATGTGGTTGCCGATGGCCTCCATGAGATGGGTCTTGCCCAGCCCCACGCCTCCGTAGATGAAGAGCGGGTTGTAGGCCCGGGCGGGGGCCTGAGCCACGGCCAGCGCAGATGCATGCGGGAAGGTGTTGGATGAGCCGACGATAAACTCGTCGAACGTGTAGCGCGGATTCAGCTTGGTTTCAAGCGGCGCACTGCGCGACATGGCCGGGGCCGGGGCGGCCTGCACCTGCGCCTGCGGGTGCTCCTCCTCCGCCTGGGTGCGGGGACGGATGACGAAATCAATCCGAAGGGACACGCCGGCCACGGCGGCCAGCGTGGTCTCGATCACGGGCAGGTAGTTCTCCTCGAGCCAGCTCTGGTAGAAGTCGTTGTCGACCGAAAGCGTCAGCGAGTTCTCGCCCAGATCCGCGGCCTCGATGACGGCGATCCAGCGCGAGTAAATATCCGGATGCAACGTGCGCTGCAGTTGCTCGCACACCTTCACCCACAATTCAGAGGCGGCGTGTAGGCTCATGAGGTACTCCGTATGCGGCCAGAGCCATGACAGAAGGCGTCAGAATCAAAGCTTTTGTGCTCCAAAATCACGCCGCACAGTGCAACAAGCTCTTCTCCGAGACAAGGAAAAAACCGGAAAAGATATAAACAGGTTATAAACAGGCCGCGTTCGCTCGAAAACGGTGTCAAAATCGAATTCTTATCCACAGAGGAAGGCGGCCGCCGGTCAAGCAAAAGAAGTAAATTTGTTGTACGGGGCGGCGGGGAACAGGCGCGTCGGCCTGCGCCGGCAGTTCTTGCGGGCGGCAAGCACGGAGCGGACCGATTCGAAGCGGAGGGTCATTGCAGAGCACAAACTGTTATTTAACAACATATTGCAGATAGTTACAAATATGTGTCGAGGCGCGCGGGTGGAGAAACAAAGAAACGTGTGGCTTCGGTTTGGAGAAGAGGGTAATGCGAGGGCGCGCGACCGTGGGCAGGTCAGATTGGGAAAGTCACAAGGACGGCAGGAAAAGCGGCGAAGATGAAAGAAATAGCATCGGAAACGAAGGCGCGCTCAAATCGCAGGAAGTTAACAACCCCTTTTTTGCTTGCGGGGACAGCCGAAACGAGCCCTGAAATCGAGTATCTAACGGGACTCAGGCTGTCGGAGCGTGCGGTCTGCCTGGCCGCGGGCGGCGAGGTGTATCTGGTTGTTCCGCGCTTCGAATATCGCCGTGCGACCGGCGCAGCCGGAACCAGCGTGTTTACGCCGGAAATGCTGGGCGTGCACCCCGGCGGGCGGGATGCAGCGTGGTGTGCAGCCTTGCTGAAGCGTTTCGATGTGCGCGCCGTCCGCGTGCTCCCGGATTTCCCGCTCGGCATTGCGGACGCCCTGCGGCGGCAGGGCGTCCGCCTCGTCCTGAGTGACCGGCCCGCGGAGCGGGCCGTTAAGACGGCGGAAGAGATTGGCAAGATGACGGAGGTGCAGCAGGCCGCAGTCATTGCCATGCGCTCCGCCGTGGAGATGATTGCGCGCGCTGAAATCGATGAAAAGGGGATCCTGCGCGCGCACGGCGAGCGGCTGACCTCCGAGCATGTGAGGCGGGCCGCGCGGCATGTGCTCCTCGACCACGGCTGTTTCGGGCGCGACATCATTGTCGCCTGTGGCACACAGGGTGCGCAGCCGCACGCGCAGGGAACCGGGCCGCTGCGGGCCCGGGAGCCCATCCTCATTGATATCTTTCCGCGGCATCTGGAGCACGGCTACTGGGGTGACCTCACACGAACGGTCGTGCGGGGCGGCGCAGAGCCCGCCGTGCGGCGAATGTACGGTGCCGTGCGTGCGGCTCAGGCGGCGGCGCTCGCAGCGATCCGGCCGGGAGCGCGCGGGGCGGCCGTTCACCGCGCCGCGGACAGGGAGCTTACCGCGCGGGGATACCAGGCCGTCGGCACGCTGACCGATGTCTGGGGGTTCGGCCACAGCACGGGCCACGGCCTGGGCCTGATGTTGCACGAAATGCCCGTGCTCGGTGCGGGGGACGTGCGCCTGCGCGCGGGCATGGTGCTGGCCATTGAGCCAGGCATCTACGATCCCAGAATCGGCGGCATCCGCCTCGAGGATGTGATTGTTGTCACGGCAGAGGGCTGGCGCTACCTGGTGCCCTGTGAGAAGAGGCTGGAGGTATAGCGCCGGCACCGGGCATGGCGCGGGACACAACGGAACAAGAAATCCGCCGCCGGCACAATAAAGCGGGTGGACGGAGCGTTGAAGTGGGCAACAAGGGAGAACTTTCGGCAAAATAAGGAGCAAAACATGAAGATAATGAAGAACGTGGCGGTGGCGCTGGCGGTCGCGGCACTGGTTGGGACGGCACCGGCGCAGGAAGACATCCAACCGGGCCGCCCGCAGGGGACCCGTCCGCAGGCCGGGCGCATGCTGCAGCGGAACGAACAGGCCGGGGGGCAAATGGGGTTTGCAGTGCAGATGCTGGAGCATCCGCGCGTCGCGAACGCTCTCAAGCTCACTGACGCACAAAAAGCGCAGATCAAAGAGAAGAGCTTTGTGCAGCAGAAGGAAATGATCCGCCTGCGGGCGGAACTCGAAACGGCGGGCTTGGATCAAGCCAGGCTCCTGGCGGCTGAATCCCCGGACTTGAACGCCTTGCTGCAAGCCGTCGAGAAGACCGGCAACCTGCACACCGAGATGGCGAAGCTTCGGATCAAGAATCTGATGGAGATTCGCAGCATCTTGGACGAGAAGCAGCGGGCGGCCTTGAAAGGCGTTCTGGCCAAGCTGCAGGAGCGACGCCGGGTGGAAGGCGCCAAGGCGCTGCCGCCCGGGGAGCGCAAGCATGGCGGCGGAAAGAGCGCTGAGCCAGACGGGCCGAAGGGGCCCATGCCTGCTCCGGGCGGGGCCGACATGTCTCCTCCAGGCGAAAACGAGCCGCACGAATAGAGCGGCGGCATCGTCTCGGGAAAGCCCGGCTCGCCCTTACCCGGCGGCCGGGCTTTTCTGTGCAACCAGGTCATCCGGCGCCTCGATGACCTCGATCCTTTCCCAGGCGGCGGAGAGAAATCGGGCCAGCCAGACAAGCGCGATGCCCAGTACAAACACCGTGGCTATGCCCCACAAGGACAGGAGTCCCAGGCCCAGGCCGTCCGCGGCGGCCAGCGCGCCGATAAAAGAGCCGTGGAGGAGCAGGGATGCCCACAGCGTCCAGCGCGTATCGCCGGCGGCCATGAGCATGCCTCCAACCACAATATTGACGGCGTCCAGCAGGCAATACGCCGTCACGAAGCGCAGCAGCACCCGCCCGAGGTCCACAACCCCGGGGGCTTGCGCCGCTTGGCCTTGAAACATCAGGTATAGCGGGCCGGGGAAGACGAGAAAGAGAACGGCAACGCCCACCATGTAGACCTCGGCCATCATGATGCCCTGCCAGGTTGCATGGCGCGAGCGGCTGAAGTCGCGCCCGCCCTGCGCCTGTCCCACGAGAATGCGCAGCGCCTCCGCAAGGCCGATGATGGGAAAGAACGCGAGCCCGTTGATGCGCCAGGCGATGCTGGTAGCCGCCAGCTCCTCGGTGCCGAGGCGGCCGACGTAGAACAGGAAGACGGTCCAGGCGAGCACCTCCGCCGAATACCGCGCCCCGATGGGAAGCCCGAACCGGAGCAGGCGGGCGAACATCCCGCGGTCGAACGCGCGGGCGCGCCACGTCCCGTATGCGGCCCGGTTTTCGCTGGAAAGGAACAATCCAAGGAAGGCCGCCGAAACGACGCACTGCGAGAATACCGTGGCCAGCGCGGCGCCCCGCATGCCCCAGGCCGGGAAGCCCAGGCGCCCGAAGATCAGTGCGTAGTCCAGACCCGCGTTCAAGGCCAGTCCGATCACCTGCACCACCATGACCGTCCGGGTCTTGCCGCAGCCCGTGAAAAACCCGGACGCCGCCGCGGCAAGTAAGGTCGCCGGCATCCCGAGCGTCATGACGGAGAAATACTGCACTTCCAGCGAACGCACGGCCGCCGGATGCCCGACCAGCCCGAAGATCCATGGGGCGCAGGGCGCCAGGAGCGCGCAGAGCAGCCCGGTCGCAAGGGAAAGGTAGACGCCCTGCCAGACCGCCGAACCGATCCGCTCCTTGCGGTCCGCTCCGAAGTAATGGGCCGCCAGCGTCGACGTGTATCCGGTGGCGCCCATGAAGAGGCTGCTGACTACGTAGGACGCCATCGCGGCCGGCCCGACCGCTGCGATCGCTTCCAGCGAGTAACGCGCCAGGAACAGGCCGTCCACGAGCATCATCAGCATAACGCCGGTCATGGAAAGAATGAGCGGCGCAGCCAGGCGCAGGATACTCGCGCACAGCGGAAAATCGAGAAAGGGGCGAAGGCGCATAGGCGGGGATCATAAGCACACGCCCCGCATTTCCCAAGCTTTGTCGTGAGCCCGCTCGTTGACAACGGAGGACTTTCTGGGACAATCACGCCGGCTGGAGAACCATGAGCTACGCAATCTTTCAAACTCAACTGGAAAAGCCGCCGCGCGAAGCTTTGAAGGTCGCGCTTGGGGCGATACGCGGATTTGCCGCGGCGGATGCGGACATCCTGGTGAATGACGCATACGGGATTCTCGCAGGCGGGTTGACTCTTGAACAGGCGCAATCCCTATGTGCGGCCCTTGGCCGGGAGGGCGTTGCAACGGAGGTCGTGGATGAGGACCTGATTGTGCGCCTGCCGCCTTCCAGGCAGGCGAAGCGGATTGACTGCCTGCGCGAGCACCTCCTGATCTATGACACTTTGGAGCGGGTCTCGGCCGTGCCCTGGGGACAGGTGCGGCTGGTCGCCGCAGGCTGGGTCGTGCTGAGCGAATGGGAGCGGAAGGAAAACAAGCGGCGAGTCACGGGAGCGATGCAACGGGAAGACGATCAGGCGTTCGAGCGGACCGACATAACAACCCGGGAACTCAATCGCACGCGACCGGTTCTCGATATCATCCTCGACGTCTCGCCCGGCCGGATTGAACTTCTGGGCCATGAATGCCTGTACAACTACCTGGGTGACCGTTTGACGGTCCGGCCCTCAGACAACTTCCCGCTGCTTGTGAAGGACCTCGCTACATTTGCGGAGCGTGCGGTCCTTAACAGGGGGGCGGCGCACCTTGGAAATGACGACGACGCGGTCTTTCACTATCCGACCCGCCATGCGTTCGAGGAGGAAATCGTCTGGCTCATGTGGTCCGCGATGGGCGTCCGGCGCGTGCGGTAGCAACGAGCCCGCGTCTGTTCCGTGGATCCGTTCTCGTGGCCGTTGCATCCCGCGACGGGGGCGTCGCGGCTGCAGCGGAGGTGGCATGCAGACGCCGACGTGGCGGCTGACACGACGGCGCCCGGCCGCCCCTGGACGTTCCCTCCCAAAGCGGCTCACGACAGCCACCCGCCTCCGCGAACATCCGTATTGATTGGCTCGTGACGGCGTGGTAGGATACGGAAGAATTGCGTAGGATGACTCTCCTGCATAGCGCATAGCGCAAACCGGAGCGGCGAGTATGAGGCGGATCGTGAGAAGGAGGATCGTGCCGATCCTGGCGGCGCTGGGACTCGTCGGCAACGCCCTCGCCTACACGAACATCACGACGCCCTACGCAGATTCCGATCTGTTGCCGCTTCATACCTCCGTGATATTTCCAGGTAGCACCAACAACGGCGGCGTAACCTACAAGACGCTGGGCGGAGACGAGACAACCACGGCGATGGTCGACGGGCTGTTTACCACAGACAAGAACTTTCCGAACGGGATGGTCTCCACGACCTCGGCTAATATGGACAGCCAGACGCCTTCCGGGGTCTGGTTCTGGTGGAACGCACATTTTGACTTTCCCACCATGATCAGCCATTTCGTCCTGCGTACGGCGGACCATGGGTACGACCGGTCGCCCGATCAGTTTCAGCTTCGGGGCTCCACGAACGGAACCACGTGGGAAGTGATCTACCGCTACGACAACAACGTAGCGGCGGACGGACAAACCAATCCCTGGGGAACCATCACGAACGGGTTTTCCCCGCCAAACTACACGGCCGTCCGCTTTGATGGCGCCGGCGCTGACTTCCCCGCGCCGCCAGCCTATACGCAGATCCGGCTCGAGCTCTTTTCCGGCACATGGGGCGACGGCGTCGGCATCACCGAATGGCAGTTGGCCGGGGCGGCCGTCCCACAGAAGCCGACGGTGAGCATCACTTTCCCCACGAACGGCGCGACGGTGAACACGAACTTCACCATCACGGCCATGGCAGGGGACACAGATGGCACGGTTACGAATGTCTATTTCTACGACGGCCTTTCGCTGCTCGGAAGCGCCACCACCAGTTCCTGCCAGCACGTCTGGAATCCGGCCCCGCTGGGCTCCCACGCGCTGACGGCCGTTGCGTGGGACAATTCCGGCCTGGCGACCACATCGGCCGTGGTGAACATCACGGTCACCGCGGCCAACATACCACCCGCGGTGAGCATCACCTACCCGACAAATGGCGCCACGGTGAGCACCAACTTCACGGTCACCGTTACGGCCTCGGACGTCGACGGGACGGTTACCAACGTCAGCTTTTACGATGGCGCTTCGTATCTCGGCAGTGCCCCGACGAGTGCCTGCCAGTACGTCTGGCATGCAGCGCCGGTTGGTCCGCACACGCTCACGGCGGCGGCCTGGGACGACAAGGGGCTCGCGACCACCTCGTCGGTGGTCAACATCACCGCCACGAACGTTCCTCCCACGGTCATGATTACCAATCCGGTCGAGGGCGCCAGCTGCATCCCGGGCACGCCCATCGTGATCGAGTGCGTGGCCGCGGACTCCGACGGAGTGACGAACGTAGACTTCTTCGCAAATGGCATATTCCTGGGCGCCTCCGACACGGAGCCCTTTGCTTTCACATGGAATGGCGCGGTAGAGGGCACGAACGTGCTGACGGCTGTGGCCTGGGACTCAACGGACCGAGCCGCCACGTCGGCGGCAGTCCATGTAAAGGGCGAGTACGGCAGGGGCACAATAATCACCGACTCGTACGGGGGGACCGACCTGCTGGACCTCTACACGGATGCCGGCCCCCACGCGGATGGGGATAGCGGCGGCATCAGCACCCCTGGTGATGGCACGACGAACGACCCCGCCGGCGTGACCTACTCGCACTGGGGCGGGAACGAGCGAACCATGGCGATGCTCGACGAGCAGTTCGACAACAACAAATTCCGACTGGATGTCGCCGGTACCAGCACGACGCCGGATAATATGGACAGCAACACCCCGGACGGAAGTTGGCTCTGGTGGGACGCTCACTTCACCGACCCTATGGTGATTACGCACTTTGTCATTCGGAACGCGGACTGGGGTACAAAAACGACCCCAGATCAGTTCCAGCTCCGCGGCTCCAGCGACGGGCTTGCATGGACCGTGATCTACCGGTATAGCAAGAACGTTGTGGCCGGAGACACCTTCCCTTGGACGACAGTCGCGTATGACGGCCGCGGCGTCGTTCCCGGGAACGACGATATTGGATACATGAACAACACAGCGGTGCGGTTCGACGGAGAGGGGGTTGATTTTGTCAGGCCCGCTGCTTACAAAGAGATTCGGCTCGAAGCATTCTCTGTAAGCAATGGCGGCGGTGCACTAAGCATCACTGAGTGGCAACTGGCCGGCAAGGCCATCCCGAGTGTTTCCGGGTCGGTCCTGATTGTGCGCTGAAGAAGAGAAACAGGCGCACACCTTTCAGTCGTAGAGACCGGTCGTGACGTTCAAGGTCTGCAGGTCGCCCAAGCAACGGGGCTCCCCCGGTACTGTCGCGGTAGCTCCACCCGCCTCACACAAACCCCGCCTCCTTCAACTTGGTTTGCACCGACGCCGGCGACACAGCGATGTCGTGCAGCCGGCGGAAGATGCCGTTCTTGTCCAGGAGCTCCTGGAAGGACCCCGACTCCTCGAGGCGCCCGCGATCGAAGACCAGAATGCGGTCCGCATCGCGGATCGTGCTGAGCCGGTGGGCGACAACGAAGACGGTGTGGCCCTCGAACAGGGAGTCCAGCGACTTCTTGATCAGGGACTCCGCCTCGTTGTCGAGCGCGGACGTGGCTTCGTCGAGGATGAGCACGGTGGGCTCGAGCAGCATGCAGCGCGCGATGGCGAGGCGCTGGCGCTGGCCGCCGGAGAGCCTGCTCCCTCCCTCCCCGACGCGGTGGCGCAGCCCGTCCGGGAACTCATCCACAAACTCCAGCGCCTGGGCCCTCTGCAAGGCCTGGCGCATCCGTTCCGGCGTGGCGTGCGGATCGATGCAGCGCAGGTTCTCCTCGATCGTGTCGTCGAAGAGGAATGGGTCCTGGAGCACGACGCCGTAGCGGGAGCGGTACGGTCTCAGGGGAAGGGAGCGGACGTCGAGGCCGTCGAACGTGATGCGCCCCTGGTCGGGGTCGTAGAAGCGAAGCAGGAGGCTGGTGATCGTCGTCTTCCCGGCGCCGCTGCGCCCCACCAGCGCGATCCTCTCGCCCCGGGCCGCCTTGAACGAGACGTCGTGCAGCACGGGCTTGCCTTCGTAGGCGAACGTCACATGCTCAAAGCCGATCTCGCCCCGGGCCGGTTCCGGGAGTGCAGCCGTGGGCTTGTCGGCGACTGTGCTCCGCGTGTCAAGGATGGTCAGGTACTGGTCGAACCCGGCGCGCGTCGCGGAGATCTGGCCATAGAGGCCGGTCAGGCTCGAGATCAAGTTGATGAACTGCGCCTGGTAGCCGATGAACGCCACCAGGGTTCCGGGCTGCTCCTGCCAGCGGAGGCACGCATAGGTGCCGGTGAGCAGGATTCCGCCCGTGACCAGGTAGCTGAGGCTTTCCGTGACGAAACCCAAACCTTGCCGCTCAAGGCTGGCCCGGACGTACTTCATCTGGAGCGAGTAGATCCGCTCGTTGAAGTCCGCGCCGACATGATCCTCCAAAGCGAACGCCTGGATGGTCTTGTTCCCGCGCAAGCGGTCCTGGATGAAGTGGCAGATCCAGTTGTGCGCCTCGGTGCATTCAAGCGTGCGCTTGTGCAGGCGCGGCCCCATGATCCTGGCGGTCACGACGAAACACCCGGCGCCGGTCAGGATTACGAACGTCATCGGCACGCTCAGGTAGAGGCAGAAGATCAGGGAGAATACCATGGTCGGCACTTCGATCGCCACGGAGGAGAAGACCCTGGAGACGAGGCTGCCGATCGCGCAGATGGACTGGATGAAGATCCGGTCATGGAGAAAGCCGGACGGATACTTGGAGTGGAACCGGAGGCACATCCGCTGGAGGTGATGAAATCCCTGCGCCCGCATGGCGAAGATGACTTCCTCCTGCACGCGCACAACGATGCTCATCGAGATATACCAGAACAGCATCCGGCACGTCATGGCGACAAGGAAGATGCCCACGGCGATGGCCGCAAGCCGGAAGCTCTTCTCGCGGACGATGGCGACATCGATTACGTACTTGCTCAGCATCGGCATCGAGGCCAACACCAGGCCGACGAACGTGATGAGCAACGAGGAGATAAGCAGCTTGGTCCGGTGCGGCCGCAGCATCGGCCGCATGCGACGCCAGACCTCGGCGGCCGAGTAGTGATTCAGGGCGAACGCGGGCTCTTGTTCTTTGTGTGGGCCGTGCGGCATTGTTTCCTACGGTCGGACGGCTTCGGACCGCGTGTCAATTGCCGGCGGGAGCGGTCTTGGTAACGCTGATCTCAACTTCGGCGCTCACGTCGTTGTCGCCAGCGCACATATACTGGAGCAAGCCATCTTTCGGGACGCGGAACTGGCCCCTGCGGGGGGGATTCCAGCGGTCTTTCACCGCAACACATTCCCCGCCGGTCCTGTTCTTTACCGTCACGGTAACGGTGGGCGGGGGAACGCGTTTGTCGGCCACTTTCTTCGCCCGCTTTATGGCGAGCGCGGCATCTCTCTTCACATTCAGGATCTTTACCGAGACCCAGTCTCCCTCAGCGACCGTGATCTTGGACGGCTTCCAGGCTTCTATGGGCCCGGAGCCCTGCATTCTAATCACCGTGGCGGACGCTGGAACTGCCGGATCATGTCCGTTCTTCGGGTCCGGCTTATCGGCCCCCACACGGGGGGGCGGGTTGGCGTCCGGCTCCAAGTCCTCTGCCGCCGCCTGCGCGGCGCGGACGAGGTCCCGAGCCCGCGTCAATTCCACGTTGGCCTCCGTTGCGGATTCAATCTCGTTCGCCCGCACGAGATCCTTTATGAGCACCTCAAGCGCATTTGTATATTTTTGGTTCACGACAAGCAGGGATTTCGCATGGGCGGCGCGGCCTGCGGCCAGGGCCTCTTCGTAGGTGGCGATAAGATGATCGATGTCCGGCTGCCCGGTCTTCGCCGGAACCGACTTTTCCGAGACGAACCGGTCCTTCTCTTTCTTTACCGCCAGATAGGCATCGAGCTTGCCCTGCTTCTGCATGAGCGCCAGCAGGGCGTCGAGGCCCTTGTCGTACGCGCTCATCGCGTCCTGGGCCCCACCGAGAAGGTCGTTATCAAGCTGTTCCACAGCTTTTTCGTGCTGGCCCATCAAAACATCGCACTTGGCCACGCCCGTCGACGCGTCGGGCGCGCCCCAGGTCTGCAGAGACAGGAACGCCATTATCGCCGCACACGCTGTAAACATCCTCATGGCATTCATCCTTTACTCATGCCCAAACCACGGTCAAGGGCAAGAATTGCGATATTTGCGGGCGATGGCAAGCGGGAACTCTGGGCCGGCGTAACGCTCTCAGTGACGCGGGGGCTCCCTGCCGCCTCGTGCGGCAGGGGTCAGAATTCCGCCTCCGTGGCGCAATGCCTGTCCTTTATACACAAGTCGTCCTGGACAAACAAAGGACAGCACTGAACGCCCAACGTCGAAGTTCGGAGGCGAGAATCTCGTTGGCAAACCGATCCCTCAGCCTTTCAGTCATCGGTCTTCTCTCCGTTCGATGTTGAGTGTTCGATGTCCATTCCGACACCGAGTTTGTTTGTCATACATGATTTATGTGTAAAGGACGGCGCAAGGCCACGGGGAAGCCCCCTGCTTGCAAGCCCGTGTGGTGGGCTGCGCGACCAATCGTTCATGGCGAGTTGGCTGCAGAGCAGAAATGCGGCGTCTTCTGCCACCAAACGTGGCTGCCGCTGAGGCGGCGCGGGTTCAAATACGCAGTAGCGCTGACCCAACAATCTTCAAAGCGGCAGAAATAAGGAGTGACACTCGCTCGACCTATAGACTAAGTATTCACACAGTTGAGGAGGGGCATATCCATGAAAGGGAGCGTGACCTTTATCATGCTGGCGAGCGCGGGTCTCTTCCTGGGCGGCCTTCTTGCCGCGGCGGGCGAACGGGCGGCCGGCGATGTTTGCATGGAGCGCGAAAGCCTGAACGCCTGCGGTGCATCCTTCTCCGCGGCAGGCGATGTGGAGATTGGATGGACGATCGGCCAGCACGGCTCCTTTTCCGAAGGGACGGCGGCTGACCTGGACCTGCAGGGCGGCCTCTGGGCTGAACCTGCGACGCCTTTTGCCGGAACGGTGTTCATGTTCCTCTAGCGATGAGAAAGGACGGAGCCATGAATCGAGCCCTGACCGCGAGCTTGCTGACGATCGTGCTTGTCGCCGTCCGGGCCTGGGCGGAGCCCCCGGCCGAGATCGATTACCAGGGCCAGATTAGCGTTGGCCGCCGCCCGTTCAGCGGCACGGGGTATTTCAAGTATGCCATCACGGATGCCTTCGCTTTGACAAACCTCTGGGCCAACGATGGGTCCGCTGCGGGCGAGCCGGCGGCGAGCTGCGAGCTGCCGGTGCGCGACGGGCGCTTCTCGACGCTTCTCGGCGCTGCGCCAATGCACGCGATCGATCCGGCCGCCCTCGCCGCGGACGGCGAGTGCTTCTTCCGAGTCTGGTTCAGCCAGGAAGGCAGCGTCTTCCGGGAGCTGACGCCCAGACAGAAGATTGTGAGCAGCCCGTTTGCCATCAACGCGCTCCGGCTGGACGGGAAGAGCCGCGAGTTCTTTGAAGACGCAGCCCGCCTTTCGTCCGGCACGTTGGCCGACGGGCGCCTGGGCGCGGCGGTCACGCGTCTCGGCGCCTCGATAGGCCCGGGCGAGATCGAGGCCAACGCGGTGGGTTCCCGCGAAATCGGAAGCGCAAGCGTGAAGCTGGAGAATATGGACCTCGCTGACACGGATACGCGCTACGTCCGAAAAATAGAGGGCGTAGTGCAGGGCCCGCTGCATGTCGCCGGCCCCGCGCGCTTCGAAGACGGCATAGCGTTTTTGCGCGCCTGTGGAGATCTATCCATGGGCATCTACACCAACATGCCGTAACCCCGGAAGGCGCCCCGCTATTCTCTCCATACCCAGCAGTTGCAGGCCCGCGCTTTGCGCCGCGGGCCTAAGCCTCGCCAGCCTCGCCTCTGCGGCGGCGGCCGGCGGGCCGGGCCATCCCCGCTGGTGGATGGAGCGGGGCGTAATCGATGGCAGCGCGGCGGCAACCAACGACTTCGCGGCCGTGAATCAGGGCCAGCTCAAATGGCTCGCCGCCATGGCGGCCGAGGAGATGGACGCCAACTTGCGCAACGGGGCGGGCTCCAACATCACCGCCCTGGTCGCGAGCTTCTCCCGCAGCGACCTCTTTGCGGCGGCGAATCAGGGGCAGGTCAAGGGCCTCGCCCGGCCGTTCTACGAGCGCCTGATCGAGGAAGGCTGCGCCGCCGGCTTTCCCTGGACCGCGCGGACAGACGACGACGCAGACTTCGCCGCGGCCAACGTCGGCCAGGCGAAGCGCGTCTTCGCGTTCGATCTCGACCTGGACGCCGACGGACTGCCCGAATGGTGGGAACAGGAGAATGAAGGTCTCCTTGCGACGATGCCGGGCGACGCGGACCCCGATGGGGATGGCGCGAACGCGGCGCAGGAGTATCGCCGCCGCACCGACCTGCTCGAGATCGACAGCGACGCGGATGGCGTGGACGATTTGCACGACGCGAATCCGATGTCGGCCGCCGACAGCGATGGCGATGGGCTGCCCGATGACTGGGAGCGGTTCTGGTTCGGCAATCTGGCGCAATCCGGCGCGGAGGACCCCGACCGGGACGGAAGGCGGAACGAGCTTGAGCTCCGCGAGCTGACCCGGCCGGCAGAGCCGGATCGGGCGGATGTGGCGAACCGCTCCGCCGTGAACGTGTTTCGTCCGTGGCGATGAGCGCGCGTGAGAAGGCCGTGTGGTTGCTGAAGGGGTGGCGTGGTATGCGAAGTAAGGTGAAAGGTCAGGCGGGCCAGCGCGCACTGTGGCCCGTGCTCGCGCTGCTGCTCCTGACGGGGTTCACCGGCAGCGCGTACGGGCTTGGCGCGCAGTATATCGATGCCTACAACGTGCTCTACCGGATGGTCACCAACCGCTGCGCTGCGGCTGGCCTCGATACGTCCGGCCTCCAGCCCAAGGCGGCCGACGCCGACTCGGTGACGCAGAGCGATCTCGGCAGTCTGCGCTCCGCAATCCGAACGCTGATGCATCAGTGTTATCTTGTCCCTCCTTCCGGTTTCCGCCCTGAGGCCAACGACGAAGCGGAAGCGTTTCCATTTATGGAAAGCGCGCTGCCGCATGCGGAAGGCCCGTTCACCCGCATGCCTGCCGAATTCACTGTCGATCACAAGGCCGTGTACGGGACCGTGGTGGGCAGCGACAGCCCCCTCCTGTGGGTTCATTTCAAAGAGCTGCACGAGTACCTGAGCGCCATGCGCTATACGCTGAGGGGCGGGTACGGTCGCTCCTTCTCTCGCAACGCCAATTGCGGCTGGACAGCAAACGGCGAACAGAACTTCCGGCTGGGCCAGTCGAGCGGCAACCTGAGCTGGAGTGCTGCGAAGGCGGCGGCGGCGGCAAAGTTCCTTGCCTCCGCCCTGACGGTCGATTCCGGCTCCGCGCCAGCCTATAGCACGGTCGGCCTGTGGGCCCAGAGCTGGTCGCTGGACAGATACGGGGCAACCGCCCTTGCGAGGTCCGGCTATTTCAGGGTGTCGAACATCCCGGCGCTGCCGCACAGGGCGCGGTTCTATGCGAGGGCCGAGGCGCCCCGCAGCACCGGCGTGTGGCGGGCGGCCACGCTCTGGGCCAACCCTCTTGGGAGCGGCGGGCTCGAAGAGTCCCGCTGGGTGCCGTTCGGCGGCGAACAAGGGACGGCCAGCGAGACAACCCGGACCTCCGAGCGGCTCGGGTCCATTGACATCTCTCCGATCGACTGGTGCCCCGGCCCTCCCGACCCCAGGCTGTACAATCGCGCGCAGCTGGAGATCGCCAGCGGCTTCGAGGTGGTCTGCGCAGCGGTCGTGCTCGAGTGGACAGACCTGACCGTTGAGCCCCTGCTTCAGCCGGCCGACGACGATACGGAGCAGGATGGCCTTGTGGATGCCGGCTGCGAGTGCACGGCGTGCGGACCCGAGGCGGATGCCGGCTGGGCGGCGCTCATGGCGGATGCCGCCATCCGGTTTCCCCTCGGGCTTTCAAGCGGGCGGACGACCGCCGGCGTGCGTGTCAAGGCGTACGTGTCGGAGCGGCTGCTCATGGGCGTTCCGCGTCAGGCCTTCAGCCTGTCCACCAGCCTGACGACGCACAAGGAGGCCAACGGAAGCTGGAAGATGGCGACGGTGATACGGCCCAATGGCACGGAGGTCGTCTTTGCGCTGACGGGGGAAAAGGCCGGACAGCCGGCGGAGGGCCGCAAGGCGTACCGGATGACGGAGGAATCCGGCGCTTACGCGATCCATTTCGCCGGGGGACGCCCGGTGACGCACAGCTACATCGGCGGGGAGCTGCGCCAGGTGCGCGTGCAGAGCGAGCACCGCGAGATCACGGTGTCCGGCAAGCCCAATGCCTGGCCGGGGCTTACCGTGCGCCGTACGGTGGACGCGAAGATCGCCGGCGTGGACCACCCGCTCGGCAGCGCGGTGCCCGCGTATTCCGGGGCGCTCATCGCATCCGTGGACTACAGGAGCCCGGCGGGCGAGTCGCAGCACATCACAAAGTTGCGCACCGGCAGCCGCATTGTCGACGAGATCGACGGGCAGGGCCACACCAACCGCATGACGCGGATCAGCGTCGCCCGCGGCCGCACCACCGTGGATACGATGGATGCCGGCGGCACGGTCCTGCGGCGCGCCATGCGCGAGGAGAAGACGGATGCGTCCGGGGCACAACGCACGGTTCTTGAAACGGTCGAAGTTGCGCCGGGCACGGCCCATGCCTCAAGCCACGCCGTGACCCGCCTCTTCCGCGCCTTCCCCTGGGGCTGGGAGCTGGTGCGTGAGGAGGAAGGCTCCGGGCAATCCGGCGCCCCGGCCTCCGCGTGGACGTACAACACGAACGCGCTCGACACCGGCAGCTATGGCCGCGTGCAGGGCGTGCTGCACCCGGACGGCGGATGGGCCCGTTTCGAATACGAGGCGAAGGGGCGCGTTGCCGCACGTGTAGCGCCGTTCGGAAACGGCGGCCCGGATGCGCCCGCCGCAGAAAGCGCGGTCGTGACCAACTGGTACGCCGGCGATCCGCAGCTTGCCGCCGCGGGCTGCCCCGCGGACCTTGCCTGCGTGAACGACCACCGGCCCAGGGCGGTCATCGCGCTGGCCCGGGGCGTCGAGGTCTCGCGCACCTATCACGCCTACCTCGCGGATCAGTGCATCCGCAAGCGCTGCGCCCGCGCCGGGGCGCGTTATGACGACCCGGAGAACCTGACCGACACGACCTGCCTCTACACCAACGGGCTCTACGACGGACGCCCGCGATGGCAGGGGCGCGCCGATGGCACGTTCACCGTGTATGCCTATGGCGATGCCGCGGGACAGCTGGTGACGACGCAGCGCAGTGGCGAAGGCAGCGCGGCGGCCGTGACGAATGGAACGGAGACCATCACCACCACCGACGCCGCGGGGAATGTGGCGTCCACGCTGAGCCGGGATATCCTCTCGGGCATCACCGTCGCGGGAACCGGGTACCAGCGCGACGCGCTCGGGCGCGTCACGCGCACCATGAACGCGCTCGACGGGACGTATGCCGTGACCGCGTATGGCTGCTGCGGGCCGGAGAGCGAGACGGACGCCGAGGGCATCACGACGCTGCGCTCCTACGACGGCTTGAAGCAGGTAGAAAGCGTGGAGCGGCTCGGCGTGGGCGAGCGCTATGTATACAACAGCCGCGGCAGCCGCGTGCAGGTTGTGCGCAGCGCCGCCGGCGAAAGCGCCACCGTGGCCATGGAATACGATGAAGCAGGGCGCCGGGTGGCTGCGTCCAACGAGCTGGACGCCGTGACGCACTACGCGTTCGAGACCAACGCCGCAGGCGGCGAGCGGATCCTGACGACCTTCCCGGATGGCGGAACGCTCGTGGAGGACGCGTACCGCGACGGGCGGCCCTGGGCGATAACAGGAACCGCCGTGGCAGCGGCCTGCTTCGTGTATGGCGTGGACACGGCCGGGCCGTTCACCGTGGAATATCGCGGCGCGGACACCAACGCGACGGAGTGGGTCAAGAGCTGGCAGAACCAGCTCGGGCAGCCTGCGCGCGTCGCGTATCCGGACGGCTACACGCGCGAAACGCGGTACGATGCGCGCGGCCGGGCGACGGCGGAGGCGGATGGCTTCACAACAAACCTGACGGAATACAACGGCCTGGGCGAGGCGCATCGCAGCGCCGTCGACATGAACGGCAACGGCGCCATCGACCTCGCCGGGCCCGACCGCGTGGGCGAAACGGAGGCCGGATATGCCTACTGGTCCGGCCGCGCCGTGCGCGAGGCGCGGGTGTGGGCGTACCCGGAGGCGGGCGCGGCGGAGCGGAAGCTCGTGTCGCTTTCGCGCTCGGACGTGGACGGGACGGCGGCGTGGAGCGAGGCGTACGGCCGGACGAACAGCACCCGCGTGGTGCGCGATCGCACGAAGGCGGCGCGCACGGAAACGGCGACGGCGCCCGATGGAAGCCGGGATGTCAGCGAGTATACCAACGGCCTGCTCATGGCCGTAACGCGCTTCGACCGCGAGGGCGCAGCGGTGGCCGGCCAGCGGCGCGGATATGACGCGTGGGGGCGGATGGCCGAGGTGCGCGAGGTCGCGGCGGGCGGCAACGCGCGCGTAACGCGGTCATCGTTCGACATCGCCGGGCGGGTGACCAACGTTACGGTGACGGCGGACGGGCGGACCGAGACGACCGGCAGCGAGTATGATGTCATGGGGCGGCCGGTGCGCACGGTGCGCCCCGACGACGGCGAGGTCGAGGCGAAGTACGATTTGCGCGGGAATCTCACGGCGAGGGCGGGCGGGCGCACGTACCCCGTGGGGTACGGCTATGACGCGCAGGGGCGGCTCGCGACGCTGTCCACCTACCGCGACGGCACGAACGGCGCGGCGGCCGTGACGCGCTGGGAATACGATGCTGCGCGCGGGTGGCCCTCCTCCAAACAGTACGCCGACGGGTCCCAAGTCTCCTACACATTCCTGTCCAACGGCGCGCCGTCGACGCGCACGTGGGCGCGCGGCGTGGTGACCCGCAACGCGTACGACGCGGGCGGCGCGCTAACCCATCGCGCGTACTCGGACGGCACGCCGGCCGTGAGCTACGGGCTCGATCGCGAGGGGCGCGCTGTGCGCGTGAGCGACGGAGCGGGAGAGCATGCGCTCCGCTACGGCGAGGACGGGCAGGTGGTGGAGGAAGAGCAGGGGCTGCTCCCCGGCGGGCAGGTGGCCTACGGCCGCGACGCGCTGGGCAGGCGCATCGCACTGCAGGTGCGAGCCAGCGCCGACGCGGCGCCGGCCGAGGTCGGCTACGGGTATGATGTGGCCGGGCGGCTTGCGCGGGTGACCGCGTCGGGCGGGCAGGACACAGTCTATTCGTACGGCGCGGACGGCGTGACCGTGACCAACATCGCGTTCGGCAACGGGCTTGCCACAGCGCGGCAATTCGACGGGTTCGGCCAATTACTCTCCAGCCGGACAGCGGCGGGCGGAATCGAACTGGGCGGGAGCGTCTATGGGTATGACGCAGCCGGACAGCGAGTGACCAACGCGCTGCCCGACGGGACCCGGTGGGCGTATGACTATGATCCGCTGGGCCAGTTGAAAGCGGCCAGGCGGCGCTGGGCAGATGGCGCGCCCGTCGGCGGCTGTCAGTTCGAATATGCATACGACACCATCGGGAACCGGACCGGCTCATGCATGCCGGCGGGCCAGCGGACGCGAGGGCGGGAATACACGGCCAACGCGCTGAACCAGTACGAAGCAGTGACGGTTCCCGGCCAGGTGTGGGTGACCGGCACGGCCGCGAGCAACGCGATGGTATCCGTGCAGCCCGACGCAGGGCAGGCGCGGCTGGCGAACCGGCACGGGGACTATTTCTCGGCCCTTCTGGATGTGGACAATCAGGAGCGGGCGCGGGCGGTCACGAACACTGTGCGCGCGTCGCTGGCCGAGGTCGTGGGGAATGTGACCAGCAGCCTGGTGCGGGCCGAGGCGAGGACGGAGCTCCTGCCTCGCACGCCGGAGCGATTCAAGTACGATGCCGACGGAAACCTTTTGAGCGACGGGCTCTGGTCCTATGCCTGGGACGCAGAGAACAGGCTGACAAGCGTCGAATCCGTGTCCGACATTCTCGCGGACCACCGCATCCGCCTCGCCTTCGCGTACGACCACATCGGGCGGCGTGTGGGAAAGAAGGTATTCGCATGGGACACCGATCGCTGGTCAGCGACTACTGATCATTTCTTTCTTTATGATGGCTGGAACGTGGTCCGCGAAGTCAGGAGTCAGAAGGCAGGCGTCAGCACGAACACGTATGTCTGGGGCCTGGACCTGAGCGGGAGCCTGCAGGGGGCGGGCGGCATTGGCGGGCTCATCCGCATCTTCCCTGCGGACCCCGGTTCATTGACTCCTGTCTTTGATGGGCACGGAAACGTCACCGCGCTCGTCGACTCTGGTTCTCCGACCAACATTCTCGCCCGTTACGAATACGGCCCGTTCGGGGAAGTGCTCGCCGAGGCCTATGCCAGCAGCTCCGCCCGTCAGCTTCTTGCCGCCAGCGGGTTCCGGTTCAGCACCAAATACCGGGACGAGGAAACCGGCCTCCTTTATTATGGGTACCGGTACTACTCGCCGGGACAAGGGCGGTGGCTGAGCAGGGATCCCATTGAAGAATCCGGCGGGGTGAATTTGTATGGATTTGCAGGGAATGCCCCGGCGAGCTTCGTCGATCCTCTGGGCCAGGCGCTGTATGCGTTCGACGGGACCGGCGCCCGCTACGAGACCTGGTCACACATTGCAATCCTTCATCGAAGTTACCGGGGGACTGCGTGGTACAAGGAGGGCGTTGGTAGTCGCTGGTTCTCGTCCGTCGTGGGGGGGGCAACGGGACTCGGGGGGAGCATCCGTCTGAACGACATGTACGAGCTGCTTGTTGAAACTTACAGCAAGGGGGACCATGACATTGACATTATCGGTTTTAGCAGGGGGGCCTCGCTGGCCCGTGAATTCGCAAACATGATCTACGAAAAGGGCATCGCCAAGGATACGTATCGTCGGGAACGGGACGGAGCCAGGGGCGGGAGCCGTCGGGTTGTGGACACTCACACGGTCTTTGGCTGTGACCCCAAGATACGTTTCGTGGGATTGTTTGACACTGTCGGGTCGTTCGGCATTCCCGGCAACGACATCAATCTAGGTATCCGTATGGGGTTGCCCCCGAATGTGGAGCACGCCGCACAGGCGATAGCCAAGGATGAGCGCAGAGCCGAATTCCCGCTGACCCCGATCAATGTCCCGGCAGAGGGACAGCAGTTCTCTCAACGGCTGTTCTCTGGCGACCACTCCGATATCGGTGGCGGACATGAGGAGAACCAGAACCTACTCGCGCTCGCTCCATTGTTCTACATCTGGTCAAGCGGGCGAGCCGCGCAGGTTCCTTTCGGCCCGCTGGATGTGGTGATCGATCAGGGCCAGCAGTTCATTGAAGTGGCCGGCACACGCCGCCCCTGGGCATACCACCCGAATACTACCCCCCACGATCTGACAACGAGCATTCTATACAGGGACGGAGGGCCGCGCAGAAACCTGCCAGGAAGGACACTATGAGAATACGATCGGCTATCTTCAGCGTTCTTGGGTTAGCATTGTTGGCTCTGTGCACCGGATGCAGTCATATGCACCGCGTAGTGAACACGGGCGATAGCATGCTTTACGTCGTGACAGTTCAGTCAGGCGACAGGAAGTTTGGTCACGGGTACTTACCTCCGAAAGCTGTTAAGGGGTACAGCGGATCCATGAAGATCTCGCGTAATCCTCCTCCCGTCGTTTCGTGGAAGATGACGGAGCATGGGGATCTCGTCTCGCAGGAGGTGAAGCTGGATTACAGTCTGGGGCGGCGTGAGGTGATCTTCGAAATCGACGGGAAGGCCGTCAAGGGATCGCTCCGAAAGCGCTGAGTGCCAGGACGGTGCGCGGCCCCGTGGAATGGCGACGGTGAGCGGCGGCCTGGGCTGCGCACGAGGGCGCATGTGAGTTCCGGGAAGTTGTCCGTTCAGGCGCGTTTCTTTATCTCCGCGACGAGGGCGTCGCGACTCCAGGAGCAAGCCGGGAGCGAC
>CAYRKB010000010.1:0-54440 GCA_964424705.1 uncultured Victivallales bacterium
CAAGCCCGCAAAGAGACGTCTTCTTCACCGTCTCCGCAAGCCGCAGCAGCTTCTCCACATCGCCGATCTGCCCCTCCCCCTCAACAATCCGCGTAAGGATCTCCAGCATGCGCTTCGTGCCTTCGCGGCACGGCGTGCACTTGCCGCACGATTCGTCCTGAGTGAATTCGATAAAGAAACGCGCAACGTTGACCATGCACGCGTCCTCGTTGATCACGATCATCCCGCCGCTTCCCATGATGCTGCCGGCCTGCGCCAGCGTGTCATAGTCGACGGGCGTGTCGAGCATGCTCTCGGGGAGGCATCCGCCGGCCGGGCCGCCGGTCTGCACGGCTTTGAGCTTCTTGCCGTCCGTAATCCCGCCGCCCAGCCCGTACACCACATCGCGCAAGGTCACGCCCATCGGCACCTCAATGAGGCCGGTGTTGTTGACGTCCCCGGCGAGAGCAAACACCTTCGTGCCCTTGCTCTTCGGCGTGCCGATCGAGGCAAACCACGCGGCTCCGTCAAGGATGATCACCGGCACGTTGGCCAGCGTCTCGACGTTGTTGATCACCGTCGGCTTGCCCCATAGCCCGGAAACGGCAGGGTACGGCGGCCGCGGGCGGGGCATCCCTCGCTGGCCTTCGATCGAATGGATCAGGGCCGTCTCCTCGCCGCACACGAAGGCGCCCGCGCCCAGCCGCAGCTCAATGTCGAAGCTGCGATCGGAGCCGAGGATGTTCTGCCCGAGAAAGCCCGCGCGGCGCGCATCCTCGATCGCTCTTACCAGGCGCTTGATGGCCAGCGGATACTCCGCGCGGATATAGACGAAGCCCCGCTTCGCGCCGATCGCATAGCCGCCGATGATCATGCCCTCGATGATCGTGTGCGGATCGCCCTCGATCGTGCTGCGGTCCATGAACGCGCCCGGGTCGCCCTCGTCCGCATTGCAGATGATGTACTTCTCGTCGCTGACCTGGTCGGCGCCGGTCTGCCACTTGATGCCGGTCGGAAAGCCTCCGCCACCCCGCCCGCGCAAGCCGGACTGCTTCATGGCATCGAGCACCTGCTGCGGGGTCATCTCCTGCAGCGCTTTCGCGGCCGCCTCGTACCCGCGAACGGCCAGGTACTCGTCCAGGCTCTCCGGGTCGATCACGCCGCAGTTGCGCAGCGTCAGGCGCAACTGCTGGCTGAAGAAGCCGATGTCGCCGAAATACTGGAAGAAGCGGTTGGCAATGCGATCGTCATTGCACAGGTGCGACTCGACGATGCGACCGCCCTTGAGATGCTCCTTCACGATCCGCCGCGCCACGTCCGCCGTGAGGTTCTGATACGTCACGCCGGCGGGGTAAACCGACAGCAGCGGACCATGCTCGCAACGTCCGACGCATGCCGCCTTCACCACCGCGACCTTGCCCTCAAGCCCCTCGTCCGCAAGCGCTCCGGCGAGAGCTGCCTCGACTTCGTCCACCTTGTGCAAGGGGCATGCGTGCCCGCCGCACAGGCTGACAACCTGCTTCGCATCGCTGTTCGAATCGTGCTTGCGCATCGAGAACTCGGGGACCGATTCGCCTCTCAGAACGTGCGCGTCGAACACCTGCTGCACGCGCTCCGGCGTCATGCGGACATACTTCTCGGGAATGAGGTCCCGCGTGATCACTGTGACCACAGGCTCCATGCCGCACCGGCCGGCGCATCCGACGCGCCCGACCACCACGTCGGGGCTGCCGTGTCTTGCCGCCAGCTCGACGAGCTTCGCGTAGACCTCGTTTGCGCCCGCCGCATTCTCGCACGTCGCCGAGCCGACCGTGATGCGTACTGCGGCCTTGAACTTCTCATCATACAGGCGAAACACGGCCTTGCGGCGCAGGTCTCCCACGATCTCCAACGGTTTGCTCATTGCTTGATGTTCTCCCGTTCCTTATATGCCGGCAGTGAGAAGACAAATTCAACCCACTCGCCGGACTCTGATGTCACAGTAATCGCGCCTCCGTGCGCCTCCACTATGTTCTTTGTAATGAAGAGCCCGAGGCCCGTGCCTTTCTGCTTCCGCGCAGACTCCGTGCTGTTCAGGCGGCCGAACTTCTGAAACAGCTCGCCCATCCGGGCTTCCGGGATGCCTTCGCCCTCGTTCCGCACCGCAAACTCCACGAATTCTCCGGCGGGCGTGCTTCGCACCGTGATATTTCCCTGTTCGCGCCCATACTTGATGGCGTTGCTGATCAGGTTCTCGAACACCTCGCGCACCATGTTGACGTCCGCATCCAGGAGAACTTCGGAGCCAATGCCGTTCTTCACCTGCATGCGCTTGGCTTCAATTTCCGCGTGCAGCGTGTCGAGCAATGGGTTCAGCACATCGCTGAGCACGGCCAGACGGCCGCGCATGGGCGCCATCTCGTTGTTCTCGATGCGGGAAAGATTCAGGTAATGGCGCACCATTTCCACGAGGCGGTTGCTGCCCATCTCGATCGCATGGATCGCCTTCGCCTGCTTCTCGGTCAGGGGGCCCATCTTCTGCTCACGGAGCAGGTACACATAGTTCATGATCGTTGCCACGGGACTCTTCAGCTCATGCGACACAAAGCCCAGCGTCTCCATGTAGCTGCGGTTAAGCGCCCGCAGCTTGCCTTCGCGCTCCGCGAGCGTGGCGGTCATCAGGTTGTAGGCGAGGATCAGCCGCTCGATCTCGTCGCACCCCGCCTTCACCTTGATCGGCGGCGGATGGTCGCCGCTCGACATGCGGGTGGAGGCCTCCACCAGGCAGTGGATGGGCGCCGCGAGCCGGGCCGCGATAAAGAACGCCAGGGCGAGTCCGACGAGCAGCGTTACCACAGAGATCATAACGAACCGCAGCATCACAGCCCTCGACATGTCGTCAAACGGCTGTTTGAGTATTCCCACGTACAGCATGCCGATGACCTGCCCCAGCCCGTCCCGGATAGGCTCGTAGGCCGTCAGGTACCACTTCGACACCACGAACGCGTCCCCGACCCAGGGCTGGCCGTTGTCAAGGACGCGGTCGGCTACTTCTTTCGATACCCGCGTTCCGATTGCGCGGTTTCCGTTGGCAAGCCGCACAGTGGTGGCGATGCGGCTGTCATCGAGAAAGATCGTCGTCGTCCCGACGGCGCTGCCCTTGTACATCTCGTTCTTGAACACAACATCCTGAACGTGGTCGACCAGCTGGTTGTTCCGATTCATCAGGACGCCGCCGTAGACCACGCCCGTCACGCGGTCGCCGCTGCGCACCGGGGCGGCGGCCACCATCACCATGCCGCGGCTCTCTGTCTTCTTCTCCGTCAGGCGGGAGCGCTGGGTCTTCTCGATCTCCAGAAAGGCGAGGTCGGCCAACCCCTCCGCCTCCTTTTCCATTTCGCTCCGCGTGAGCAGGGCCATGCACGACTTCACATTTCCCTGCATGGCGGCGCCGACCGCAGGGTCAGCATGGCGAAAGTCGCCCGACGAGTGAGGCGCGCGGGTGCGCAGCAGCACCTTTCCTTCCGGAGAAAGCACGTCGAGGAAATCCAGGGAAAAGGAGACTCGAATGCGCTCCAGACGGCTGAGCACCTCAGGATCCCCCCAGGTCCCGTTGTCGCACGTCTCCTGAACCTTCTCCTTGGCCGCCGCCAGCCGCACGATGGTCTCGATTTCGTGCAGCTTGGCTTCGTACAGCGCCCAGGCGCTGCTCAGGTCTAGCCGCGCGCGAGTCTGCGCCTCCTCGACAACGCGGCCCGAGATCAGCCGCGTCCCAAGATAGGCAGATAGCCCGCTGAACAGGACCACCAGCAGCGCGAACGCCTGAAATAGCTTTGTGCGCAACATGGCGTGAACCCTAAGCCCCTATAACGACAGAGTCAATATGTGTTGTGAAGTTTTTCACAAATGTGATCCAATGACCTTCGTCCCGCAACTCCCACATGAATGCGACCCGCTGGCTACTTTCCCAACGCCGCGCCAATCGCCTTGAGAAGGCTCTCGGGCTTGACGGGCTTCTCCAAGATCGCCTTCACGGGAAGCCAGTCCGCATCAGGCTCGAACTGGAACGGAAGCCGCTTGGACCGGCGCACCCCGGTCACCATGATCACCGGCAACTTTGCCGTCGCCGGGTCGGCTTTGAGCTGCCGCGCGACTTCGAACCCTTCGCTGTCGTGCTTCATCATCACATCCAGCAGCATCAGGTCGGGCTTCTCCTTGCGCGCCAGCTCCATGCCGTCCGCTCCCCCGTGACCGGATATGACGGCGTACCCCTTTGACTCCAACAATAGGCGCGTTGCCTCCACCAGGTCCACGTCATCATCGACAATCAGAATCTTCTTCATCGGAGCTCCTTGCGTTTTCCAACGGAAACAAAATGAAGCGAAGAAGGTACGACAACTGCCGCAGCATTTCAATACGAATCGATAATTTTTTCACGAATTGTTCTTGCAATGGAACGCCGAAGTATCTCAACATCGCCCGGTACCTGCGGCGAGGGACGCGAGTCCTGGGATCAAGGGGCGGAGCAAAAAGCCAGAACGGGCCCCGCCGCAGTCATTGCGGCGGGGCTTTTGTCTTGGGAGGCGAAGATGGAAACACGTCTGGGTTTCGTGGGCATTATCGTGGAAGACCGCACTCATGCGGCGCCTGAGGTCAACAAGGTGCTGACGGAGTTCGGAGAGATGATCGTGGCGCGCACGGGCATTCCCTACGCGCAGAAACACTGCTGCGTCATCACACTGGTCGTGGATGCCACGACCGATGATTTGGGCAAGCTGACCGGGCGCCTCGGCATGATTCCCGACGTCTCCGTCCGCAGCGCGCTCAGCAAAGGCAAGCCATGACCGAACACAGCCTGATCATCCGAGAGCAGGAGATCGACGCCACGCTTGCCGAGGCCCGGGCGCCGGGCCCGGCGCGGGTGCGCGAGATCCTGGCCAAGGCCGGCGAAATGAAGGGGCTCGCGCCCGCCGATGTGGCGGCGCTCATGCAGGTCACGACGCCCGACCTGCTGCAGGAACTGTTCGATACCGCCCGCCGCGTGAAGCGCGATATCTACGGCAATCGCCTCGTGCTCTTCGCCCCCCTGTATATTTCGAACCTTTGCGCCAACGAGTGCCTGTACTGCGCGTTCCGCGCCCGCAACCAGGCGATCGTACGCCGGGCGCTCACGCAGGAAGAAATCGCTCAGGAAGTGAAGATTTTGATCGATCAGGGGCATAAGCGCGTCCTGGTCGTAGCCGGGGAATCGTACCCGCACGAAGGCTTCCAGTACGTCCTCGACTCGATCGCGACTGCCTACAGCGTCAAAAGCGGCCCCGGCGAAATTCGCCGCGTCAACGCCAACGTGGCGCCCCTGACGCTGGACGAATTCCGCCGCTTGAAGGACGCCCGCATCGGCACCTACCAGCTCTTTCAGGAGACCTACCACAGGGCCACGTACGGCCAGGTGCATCTCAGCGGCAGAAAGCAGGATTACGACTGGCGCATCACGGCGATGGATCGGGCGATGGAAGCCGGCATCAACGACGTCGGCATCGGCATCCTCTTCGGGCTCGCTGACTGGCGCTTCGAACTCCTCGCCCTTCTGCAGCACAGCGGCCACCTGGAACAGCGCTTCGGCGTCGGCCCGCACACAATCAGCGTGCCGCGCCTGGAACCCGCCACGGGGTCGGACATGGCCTCCAGCCCGCCGCACGCCGTGACGGATGAAGACTTCCGCAAGATCGTCGCCATCCTGCGCCTGGCCGTGCCGTACACGGGAATCATTCTCTCCACGCGCGAAAACCCCGCCATTCGGCGCGAAAGCCTCGCGCTCGGAGTGTCGCAGATCTCCGCGGGCAGCCGCACGAACCCCGGCGGCTACGCCGACGCGGAAGGGCCCACTGCGGAGGGCCAGTTCTCGCTGGGCGATCACCGGGAGCTCGACGAAGTGATCCGCGACGTGTCCTCTCTCGGCTACATTCCTTCCTTCTGCACCGGCTGCTACCGGCTCGGCCGCACCGGCAAGGATTTCATGGACCTGGCAAAGCCCGGCGAGATCAAGCGGCACTGCGACCCCAACGCAGTGTCGACGTTCATGGAGTACCTGATCGACTACGCCACGCCCGCGACACGGGCGGAGGGCGAACTGCGGATCGAGCAGGCAGTGCAGGGGATGGACCCCGGCCCGCAGGCAACAGCAAGGAAGCTCCTCGGAATGGTGCGCGGAGGAAAGCGCGATGCGTACTGCTGAGAGCGTTTTCACCAGGCAGGCCGTCCTTCACGGACTGACCACCACGGACCAGGGCGCCGTGGAGGATCTGCTCCAGCGCGCGTACAGCGCAAAACTTGCCGGGATCGGCCGCAAGGTTCACTTCCGCGGCATCATCGAATTCAGCAACATTTGCGCCAAGAACTGCTTCTACTGCGGGATCCGCAAGGAGAACGAGCACGCCGCCCGGTTCCAGATGACGATGGAAGAGATCCGGGAGTGTGCGCAATGGGCGCTGGAAGCAGGCTACGGCTCCGTCGTGCTCCAGGCCGGCGAACGCACAGACGCAGCTTACGTCCGGTTCGTCGGAGATGCAATCCACGCGATCCAGCAACTCGAGGGCGGGGCGCTCGGCATCACCCTTTCACTGGGCGAGCAGAGCGAGAAGACGTACCGGCGCTGGTTCGACGCGGGCGCCCATCGCTACCTGCTGCGCATCGAAACATCGAATCCCGCGCTCTATGCACAGCTGCATCCTGGCGACCACTCCTGGGAGGCGCGCCGCAGCTGCCTTGCCGACCTGCGCAGTATCGGATACCAGGTCGGCACGGGCGTGATGATCGGTCTGCCCGGGCAGACGCCGGAGGACCTCGCCGGCGACCTGGACTTCTTCCGCGAGCTGGACGTGGATATGATCGGCATGGGGCCCTACGTCATGCATGCCGGAACGCCGCTGGCCGCGCGCACGCCGGGCTACGACCCGAAGCGTCAGCTTGACCTTTCGCTGCGCATGATCGCGCTCACCCGCCTGTCCATGCCGGACATCAACATCGCCGCCACGACCGCCCTGCAGGCGCTGCACCCCGAGGGACGCGAAATGGGCCTCAAGGCCGGCGCGAACATCATCATGCCCAACCTGACGCCCACGCGCTACCGTTCGCTTTACACGCTCTATGATGGCAAGCCGTGCCTCGACGAGAACGCTTCCTTGTGCCGCGACTGCCTCGCCGGTCGCATCGCCGCCATCGGCGAAGAGGTAGGCTACAACGAACGCGGAGACGCCCCCCATTTCTTTCATCGGACCACGGAGGCAACCCATGCCCGACCGGACTGAGACAGACGCCCTGGGCGCCGTGACGCTGGATGCGGGCTGCCTGCATGGCATTCACTCCGCTCGCGCGCGCCGCAACTTCCGGATCGCGGGCCGCCCCGTCCATCCGGGGCTGATCCACGCCTACGGTCACGTGAAACTGGCCTGCGTCCGGGTCAACCAGGGACTGGGCTTCATCGATGCGGCCGTCGGCCAGGCCATCGCCGCCGCCTGCGAGGAAATGGCCGCCGGGCTGCTTGATGAGCACATCGTGACGGACGCGCTGCAGGGCGGCGCGGGCACGTCCACCAACATGAATGTGAATGAAGTCCTGGCCAACCGCGCGCTGCTGAACATGGGCCAGGCACCGGGCCGCTACGACCTCGTCCACCCGCTCGACCATGTGAACCTGCACCAATCCACCAACGACACCTATCCCACGGCCCTGCGCGTCGCGGCAATCGTCTCGCTGCGCCGCCTGCAGCAGGACGTCATCCGCCTGAAGGAAGCGTTTCAAGCCAAGGAAAGGGAAATGGCCGGCGTTGTCAAAGTCGGCCGCACGGAGCTGCAGGACGCCGTGCTCACTACCATGGGCCGCACGATGGGTGCCTTCGCGGAGGCGTTCAACCGCGACCGCTGGCGCCTGTACAAGTGTGAGGAGCGGCTGCGCGTGGTGAACCTCGGCGGCACGGCGATCGGCACCGGCCTCGGCGCCCCGCGCGAATATATCTTCCAGGTGGTCGACGCACTGCGCGAAGTTACCGGCATCGGCCTGGCGCGGGCGGAGAACCTTGTGGAGGCCACCCAGAACGCCGACGTATTCATCGAAGTGAGCGGCATGCTGAAGGCCTGCGCCGGCAACCTGCTCAAAGTGTGCGGCGACCTCCGCCTGATGTCATCCGGGCCTGATGCAGGCTTCGGCGAGCTGAGCCTGCCCGCGCTGCAGGCGGGCTCATCCATCATGCCCGGCAAGGTGAACCCCGTCATCCCGGAAGCCGTCTCGCAGGCCGCCATGCTTGTCATGGGCCTTGACGGGGTTATCGCGCACGCGGCGTCCGCGGGGAATCTCGAGCTGAACGCGTTCTTGCCGCTCATCGCCGACTCGCTGCTAAGCAGCCTTTCCCTGCTTTCCAATGCCGCATCCGCGCTGGCGACGCTGTGCGTGGAAGGACTGCGCGCGAATGAGGCTGAGTGCCTGCGCCATATCCAAGGCGCAACCGCCGCCATCACGGCGCTCGTCCAGGAGCTCGGATACTCCGCCGCAACGCAGGTTGCCAGCGAGGCCCGGGAAACCGGAGCGAGCATTCGCGACGTCGTCCTGCGCCGCGACCTCATGACGCGCACGCGCTACGAGGAACTGGTGGCGCCGGAGACCGTCGCGCGGCTGGGAGTGCCGCTCGCGCAGGGGGGGAGCCATGCAACGTACACCTAAGGCCATGCGTCTTCACATCGGGATCTACGGGCGCCGAAATGTCGGCAAATCCTCTTTCCTCAACGCCCTGACCCGGCAGCAGGTCGCGATCGTGTCCGATACGCCGGGGACAACCACCGATCCCGTGGAGAAGGCGATGGAGCTGCTTCCGATCGGCCCCGTGCTCTTTATCGATACGGCGGGCCTCGACGACGCGGGCGCACTCGGCATGCTGCGGATGGAAAAGACCCGGCAGGCCATGGCGCGCACGGACGTGGCCCTGATTCTCTCGGAGGGGTCACAGTGGGGCGCGCTGGAAGAGGACCTGCTTGCCGGGTTTGCCGTCACGCACACGCCCGTGATCGCCGTATTCAACAAGGCGGACCGCGCGGCGCCTGGCTCTGCCGCGCTCGAAAGCCTTCGCGCGCGCGGGATTCCGGCCGCCACGGTCAGCTGCGTCGACGGGCGCGGCATGAGCGAGTTCCGGCAGACGCTGATCAAGGTGCTCCCGGAGGACTTTTTCGAATCGCCATCGCTTGCCGCCGACCTGGTTCCGCCGGGCGAAGTGGCGGTGCTCGTGGTGCCGATCGACCTGGAGGCGCCGAAGGGCCGGCTGATCCTCGCGCAGGTGCAAACCATCCGCGATCTGCTGGATCACGACGCGTACTGCGTCGTCGTCAAGGAGCGCGAACTGAAGGACGCGCTGGATAACCTGAAGCGGCCGCCGGCGTTGGTCATCACGGACTCACAGGCGTTCCTGAAAGTCGCGGCCGACACCCCTCCCTCCGTGCCGCTGACGTCCTTCTCCATTCTCTTCGCGCGCCTGAAAGGCGATCTCAACACCTTCGTGGAAGGCGCGACCGCCATCGATCGGCTGCAGGCCGGGGACCGGGTGCTGATCGCCGAGGCCTGCACGCACCACCCGATCGGCGAGGACATCGGGCGCGTCAAGATCCCGCGCTGGCTGACGCAGTACGTCGGCGGAAAGATGGAATTCGACCACATCCAGGGCCTGGACTTCCCGGCGGACCTGAGCCCTTACCGCCTTGCCGTGCACTGCGGGTCCTGCACGTTCAGCCGCCGCAGCCTGATGTCCCGCCTCGTGCAGTGCCGTGAAGCGGGCCTGCCCATCAGCAACTACGGCGTCACCATCGCCTACTCCCTTGGCATCCTCGAGCGCGCGCTGGCCCTCTTCCCCTCCGCCCTGGACACGCTGAAGCGCACAAAGGCGAGCGCCGCAGGCTGACACGGCGCCCCTTCACATGATGCTCAGCGCGTCCACGTCGACAATGAGGCTGACGTCGTCGGGCAGCTTGAACGTCCTGAGCGTTTCGCGCAGCGGCACGGTCATGGCCTTTGTGGACGGATGGCGCAGCATGAACTGGAAGCGGTAGTAGCTCTTGGCGCGGGCCAGCGGCGCCGGCGACGGCTCCGAAAGGATCACACCCGACGCCAGCTTCAGCTGCAAGGCCTTCGCAAGCGAGTCGGCATAGAAGGAAGTGCGCTCCTCCGACAGGCCGCGTAGCGTGACGCACACCAGGTGGCCGAACGGCGGGTACTTGAGCTCCCGGCGAAATTCGAGCTCCTGGTCGCAGAACCCGGCGTAGTCGGTGCGACGCGCGGCCTGCACCGCCACATGGAACGGGGTGTAGGTCTGCACGAAGACTTCGCCCGGCACCTCGCCGCGCCCCGCGCGGCCCGCGACCTGTGCCAGCAGCTGGAACGTTCGCTCGCCCGCCCGGAAATCCGGCATGTGCAGGCTGAGGTCGGCATAGACAACCCCCACCAGCGTAACGTTGGGGAAATGCAGGCCCTTTGCGATCATCTGCGTGCCGATAAGAATATCGATCTTGCCGGAGCGGAAGTCGCCGAGGATGCGCTCATAGGAATCCTTCGCACCGGTCACATCGGTGTCCATGCGCTGGATCCGCGCGTGCGGAAAGAACTTCTGCGCCACCGTCTCCACCCGCTGCGTGCCAACCCCTGAAAACTTGAAGGCCGGGTCCGCGCACGCCGGGCAGCGCGCCGGCGCCTTCTGGTTGCTCCCGCAGACGTGGCACCGCAGATGATCGTCGGTTTTGTGGTAGGTCAGCGTCACGCTGCAAAAATCGCACTTCGCCACAAATCCGCACTTCGGGCAGACCAGCGACGTGGCGAAGCCGCGCCGGTTGAGGAAGAGCATGGTCTGCTCCTTCTTCTGCAGGCGCTGGTGGATCGCCTCGGCCAGCTCGCGCGAGAAAACGCTGGCGTGCCCGGTGCGCTCCGTCTCGATGCGCATGTCCACGATCTCCACGTGCGGCATCCGGCAGTTGTCCGCGCGGCGCGGCAGCGAGGCGAGCCGGTACTTGCCCGTTTGCGCGTTGCGCCACGATTCGAGCGACGGCGTGGCCGAGCCGAGGACGACCGCGCACCCCTCCATGTGCCCGCGCATGACGGCGACGTCACGCGCGTTGTAGCGCGGCGCCTCATCCTGCTTGTAGCTGGGCTCGTGCTCTTCGTCCACGACGATGAGGCCGAGGTCGCGCACCGGGGCAAACACGGCGGAGCGCGCGCCGACCACAATCTGCGCAACACCTTCATGGATGCGGTGCCACTCGTCGTGGCGCTCGCCCTCGGAGAGATGGCTGTGCAGCACGGCCACGCGCGGGCCGAAACGCCCCACAAAGCGCTCGACCGTTTGCGGCGTGAGCGCAATTTCGGGCACAAGGACGATCGCGCCCTTCCCCGCCAGCAGGAACTCTTCAATGGCTTGGAGGTATACCTCCGTCTTGCCGCTGCCCGTTACGCCGTGGAGCAGCAGCACGGACGGAAGGCGCTTGCCCGCCGGGGCTGCGGCCGCCGCATTAACGCCGCACTCACGAATCGCCGTCAGCGCGGCGGCCTGCTCGGGCATCAGCGCGAGGTTGTTCGTGCGCAGGATGTTGCGGTGGCTCAGAGGATCGCGCCGCACGTTCTCGGAGGCGAGGGTCAGCCATTCACGCTTCGCCAGCGCGCGCACAGGGGCATCCGTAAGCTGCAAGGCATCCGTGAGCTGCGCAAGCTCCACGGGGCCCGTGGTCGACAGGTGCTTGAGCACCCGCTTCTGCTTGTCGGTGAGCCGGCCTTTTCCGCCTGGCCCGCCCGGTTCAGCCGCCAGGGCCTCCTCGATTTGTGCCTGGGACGCCACGAGCGTCACCATCATCCGACGCTTGAACTGGACTTCCCGGTTCCGCACCGCGCCAGGCAACACCGCGCGCACCGCGCGCTCGACCGGCGCGCAATAGTACTCCGCCATCCAATGGGCCAGATTGAGCATCACGCCGCTCACGTAGGGCTTGCTGCCGATGACGGACAGGACGTCCTTGAGCCGCGCGAACTCTGACGTTTCCGCGAGCGCCACCACGCAGGCGGCCTGGGTTACCTTGCCGAAGGGCACAATCACACGCGACCCGACGTGCACGGAGGGTTCCATCTCCGCGGGAATCCGGTAGTCGAATTGCCGGTCCAGCCCAATCTCGACAACGACCTTGGCAATCATTGGCTGGCTCTCGCATCCCGTTTCACCGGCGCCCGCCGTTGCTGTTGCCGTTGCTTCGGCGCGTCACGGTCTTATCGACCTCAACATACACGCTGTTTTCCCCGAGCTCATGCGTCACCGCGTGCACAAATTCGTTCCTCGGACAGACGCTGAATGAATCGGCCGTGTCGAGAAACACCTTGGCACCATCGGGATACAGCAGGCAGACGGACAACGGGACCTCGCCGGGATGCTTCTTCACGATCTCCATCACGCGCTCCAGCCTGGCGTCGTCCAGATCCTTGGTCGGCAGGTGCAGGCTCACCCGCTTAGAGTACCTTTGCGGCGAGTCGGCCAGCGGAAGAATCTCGGTGACGATCAGCTTGACCGCGGATTCCTTCCTGGACACTTCACCGGTCACCATGAGGGCCGCCTCCGGCTGGAGCAGCCCGGAGTATGTCTGGTACTCCCGCGGAAAGACGATCACCTCAAGCGCCCCGTCGAGACTCTCGAGCGTGACGAAGGCCATCATTTCCTTCTTCGTCTTGGTCGTCTTCTTCGAAATCGCCGTTACGATCCCGCCGACGCGCGTGGACGCGCGCTCCGGGAACTCCTGCAGCTTTTGCACGGTGCTAAGCTGGTACCGCTGCAGAATGGCCTCGTACTGCGTCAGGGGATGCCCGCTCAGGTAGATGCTCAGCAGCTCCTTCTCGCCGGCGAGCATCTCGCTCTGCGGCCAGGGCTTGCGGTCGGGCAGCGTCTCCATGGGCTTCCCGCCCGGCGCGGACTCCATGGCATCGAACAGGCCGATCTGGCCTGAGCGGCGGTCCTTCTGCATGGCCGAGGCGCATCCCGCTGCATGGTCAATGCCCTCGAACAGGCGGGCGCGATGCATTTCAAAGGAGTCCATGGCGCCGCTGCGGACGAGGCTTTCCACCACCTTGCGATTCACGGCCTGGGTGTCGAGCCGGCACATGAAATCCGTGAGCCCCGCGTACGGTCCGTTCTTGGCGAGGTCGGCCACGATCGCCGCCGCCGCCCCCTCCCCCACATTCTTGATGCCGCCCAGCCCGTAGCGCAAACTCGTGCCCTCCGGCCGGAAGCGCACGCCGCTGTGGTTCACGTCGGGCGGGAGGATATCCATCCCCATCTCCTTCGCCTCGGCAATGAACCCCGGGAGCTTGTCGGAATTGCCCATTTCGCTGGAGATCAGGGCGGCCATGTATTCCGCGGCATAGTTGGCCTTCAAGTATGCCGTCTGGTACGCGATAATGGCGTACCCGGCGCTGTGCGACTTGTTGAACCCGTATCCGGCGAAGCTTGAGATGTTGTCAAAAATGCGGCCGGCGAGCTGCTCGTTGATGTGATTAACCTTGTGCGCGCCCTTGACGAATTTGGCGCGCTGCGACTCCATCTCTTCCTTCTTCTTCTTCCCCATGGCGCGGCGCAGAATATCGGCCTCGCCGAGAGAGTAGCCCGCCAGCACGTTGGCGGCCTTCTGCACCTGCTCCTGGTACACCATGACGCCGTACGTTTCCTTCAGGATCGGCTCAAGCAGCGGATGGTCATACTTGAGAGGCGCCTTGCCGGTCTTGCGATCGACGTAGTCGGGCAGCCATTCCATGGGGCCCGGCCGGTACAGCGCGATCATCGCAATCAGGTCCTCGATGCAGTCCAGCTTAATGCGCCTAAGCCAGTCCCGCATCCCCTCGCTTTCAACCTGAAACACGCCCACCGTGTCGGCGCGGTTGAGCAACGCGTAGGTGGGCTTGTCGTCGAGGGGCAGGTTGTCGACGTCCAGGTCGACCCCGCGCAGCTCCTTGACGAGCCCCACCGCCTCATGGATGGTGGTAAGAGTTTGCAGCCCGAGAAAATCCATCTTGAGCAGGCCGATCTCGCCAAGCGGCTCCATCGCGTATTGCGTGATCGTCTCGCCGAACTTGTCGCGGCTGAGCGGAACGATTTCGATCAGCGGCCTCTCCCCGATCACGACCCCCGCCGCGTGCGTGCCCGGGTTGCGGTAGAGGCCTTCCAGCACGAATCCGTAATCCAGGATGCGCTTGCAGTCCGGGTCGGTTTCGTACGCATGCTTGAACTCGCCGTTCTGCTCGAGGGCCAGCTTGAGCTTCATCTTCGGGTCATTGGGAATCAGCTTGGCCAGGCGGTCGCACTTGCCAAGATCCACCTCCAGCGCCCGCCCGACATCGCGCACCACGGTCTTTGCGCCGAGCGAGCCGAAGGTGACGATCTGCGCAACGTTCTCGCGCCCGTACTTCGCCCGGACATACTCGATCACCTCGCCGCGCCGCGCCTGGCAGAAGTCGATGTCGAAGTCCGGCGCCGACACGCGTTCCGGGTTCAGGAACCGCTCGAAGATCAGCCCGTAGCGCAGCGGATCAATCCCGGTGATCCCGAGCGCGTATGCCACCACGCTGCCGCCGCCCGACCCACGGCCCGGGCCCACGGGAATGCCGTGGGACTTCGCGAAGAGCACGTAGTCCATCACCACCAGGAAGTAGTTCACAAAGCCCGTCCGCTCGATGATCGCGATCTCCGAGTTGAACCGGTCCACGACCTCCTTCTCGCGCGCATCCTTCAGGTGCGTCGGATCCGCCACCCCGTAGCGCCGGGTCACCCCTTCCCGACCGTACTTGACGAGCAGGTCCTTCTGCGTGAGACCCGCGGGGCAGTTGAATTGCGGGAAGTGCGGCGTGCCGAACTCCAGCTCCACGTTGCAGCGCTCGGCAATCGCAACCGTCAGGTCGATGGCGTCCGGGAACTCCGGCAGAGCCTGCAGCATTTCATCCGCCGTCTTCATGTAGAACTGGTCCGATCCATAGCGCATGCGCTTGGGATCGCTCATGACCGTCTGCGTCTGCAGGCAGAGCAGCACCTCGTGCGCGGCGGAATGCTCCTTGCGCAGGTAGTGCACGTCGTTCGTCGCCACGATCGACAGGCCCGTGCGGGCAGCCACTTCGCGGATGGAGCGGTTGACGGTCTTCTGCTCGGACAGCCCGTGGTCCTGGATCTCGAGAAAGAAGTTGTTCTTGCCAAAGATCTCCCGGTACTCGCCGGCCGCCTGCACGGCGCCTTCGAGGTCGCCCTGCGCGAGGCGCCAGTTCACCACGCCCTTCACGCAGGCGGACAGCCCGATGAGGCCCTTGTGGTAGCGCGCCAGGATCTCCAGGTCGATCCGGGGCTTGTAGTAGAAGCCTTCAAGGTGCGCGAGAGAGATGAGCCGCATCAGGTTCTGGTAGCCCACCAGATCTTCCGCCAGCAGGACCAGGTGGAACCGCTCCTCCTCCTTGCGATCATGGCGGCGGCCCAGGGTGACGTATGCCTCGCAGCCGATGATCGGCTTGACGCCTTTCTTCTGCGCGGCCTTGTAGAAATCGATCGCGCCGTACATGACGCCGTGGTCGGTCATGGCCACGGCGGGCATGCCGAACTCGAGCGCCTTGTCGATGAGCGGCCCCACCTGACACGCGCCATCGAGCATGCTGAAGGTCGTGTGAAGGTGGAGGTGTGCGAATTGCTTCGGGTTCTTAGTCACGGACCGTATGGTAGCTCGACCGGAGCGGAAACGAAAAGAATTTCTCCCGTTTTCTTTTCCAGGCGACCCGACAGGATCAAAGGAGCCTACTGCGCGCAGACGCTATACATACACAAGGCATTCGGAATCAGCACGATGCAACGCAACGTAGCCGACATGCCTGTCATTGTCAGCGTCCCTTTTCGCGTGTTCGGCGTGTTTCGTAGTCGCACTGATCCTCTTCAGGCAATTCCATGGAATCGAGTCTCGTGGGGGGCGGGATCGCGAGTGAAAATGCGGTGGGGCGCCGCGTCTCCAGCAGAGCGTTCGATCTTCCTTCTTCTTCGCTCCTTGGGTCGCGACGCCCCCGTCGCGGGAAGCAAAGGACGCGACAGCCAGGAAAACGATCTACGGCATCTGCGTGTTGTGGTGTGCCTCGAAGGCCGAGATGGCGCCCGCATGCTGCTGGCTGAGGCCGATGTCATCCAGGCCGCGCAGGAGATGCTCCTTCATGCCCGCGTCGAGGGCGAACTGGAACGTCGCCGGCGGGGACGCATGAATCTGAAGGGTCTGTCCCGGCAGGTCCACGGTGGCCGCCACGCGGCCCTCCCGCGCCACCATGCCGATGATGCTGCGCACATCCCCGGGCGGGAGCTCAATCGTCAGCAGCCCGTTCTTCACGCCATTGTTGCGAAAGATGTCGGCGAACGCCGGCACCCGGTTATCCTCCAGCTGCTGCGAGGGCGCAATCAGCACGCGAAACCCGTACTGCATAATGGCCCAGACTGCATGCTCACGGCTGGAGCCGCACCCGAAGTTGTTCCCGGCGATGAGAATGGAGGCCCCGGAAAAGCGGGGGTCGTTCAGCTCGAACGCGGGATCCGGACGGCCATCGGCCAGATAGCGCCAGTCGAAAAACAGGGATTCGCCAAACCCCGTCCTGCGTATCGATTTCAGGAACTGCTTCGGGATGATCTGGTCCGTATCCACGTTGGACCGGTCCAACACTGCCATCACGCCGCAATGTGTCGTGAACGCTTCCATGATAATCCGCTTCGCTCCCTGGTTAACGCCAGTTCCTGATATCGACAAAATGGCCCGCCACGGCGGCCGCGGCGGCCATTTCGGGGCTGCACAGGTGTGTCCGGCCGCCCTTGCCCATGCGCCCTTCAAAGTTACGGTTGGACGTGGATGCGCACCGCTCCCCGGGGCGCAGCTGGTCCGGGTTCATGCCAAGGCACATGCTGCACCCGGCGAGCCGCCATTCGCAGCCGGCGTCCGTGAAGATGCGGTCTAGCCCTTCCGCCATGGCCTGCTTGCGCACCGGCGCGGACCCCGGCACCACGAGCACCTTCACGCCCGCTGCGACCTTGCGGCCCTTCAGGATGGCCGCCGCGCTGCGCAGGTCTTCGATCCGCCCGTTGGTGCAGCTGCCGATGAAGACAACGTCCACCGGCACTTCCGTCATGGGCCTGCCGGACATCAGCCCCATGTACGCCAGGGCCTGCTCCACGTCCTTGCGGCTGTAGCCGGGTACTGCGTCGGGCTGTGGCACGGCTCCGGTCACATCGATCACCATGCCCGGGCTCGTGCCCCAGGTGACCTGCGGAGCGATTTGTGCGGCGTCGATCGTGAGCGTGCGGTCAAATGCTGCATCGGGGTCGCTGGGCAGCGTGCGCCAGAAGGCAACGGCCTCGTCCAGCGTTTTGCCGCGCGGCGCGAAAGGCCGGCTGCCCGAGGCGATGAACTGGAACGTTGTCTCGTCCGGCGCAATCATGCCGGCGCGGGCGCCCGCCTCGATGCTCATGTTGCACATCGTCATGCGCGCCTCCATGGAAAGCGCGCGCACCGCCGCGCCCGCGTACTCGACAACGTAGCCGGTGGCGCCGGCGGTTCCGATCTGACCGATCAGCTTGAGGATCATGTCCTTCGCCGTGGCGCCGGCCGCGAGCCGACCCGCGAATTCCACGCGAAAGGTCTTGGGCCGGCCCTGCGGCAACGTCTGGGTCGCCAGCACGTGCTCCACTTCCGACGTCCCGATTCCGAACGCAAGCGCGCCGAACGCCCCGTGCGTGGCCGTATGCGAATCCCCGCAGACCACGGTCGTGCCAGGCAGCGTCAGGCCCAGCTCAGGGCCGATGATGTGAACAACCCCCTGCTGCGTATCGCCGAGGTCAAAAATACGCACGCCGAACTCCCGGCAGTTCTGCCGGAGCGTTTCGATCTGCGTCTTCGCGATCGGGTCCAGGATCACATCCTGGTTGTCCGTGGGGATGTTGTGGTCCAGCGTGGCAAATGTCAGGTCCGGCCGCCGCACCTTGCGCCCCGCCAGCCGCAGCCCTTCAAAGGCTTGCGGGCTGGTCACCTCATGGACGAGGTGGCGGTCGATGTAGAGCAGGGCCGCGCCGCCCGGCAGCTCCTTGGCGATGTGCCGCAACCAGATCTTCTCGAACAGAGTCGTGCCCATACCCCCTTACGTCTCCTCTTCCCCGCGGGCCATCACCACCTTGCCGGTCCGGATAAGCTCCACGATCCGGAACTTCTTCAACAGGCCGATCAGCGCATCCAGCTTGTCCGCGTTGCCGGTGGCCATCAGGATGAGCGAGCGATCGGTCAGGTCCACCGTCTTTCCCCCGAAATGGTCCACGATCTGCAGCACCTCGCCCCGATTCTCCGCGCCGACCGCGAGCTTGACGAGCGCCAACTCCTTGAGCACCACGTCCTCGTCCGTGTGATCGACGCAATGAATCACGTCAATCAGCTTCAGCAGCGCCTGGATGATCTGGCCCAGCCCCGCGCGGTCCCCCTTGGCGGTGATCGTCATGCGGGAAAAGTTCCCGTCCATCGAGGAGGACACCACGAGCGAGTCGATGTTGAAGCCCCGCCGCGCGAAGACCTGCGCGATCCGGGCGAGCACGCCCGGCTTGTTGGCCACATATACGCCCAGCGTGTGGGCCCCGTTTCCGTTTTGTTCCGTTGTTGCCATATGTCACCTCTCGCTCAGGTCGAGCCTTCTGGTTTTTCCATCTTGTGCCGGGGCGTACAGATCAGCATGTCCTCCAGCGGCCTGCCCGCGGGCACCATGGGGAACACGTTCTCCTCCTTCACGACTTCCGCATCGATGATGGCAGGGCCCTTGTTGTACTCCAGCGCGCGGGTCAATATCTTGCGAACGTCCGCGGAGCGCTTGAGGTGGAAGCCCTTCGCGCCTTCGTAGGCGTCCGCCAGCTTGACGAAATCCGGGTTCCCTTCCAGGTCCACCCCGCTCTTGCGGTCGTCGTAGAACATCTCCTGCCACTGGCGCACCATGCCCAGGTAGTGGTTGTTCATCACCAGCACCTTGATGGGCAGCTTATGGATGCACGCCGTGGCCAGCTCGGGCATCGTCATTTGGAACCCGCCGTCGCCCACGATGGCCACCACGGTCTCCTTCGGGCGGCCGAACTGGGCTCCGATCGCGGCGGGCATGCCGTACCCCATCGTGCCCGCGCCGCCGGAGGACAGCCAGTTGTTGCGCTTGTCCGTTTTGTAGAACTGCGCGGCCCACATCTGGTGCTGGCCCACGTCGGTCGCGACGATCGCCTTGCCGCCGGTCAGCTTGTACAGCTCCTCGATCACGTGCTGCATCTTGAGCCCGCCGTGCTTCCGGTACTGCAGGGGGAAGCGGCGCTTGAACTCGTCGACATGCTTCACCCATTCCCGCGTATCGAGCGGCGCCACGTGCTTGAGCAGCTCCTCCACCACCGCCTTCGCATCGCCCACGCAGAACAGGTCCGGCTTGATCATCTTGCCGATCTCGGAAGGATCGATGTCGATGTGGATTTTCACCGCGTTGCGGCAGAACTTGTCGGGCTGGCCGATGATCCGGTCATCGAAGCGCGACCCGATCGACAGGATCAGGTCACATTCGATCACCGCCTTGTTGGCGTACGCCGTGCCGTGCATGCCGACCATACCCAGGGAGAGGCGGTGCGTCTCGGGAAACGCGCCCTTGCCCAGCAGCGTGTTCGCCACCGGCGCGTTGAGCTTCTCCGCCAGCTCGCGCACCGCCTGCGCGGCATCGGAAATGATGGCCCCGTGCCCCGCCAGGATCACCGGCTTGCGCGACTTGTTGAGCGCCTCGGCGATGGCGAGGATTGAATCCTTGTCCGGCTTGCCGGTATTGGGCTTGTAGCCGGGCAGGTCCATGTCACAGAAGAGATCCGACGTGCAGGCGCCCGAGCTGATGTTCTTCGGAAGGTCGATCAGCACCGGGCCCGGCCGCCCCGTCGTCGCGATATGGAAGGCCTCGCGGACCACGCGCGGGATGTCGTTGGTGTTGCGCATCAGGTAGCTGTGCTTCACCACAGGCATCGCCATGCCGAAGATGTCAGCTTCCTGAAACGCGTCCTTGCCCAGCATCCACGTCACCTGCTGGCCGGAAAGCACGATCATCGGCACGGAGTCCATGTGCGCCGTCATGATCCCCGTCAGGGTATTCGTGGCCCCCGGCCCGCTGGTCACAAGCACCACGGCCGGTTTGCCGGTCGCCCGCGCATAACCGTCGGCCATATGCGTCGCGCCCTGCTCGTGCCTCACGAGCACGAACTTCATTTTCGTGCCAGTTGTCACCAGCGCATCGAAAATTGGTATAGCAGCCCCTCCTGACAGTCCAAATATATACTCAATGCCCTCTCTTTCGAGACACTTTACGAGAGCCTGGGCCCCATCTATGCCATTTTTGTTCATTTTTTTCACCATACACGAAGTTCTCTCAACAACTTCAGCAACATATAGCACAGTTAGCAAATAGTGCAACTACAAAATATTGTCTTCCGATACAACATTGAATCTGTACGACACCCCACATGTCAGATAATAGAAATTGTAATACTAATGTTGCGACAAGAAATGCGCTCAGCACGACAAAACAGCAAGTAAATGACCTAATATTGATCAGTCACGGCCCCTGTCGATGCAGATGTCACTGTTCTTGCGTATTTTGCCAGCACGCCCTGCGTATAGCGCGACTTCGGGGCGCGCCATTTGCGGAGTCTGGTCTTGATCTCGGCCGTCGGTATTCCGAGCAGCCCTCCGAGCCCATGGAGATGCCGTCCGAGATGGTGGTCGTGCCGAAGATCACCGGAGTAATAGGCAAGATTAGAGCTCCCTGTGTCATCCGCAAGAACTCCACTTGACCAATAACTTGACTTATGCTTGACTTATCGGCACTGAAACTATGAGCTATCAGCCACACTACAGCATTTCGCTCGCACTGCTGCGGCACGTTGAACGGATCGCGGCGATTCGGGAACGCATCGCGTTAGCGACGGTCGAAGTGCCCTGGATGCCCTCCCTGCAACTGGACTCACGCGCTCGCAACGCGCATTCATCCACCGCGATCGAAGGCAATCCGCTTTCCTTGGAGGAGGTCCGGGCGATCGAGGACGGGCACGAAGAGAGGACGGCCACAGACCGTGCCCGCCGCGAGGTGCTCAACTACTTTGCCGGTCTTCGCTTTATTGAGCGCAATTCCGGGCTCGACCCCATTGACCACGACGCCATCCTGAGCCTGCACCGGATCATCGCTACCGGCGTCATGGACCAGGGCACGTCAGGCCGGTACCGGACGATCCGCGTGCGGGTGGGGCCCTATGTCCCGCCCGATCCGAAAGACGTATCCGGGCTTATGCGCGAGCTGCTGGCGTGGTGGAACGGCCCGTCCGGCAATCTCTCGCCCATTCTGAGCTCCGCCATCGTGCACTATCGGTTCGAAGCCATCCATCCCTTTGCCGACGGAAACGGGCGGATGGGCCGGGCACTGGCGCTCTGGGAGCTGTATCGGCGCGGGTTCGACACCCACCACATCTTCTCCGTGGACGAGTTCTACTGGGAAGACCGGACGCGTTACTACGAAATGCTGCAGGCTGTTCGCCGAGAAGGGGACGACCTGACGGGATGGCTGGAATACACGGCCGAGGGGCTCCTGCTCACGCTGGAACGCGTATGGACGCGTCTGCAGCACCTAGCCGCCCAATCGCGGAAAACAAAGCTCGTGCTCCGTCCCCGACAGGAACGCCTGCTGCAACTCCTCGCGGATCGCAAGAGCATGACTCCGCGGGAAATCTGGGACGCTCTGGGGATATCGAAGCAAGGGGCGCTGGACCTGCTCCGGCCTTTGATCGAAGCCGGCCTTGTCACGCGCACAGGCACCCGCAAATCCGGGAGCTACACGCTAGCCTGACACCTGCAACACCATTTCGGGGTCTCGGGAATACCGTATATGAAGTCCGGCGAAAAAACGCGGGGCATGCTTCGCGGCAAGCCAGAGACGGAGAGATGCACGTAGATACTATTCAGACGCGCGCATGCGACTTCAATCGGTCACGCTCATCCGGCGGAACGGATGGAACTTGCGCCATGAACTTGTCGAAGCCCCGTTTTGTGGCGCGCCGTGCCCGCTCCTCGAGATGCGAATCCGGCATCTTCGCCAATTCGCGCTTAAGCGAACCCAGCACCACTTTGTCGAAGGATGTATGCCGCCGACGCGCAATGGCAGCCACCTTCCGCTTGACATCTGCGGGCATCAGAATGCGAACTTCGACCATACCGTATACTCCAGGCGCTCAGGAGGTCTGCAGGACTCACCAAGCGCATGCACCAGCCGACACTCTCTCGTGCTCACGAATCTTCATTGATCGACTCCAGCACTCCGGAGGTCAGGCCTCGAGCTCTGGCTTTGGCGCCGACCTCGTCCATCAGTTGCCGGAGAGGCGGCGGACAAGTCCGATACTCCCGGAGCAGCACCTGCCACAAAACGGACAGCTTGCTGCGGTCCTCGGGCGGCGCCGCCTGGTAGAACGCCGCGACATCTGAGTCCACCTCCATACGATCCTTGTCGTCGCCATGACGCATTCCCTATCCGCCGCGGAACTTCAAGCGCCCTTCAGCGCCCAAACTGAGAGACAACTCGGAAGCAACACGGAGGTCCAGCGCCTCCGTCTTCGTTTCAAGGCGGCACCCGGGCAAACGACTCGACATGCGGCACTAAGCCGTCGACGCTTGCCGCGCAGGGGGAAATCTCAGTCGCTGTTCTGCCACGTCAGCACGCCTTTGCATACGCCGAATCCGCTGATCTCCACGTCACCGAACCCGTACGGCTCGGTATTACCGAAATCCACGAACACCCAGGCTTCATGGCTGTCCTTCAAGCGCGCGCGGTCAACCTTGATATTCTTGGTCAGGTCGGTCTTCGCCATCACAGAGTCAATGAAGTCCGCCGTTTCACCGTCAATGCCCTTACAGCACCAACCAGACCACTTGGGCCCCGTGAAATAGCCTTGCAGCTCCTTCTCCTGATTCGGTTCCTCCTCACGCAAGGGGACAAAAACGCCTTCCTCCATGGGATGGTAGCACGCGTAGCCACCTGTCTGGTTGGAGAAGTAAACGCCCGAACGGAACAGCACGATCAGTCCGAATTGTCTTACACCCCACAGCTGAACCAGAGGCTTATCAGGCGCAAAACAACTATGATCCGCAAAAGAAGCCATCGATTCCCTTGCCTTCACGTCTCGCCTCCTGTTATCTGTAGATTTCTCTCCGGTGACCTACGTCTACGATCAGGATCGTGAGAGCAGCATCGCCGACTTCGTAGATGACACGATAGTCACCGACTCGGATGCGCCAAGCCTCGCGTCCGGCGAGTTTCTTGGTGCCTGTGGGCCGGGGATTTGATCCGAGTCGGCGAATCGCAGTCACGATTCGATCCTGATGGACCGGGGGGAGAGAACCGAGGGACTTCTGCGCTGAGCGCAGGATCGAAACCGCGTAGGTCATGCCGATCGCTTCTTCTTCAGCTCCTTTGCCGCTTCCTCAAAAGGAATGGCTTCGTCGCCACGTGCCTTCGCACGGTCATACGCACGGATGTCTTCCAATTCCTCCATATCCGCCACAACCCTGTTCCATTCTGAATAGGGAAGCAAGACGGCCTTTGGCTTCCGGTTGCGGTCAATAACAATCTCTGGATGCACGGTCAACATAACGCCCCCTCGTCCGCCCCTAACGCCGCCACCCCGGCTGGCGGGTGGCGCCCATTTCTTCTCGCCGCGATTTTCGCATCTCATGTATCTCGGATAGTACGCCGACATGCGCAGAAAGAGAAGACCAATCATTCACACCGCTGCCAGCGTTGAGACGCGGCTCACCCACCGCCCAGCCCCGGATTGAAAAGATCGTAGATGCTGCAGGCGGCGTATGCGTACGGGCCGGAACCGATGCAGATCCCGATGCAGATCCCGATGCAGATCCCGATGCAGATCCCGATGCCGATGCCGGTGGGGAGGAAGGCGGAACACCTATGCACCTGCCCGATCCCGCTGCAAGCTGTATACTCGTGCGTCACGACGGCATTATCCACACTATAGGCCGCAAGGTAAGCTCGTCATCGCACATCCTAAGCAAAGCACATAATGCTTGCACTCCTGAGACACGGCGCAATGATGACGCTCATCAGGGGAGGACAGGACCGGCATGCGTCGTATACTTCAAGTTAAGATTCCGGATGACGCGGTTGACAGCGCGCTGGTTGAGTTCCTGCGGCGGCGGTTCCCGTACCTGTCGCGGGAGCAATGGGGCGCCCGGATCGCGCAGGGCCGCGTCCTGATCAATGGCGCCGCAACGACCGCAGATTACAAGCTGGCTCGCGCCGACCACCTGGAGTCCCTCTTCGACGATATTCCCGAGCCGCCCGTGCGCCTGGATTTCACAATCCTCCACGAGGACGCCGACCTGCTCGTGGTCGACAAGCCGCCCAACCTGCCCTGCCACCCCAGCGGGCCCTATTTCAACCACACCCTGTGGGCCGCCCTGCAGGATGGGCGCGGCATCGCGGCGCCCTCGATCATCAACCGGCTCGACCGCGAGACCTCCGGGCTCGTTATCGTGGCGAAAAACACGGACGCGACGCGGCGCTGCCGCATGCAGTTTGCCAAGCGGCAGGTGGAGAAAGGGTACATCGCGCTGGTGGAAGGCGCCTTCCCGGAAATATTGTCGGCACAGGGCTGCCTCGTGGCGGACGACGTCTCGCCCGCAGGGAAAAGACGGAAGTTCGTATCGCTGCTCGACGGCGCCCCGGTCCCTCCGGGCGGCGAGACCGCGATCACTCAATTCCGGCTCATTGCGCTTCACGGCGCCGTGAGCGAGGTCGAAGCCACTCCGGAGACCGGACGCAGGCACCAGATCCGCGCCACGCTCCAGTCGCTGGGCTTTCCGGTGGTCGGGGATAAGCTGTACGGCCCGGACCCGGCGTTCTTTCTGCGCTTCTGCACCGACGCGCTCACCGCGGAGGATCGCGCGCGGCTGCGCATGGACCGGCAGGCCCTCCACTCGTCCCGGCTGCGCTTCCGTCACCCGCGCACGCATGAACCGGTCGAGTTCTGCGCAACCCTTCCCGCCGACATGGCCGACTGCATGTCGCGCTGCTGAGGCCATGGCTACCGCTGCCGGCCTCCGACGATCTTCCGCGCCAGTCGCCACGCATCCTGTGCCTCGGGAACACGGAGCACGAGCGTCACAAGGCCGTAAACGCCGATGCCCGCACCCATGCTGACAGCAAGCGCAAGGCAGCGCCCCATGAAATCATGGCCCCACCCTTCGGTCAGGGCGGCGGCCTCGGCCGCGACCAGCCCGCATAGCAGCGCCGCGAGGCCCACGCCAGCCACCAGGCCCATCCAGCGCCGTGCAGTTCCGAAGTCCACCTCGCGCCGCAAATAGAAGAGAAGCTGCGCGAAGTTGACGAGGGCCAGCGCACCCGTTGTCATAGCCAGCCCCACGTGCCCCATGTGGAACTGCTTCACCAGAACAAGATTCAGCGTCAGGTTCAGGCCAATGGCCAACAGGCTCACGCGCAGGGGCAGCTTCGGCAGGTTCAAGGCGGCGAAGCAGGGCAGCAGCACCTTGATCGACGCATAGCCCGCCAACCCCACAGAATACGCCCGCAGCGCGGCCGCCGTCTGCGCAGTGTCATACGCCATAAACTTTCCATGTTCGTAGATCACGCCGATGATCTGGGGCGCAAGCGCGAAGAGCCCGACGGCGGCGGGGATGGTAAGGAAAAGCGCCAGGCGCAGCGACTCCTCCACCTGCCGACCGAAAGCGCCCAGATCGTCGCGCGCATGGTGCCGCGCCACGGACGGAAGCGTGACAGTTGCGATCGCCACGCCGAAAATGCCGATCGGGAACTGCATCAGACGGAAGGCACAGTTAAGCCAGGACCGCGCGCCGTCGATTTCGGAGGCGAGCATCCCATTCACCAGCACGTTTACCTGAACCGCCGCCCCGGCGATGACGCTCGGCCACATCAGCACCCATACCTGACGCAGCCCGGGATCGCGAAACGCGAGCCCCCAGCGCATGCGGAATCCGGCCGCCCGCAAGGCGGGCAGCTGCATGGAGAGCTGGGCAAGGCCGCCCAAAAGCACCCCGAGGCTCACCCCGTACAAAGCTCTCTCCGTGAAGTGGGGATGCCGCCAATTCGTTTGCGGATCAAGCAGGTAGGCAAACAGCACGCCGGTCACAATGGAAACAAGGTTGAAGACGCTCGACGCCGAAGCAGGCACACCAAAGACATGGCGGGCGTTGAGCATGCCCATCACCACCGCCGCGAGGGAGACGAAGAGGATGAACGGGAACAGGATGCGGGTGAGCTGCACCGTGAGCTCGAATTTTCCCGGCACCTGGTGAAAACCGTAGTTCGTCACATGCACGATGACCGGGCTGAGAATAATTCCCAGCAGGCAGAGCGCCCCGAGGAGCACGATCACCGTGGAGACCAGCAGGCCCGCGAGCCGCCATGCCGGTTGCTCGCCTTCCTTCTCTAACGTCTTCGTGAACACTGTCGTGAAAGCTGTCGACAGCGCCCCCTCCGCAAACAGGTCGCGCATCAGGTTGGGAATCTGGAACGCCGCGAGAAACGAATCCAGCAGCTTGCCTGCCCCGAACATTGCGGCAAACACCTGTTCCCGCACGAGGCCCAGCACCCGGGAGCCCATTACCGCCAGGCCGACGATCCCTGCGGTGCGCCTTTCTTTGCCCGAAGACATGCTATTGCCTCACACCCACCCGCGCAGTTTGTAGTACGCGAGGGCGGTCAACTCGCGCGCGAAACGAAGCTGCCACTCCAGCGCGCTCCACACTCCGTATCTAACGCGGACGTCGTCGCCGGCGTCCGCCTCGGCAAACGTATCTTCCGCCGGCACGCAGCCCACCTGCTTGAATCCCGCTTTTCTGAAGCACAGCAACGCACGGCGACAGTGATACGGCGAGGTTACAATCAGGACGGGCGTATTCAGCGCCGCGGGGCCAAGCATCCTGACGATCTCGACCGCCTGCCAATGCGTATTCCAGGCGCGGTACTCCATCCTGATCCGGTCCGCCGGAACGCCGCGCATGATCAGCTCCGCCTTCATTCTCCCCACGCTGTTCGTCTCCGGATCGCCCTCGCAAGGCAGCGACACGATGCAGGTCGCACCCGTGAACTGCGTCCCGTAATCGGCCGCGTAGTACGTGCGGACAAGCCCTGACTCGCTTGGAATCCCCGCCCCCCCGAGGACGACGACGTAACCGGGCGCGCCCCGCAGCGGCTCGTCGCGCGTGAACATCCAGTCAAAGAAGTGCCGCGGGAAGCCGAACCCAAGAAGAAGCAGCTGTACGGAGACCAGCAGCACGGCGGCGCCCACGTACAGGCGCCACAACACCAGAAGGCCGTTCTTCCTCTTTCTTGCCGGTTCTCTCGCCACAAATCACTCCGCTCGCTGCCAAGGTCGCGATATCTGCAAACCGGGGACAAGGTATGATGCACACGCCCATGCGTCAACGTAAGAGCGGGAGAGAATCTACCCGGCAACGGCTGCCTTCACAACGACCTTGCGCAGCGAGCCGTGCCCGGCAAGCGGGGCGTGGGCATCTTCGGGGAAGAAGATCGCGAAATGCCCCGGCGGCACGGTAATCCACGCCCGCGGCGCCCCCTTAAAGAACGCGATATCCTTCTCCGCACTATAGGACTCGGCCGATAACCCCGCATCGGAAATGTGGCTCCAGCCGATGGAATCCTCCCCGGCAACGACGTACTGGATATCAATGAACTGCTCGTGCGTCTCCAGACGCGCGCGCGCGGGGCCCCGCCCCACGCCGTCCGCAACGATCGCCATGAGCCGGCCCGGAACGAGCTCGCGGCGGCCCGCCGGCTCAGCGGCCCAATCCGTGGAGCGCAGGACCGCGAAGGCCTGCGCAAACAGGGGGTGCATCGATTCGTAGCGGGATGCCTGACCCATCTTATCAAGAATCACGGCCTGGCCTCCCCGCGCAGCGTTTGCAGCGCGGCGCCCGGCGCCGCGTTCTTTAGCAGCGTTTCGCCCACGAGGAATCCATCGTAGCCGCATGACTCGAGGCGCACGATGTCGGCACGCGTCTTGATTCCGCTCTCCGCGATACAAAGCCTGTCCTCGGGAATCTGGCGCGCCAGGTCTTCCGCCACGCCCAGGTCCGTGACCAGCGTCTTCAGGTTCCGGCTGTTGACGCCGAGGATGGCCGCGGGCAGAGCCAGGGCCGCCGTCACTTCGTCCGCCGTATGGGCTTCCACGAGCACTTCGAGGCCCAGATCGATCGCCTGCGCGTACAGGTCGCGGAGCAGCCCGGCCTCCAGGGCCGCCACGATCAGGAGCACCACGTCGGCGCCCCACGCGGCGGCTTCCAGCACCTGGTACGGGTCGCACACGAAGTCTTTGCGCAGGACGGGAAGACTGACTGCGCGCCGCACCTCGCGCAGGTGCGCTTCCTCACCCAGGAAATGCCGCGGCTCGGTGAGCACGGAGATGCCGATGGCGCCCGCGGCGGCATAGTCCGCGGCGATCGCGCCGGGCGCATAGTCGGGGCGCAGCAGCCCGGCGGACGGGCTCGCCTTCTTGACCTCCGCCAGAATGCGCGGGGACGTTCCGGCGCGCAGGCGGGCCTCCAGGCTATGATGGCTGCGCGCGGCGGCTTCCGCACGCAGGGCCGACTCGGGGCGCAGGCGGCGGGCGGCCTGCACATCGGCGCGGCGCTCGTCCATGATCTGGCGCAAGACATCCATGCATCACTCCGCGTGCGAGCAGCGCACGAGCCCGTCCAGCGCCGCGCGCGCGCGCCCGCTGTCCACGGATTCGAGCGCCAGCTTCCATCCGTCGCGCATGAACTCCGCCTTGCCGCCCGCCACGATGGCGGCCGCGGCGTTGATACAAGCGATGTCGCGGCACGGCCCCTTGCGGCCGTCCAGCACGCCGCGCGTGATGGCGGCATTGTCGGCCGGGGCTCCCCCGGCAAGCTCGCCCTGGGAGGCGTAGTCCTCGATGAACGGCAGCGGGTCGAAATCGTAGGTCCGCACGGCGCCGTTTGAGAGCTCGCTCACGCGGGTCGCCGCCGTCGTCGTGATCTCGTCCATCCCGTCATGGCCGTGCACGACAAAGGCCCGCCGGCTGCCCAGCAGGCGCAGCACGTTCGCGAAGGGCTCCGTCAGCTCGGGCGAAAAGACGCCAATCAGCTGGCCCTTGGCGCCGGCGGGATTGGTGAGCGGGCCCAGCATGTTGAAGATCGTGCGCACGCCCAGCTCCTTGCGCGGGCCCATGGCGTGCTTCATGGCCGGGTGGAGCTTAGGGGCGAACAGGAAGCCGATCCCCGCCTCGCGGATGCACTGCTCCACGGTTTCCGGCGGCACCTCGATATTCACGCCCAGCTCCGCCAGCACATCGGCGGACCCGCACTTGCTCGTAATGGCCCGGTTCCCGTGCTTCGCCACCGGCACGCCCGCGCCGGCCACGATGAAAGCCGCCGTCGTGGAAATGTTGAACGTGCCGCAGGAGTCGCCGCCGGTCCCGCAAGTGTCGACGACCGGCAGGCCGCCCGTATCGATGAAGACCGCATGGCGGCGCATCGACGCCGCGCCTCCCGCAATCTCGTCCACGCATTCGCCCTTCATCCGGAGCGTCGCGATGAAGGCGCCGATCTGCGCCGGGGTGGCCTGGCCGGACATGATGAGGTCAAACGCCCCGGACGTCTCCGCCTGCGTGAGATTCTGCCGGTCGATGATCTTCTGGAGGTAGCGCTTCACGGCTTCCCGCCTTCGCCACCCGCCACGATCTCCAGGAAATTCCGCAGCAGCCGCTTCCCGGAGGGCGTGAGCACCGATTCGGGATGGAACTGCACGCCGTACGTCGCGTGCACAGAATGATGCATGCCCATGATCTCGCCATCCTCGCTGGTCGCGTCCACGATCAGCTCCGCGGGCAGGGAGCCGCGGATGACCGCCAGGGAATGGTAGCGGCCGGCGGGGAACGGGTTCTTCATCCCGCGGTACAGGCCCGTGCCATCATGCGTGACCATGGACGTCTTCCCGTGCATGATGCGCTGCGCGTTCGACACCACGGCGCCAAAGGCGACGCCGATCGACTGGTGCCCCAGGCAGACCCCGAGGACGGGGATCTTTCCCGACAGCGCCCGGATGAGCTCGACGGAAATTCCGGCCTCGCGCGGCGTACAGGGCCCCGGCGAAATCACGACGCCGTCGGGCCGCATCGCCGCCACCTCCGCGACCTTGATTTCGTCGTTGCGGAACACGCGCAGGTCCGCCCCCTGCCCCGCCATGGCCTGCACGAGATTGTAGGTGAAGGAGTCGTAGTTATCGATCAGCACGATCATGGGGATACCACCTCCAGGCCGCGGGCCGCCATGTCCACGGCCTTTTGCATGCCGCGGGATTTATGGCAGGTTTCGTCAAATTCCCGCTCGGGATCAGAGTCGAACACGATGCCCGCGCCTGCCTGCACGGAGACGCGGCCGCCGCAGACGTCGAGCGTCCGGATCGTGATCGCGAGGTCCATGTTGCCGTTGTAGCTGACGTACCCCACGGCGCCGCCGTAGGCGCCGCGCGGCTCCGCCTCCAGCTCGTGGATGATTTCCATGGCCCGGATCTTCGGCGCGCCCGATAGCGTCCCGGCCGGGAAGGTGGCGCGGATCACGTCGTATGCGTCGCAGTCCTTGCGCAGCACGCCTTGCACGTGGGAAACCATGTGCATCACGTGGCTGTACCGCTCAATGACCATGTAGTCCGTGACCTGCACGCTGCCCGCCTCCGCGATCCGGCCGACATCGTTGCGCCCGAGGTCGACGAGCATGACGTGCTCGGCCTTTTCCTTCTCGTCCGACAGGAGCTCATCGGCGAACTGGCGGTCCTCCTGCTCCGTCTTGCCGCGCGGGCGCGTGCCTGCGATCGGGCGCACTTCCACCCGGTCGCCAGTCAGCCGAACCATGACCTCGGGCGAGGAACCCACAAGGGTCTGCGCTCCGATCTTCAGGAAAAATGTGTACGGCGAAGGGTTCAGCAGCCGGAGGGCGCGGTAGATCTGCAGCGCAGGGACCTTGGTTTCCGCGCTGAAGCGCTGGCTCAGCACGACCTGGATGATGTCGCCCGCGTAAATGTATTCCTTGGCTTTGCGGACGATCCGCAGAAACTCGTCGCGCGCCACATTGGACGCAAGCGTCACCGGCGGGAAGGCGGCCGCGGCCGATGAAGGCGCGGGCCTGGCGAGGCGGGCCACAATGCCGTCGATCTCCGCCACGGCAGCGCGGTAGGCCGCGGAGGCCGACGTGGCGGCGCGCGGGCGCGTACACACGACGATCTTCATGGTGTGCCGCACGTTGTCGAACACGATCAGCCGGTCGGCCTTGAGAAAACGGCTGCGGCAGACCACGCCCAGGCCGGAACGGCGTGGGGCGGGCATGCGCTCAAACTCCTGGATCGACTCGTAGCCCATGAACCCGACGGCTCCGCCGAAGAACCGCGGCAGGCCAGCGACATCCGCGACGCGCAGTCCCTTGTAGACATCGCGCAGCGCCGCCAACTGCCCTGTACGTCCGGCGCTATGGTCTGCCTCGAAGAGCACCTGGGGATCCACTCCGACAAAGGAATACCGGCCCCACTTCTCACCGCCCTCCATGCTCTCGAGCAGGAAGGCATTCTCGTGGTCTGCAAAGCGGCTCAGCACGGATACCGGGGTCTCCATGTCCGCAAGAATCTCGCGGTACACAGGCACCAGATCGTACTCCTGCGCCAGCTTCAAATAGGCACCTTCAGACGGGCATAACATGGCGGCACGTATAAGCCGGTGCGGCTGAAAGGTCAATGTTAAAGGGGGGGGAGACGGCGAGGCGCGAGCCCTCTGTCGTCCCACAGGGCCCGACAAAGCTGAAGCGGTTCAGACTGCAGGCTATCAGGGGAAAGCGGGGAGAACTGCCTGTCTTTCCCGACAGACAAACATCCTGCCGCCTCCGGGAGGATGCCGGGAAAGGCTGCCGGCGCTACTTGAGCAAAAGGCGCACCGCTGCATCCACCGGAAGGATATCGTCCGCGGTGCCGACCACGCGGTCCCGCCCGCAGGACATTACCTGCGGCATGCCGTTGCTGAGCGAATAGACGTACTGGCTCTGCCACGGATCCGGCTTCATCTTGCTCACGTAAGGCCCATCCCATCCACGGGCGCCGCAGTTGTGAATCAGGGAGAATATACCATCCTCCGCCGTGGGATATCGCCCGCAGTCCTTGCGAAAGACCTCCAGGGCCGCACGCAATGTGTTGACCTCGCGCCCGGCCACTCCTACCTCCCGGTCGCCCGGCGGCCGGCGGTCGACGCCGCTGACCAACAGCCCGCCGACCACGGCCAGGACCGCGATCACCCCGAGAATGTGCGAAGGTCTTCTTCCGAAGGAAGAACCCACATCTATGAACTGGCGGCGCGCGCGTGCGGAGTCCTCCGTTCTGCGCTCCTTCGTGCGCCGTCGCACCTGCATGTCAGGGCTGAGTATCCGCGCCGGCACCAGCATGGTGCGGGCGCAGTACGGGCATTGCGCATGGGCCCCTTCGAATACCTTTCGGCAATAGGGACACCGCAACCGTACCGGCGCCCGATGGTCCGCAGACTTCGCCGGATCGGGCGCATCTTCCGCTCTATCAAGAAGCTGCTTGTCACTTCCTTCGCTCATCACAAAGTGCCAGGCGCCTTTCTATCGCAGCCAGTTGACTGTGAATTCATCCGCGCCGCCGGGCCGTATGTCTCCCACGCCACCTGCCCCGGCGGGCGCGGTTCGCAGGATCATGGCATAGTCAACCGCAATGCGGCCCAGGGCCGGGAGCCATCGATATGCGGGATGCCCCTGAAAAGAGCTTAGCTCGACGGCCTTGCGAAGGCCCTGCGGGAACGGGGTGTTCGAGAACTCCATGCCACGCGCCAACGAACGCCCGTCCCACGGCTTCTGCTTGCGGCCCCGGTTTTCCTCCCAGCTGCCGACCCAGGGGAAGTCCCGCCGCGCCCAGACATACGCCAGCATGAGCCCCATCTCCGGGTTCAGCGCGCTGAACCATCCGAGGTCGTTCTTGGTGTCAATGAGCTGCGCGCTGAAATCGGAGGACCGCTCGCCGGCCGGCCCCATCCTTCGCAAGTCCACCGCGTTTCCGTTCTCGCCCGGCCCTTTGGGCCATACAAAGGTGCGGTTCGACTTCAGCCTTTGCGTGGCATGGAAGACATCGGGAAATGTGTGGGCGCGGATCGCCGGCAGATCAAACACGGTGCTCTCGTTCTCAAGAAACGGGGGGCCCACCGTAACGTGCTCGCACATGGTGAACGGCATGTCGCGCCGGCTCAGGCTGCTCACCTCCTCGTGGAACCGCACGGCGCTTGATCCTCTTCGAAGTGTGACGGTGCGAACAAATCGCATTTCGGCCACAGGCAACTCGCAGCCGACAGTCACGCTCACCTCGCCCGCCGTCACCTTCTTGCCAACCAGCTTCCAGCGCACGACCGGCGCCTCGCCGTGGCAACCCATCCCGGCCGCAAGCTCCTGTTCCGACGGATCGCCAAACCATCCGAGACAGAGGTTGTGCCCGCAGATGGATGAAAGAAGCTGTGATCCAAGCTGGCGGGCGTTCTGTGGCCCGTAGTCCCAGGGCTCGAGGCCTTTCCATGCCGGTTCCCACAGCGGGTTCACCTGCGGGCCATCTTTCAAGACAACGGAGGCAACGTGTCCGCCGCCCTCGAGAAGAACCAGCGTCAAGGCGCCATTATGCAGCTCCCACGCCTTCCGTCCTTTGAACCCGGTGCTTCGAATCCTCATGCTTCGCTCCTCTGTGCCGGCATGGCACTGCCGCCCTACTGCGTAGCATTACACGGATGGGGCGCGCCGTCAACGCAGCTTCGCTGAAAATACCTCAGTGACCGGGACCGGGACCGGGCTTCGGCAGGGACGCCTCTCCGAGGCGTCCGAGGACGGCCCGGAGGTCCCCTTCCCTACCTCTGAGCTCCACCCGGTGACTGTGGCGATACCTTCGCTGCGGCTTGCCTGCGCAGCCAGCGCCGCAGCATAAAGAGCGTGCCCAGGGGCACAATTGCTGCGTAGAGCCAGTATCGCAACGCCGGCGGGGCGTACGCCGCAGGGCTGGCCCTGAGAAGATTCCAGTACACCAGCGCAAGCGCAACCCACACAGTCGAAAGATTGGGCCAGGACTCGATGGCATGACACAACTTGAGGCCCTCCGTCCGGCCATGCCGGAACGGGAAAAGCAGGTTGGACCCCATGAAACCTGTCTGGTCGAACAGCGCGTGCGCGGCCAACGCCAGGGCGGCGACCGCCCCGGCCGCGGCATCCCGGAACAGCCACGCGAGGCCGCCCGCTACGAGCGCAGCAAGCAGGCTGTGGCTCCATTGACGATGCCAGGGAATGAACTGCGGCGCCACGCGGCCGTCCCGCAGCGGCTCCATCACAAAGAGCGGGCCGTCCAGGATCGACACGTTGGTCGTCGCCAGGTAGTCCGTCTTCAGCCCGCACTCAAGCGGCGCCGATCCTGTGCAGCCCGACGCTGCGCCGGGCTGCGCCTGCCCGCCCCGCACAATGCCGCCATACTCAACCACGACCTGCCGTCGAGCAGGATCGAAGCGCACGTCATACGACTGCCAGGTGCCCGGCCCCAGGGGAATCGTTTCCAGCAGGATTGCGACCGGCTTCTGCTCGGCGTGCGCGCGATTGACCGCCAGCGCGCAGGCGCGGGCAATCATCTCCGCATCAGGATGCAGGGGATCCGGCCGCACCCGGATATCCACGCGGCACAGGAACCGGGCGAACCGGAAATCGAGCGTGTCGGGCAGCAGGCCGCACACTCCGCCCAGCACAAAATACAGCGGATCGCCATGCAGCCCGGCTTCCACGGCCGCCGGAAAGCAGGACGCAACGGCAACCCCGACGCAGAAATGGGATATGCCCTTCATCGTTCGGCTCTCATACGAGGCCCAGCCACTCTGCGATTCTGCCGCTGAGGCCGGACATGCCGCACGCGACCGGAAGCAGGATCACGCCCAGGCAGTTCATGCGCCGGCACCCGTGCAGCGGCGGGATCAGGCCAATCCCGAGCGACACCGCAGCCACAAGCAGCCCGGCCCACCCCGTGGCGGCCGCCACCATGCCGCAAGCAACGAGCAAGGCGGCCAAAGAGACCCTCCGGTACCCGGCGCTCTGCAGCAGGGACAGGGCGCCCCGCGTAAGCGGCCCAAGGACAAGAAACGCGACGAGGCCGCCGATCAGCAGAGCGCGCACCGCGCTCGCGTACAGGTCAACGGATCGGACATCGACGAGCCCGGTGAGAATCCACGCAGCGCCACCGCGCGTAAGTCGCAGCCCCGGCACAAAAAGAAGCAGGAAGCCGCCCACATAGTAGACGGCCTTGCCCGCGCCCTGCGAAATGAGGAATTCATCGTCATCCCGCTGCGCCGCGGCATGCCCGGCAAGCAGTCCGCCGACGCCGCCGGTCACGGCGGGCAGAAACGCCGCGAAACCGCCCCCGGCCATTCCAGCTCCGATCCCGCGCAGCCAAGTGACGGCGCGGCACGCCGGCGCTCCGCACTGAGTTTGCGGCGGGATCTCGACTCGAGCCAGAAGGTTCAGGACGAGGCACGGGAGAGTGAAGAGCCCGACAAAAGCCGGCATCAGATTCTGATAGGCCGCACGCACGTCGACCGGCGAGCGATACGCGAGAATGAACCCGAGAAGGCCGGACAGCAGAAAAGTGAGCAGCCCCGCGCCCACGGACTTCCAGCCATTCATCAGCCGCGCGCGGCGCGTTCCGGCCGCCGGTCCCGCCTGCGGCCACTCGGACATCAACATGAAGGCAATCACGCACCAGACCATCCAGTGCATATGCGGGGCGAAAACGCGGAACACGCGCGGCAGCGCACGCGGCATCCACGGCACGAGGCAAAACGCCATAATCAAAAGGCCCGCAAAGCCGCCCATGCCCGTGAGGAGCACGGCCTCGCTCCCGCGGCCATCCATGAGATAGCGCTGGCCCGGCATCACGGTGAACATGGCGCTGTCATCCGGCGCTGCGAAGAGAATCGCCGGGATCGTGTTCACGAGCGCAAAGCCAGCCACCATGCCCATGGCCGCGGATACCATCAGCTCGGGGGACGGCAAGGCGCCGGCCGCCGACCCGTGCGCCAACAAGGCAAGCAGGCCCATCACGCCATACACATGCAGCCCCGGTACGCAGGAAAGCAGCGACGCAAGGAACGCGCCGGCGGCGGCAGCCATGAGTTCCTCAACCATGCGCCCTCTCCCTGGCGCGCGCGCCGCGCCGCGGGCCCGGATCCAGCACCCGCACCTGCCGCGCCGAATGCACGCGCAGGAGGGGGCGCTGCCCGCACCTGTACTGCAGTGTGCCGCCCACGTCCAGGCGGGCGCCCGCGCGGGGCACGGCGGCGAGCCGGGCCAGGTCTGCCGCCGCCGGGGAATCCATCGCGACGCGCAGCATGCCGCCCGCATCAGTCAGCTGAAAAGACAGATACGGGCCCTCGCTGAAGCGGGACTCGCTCGAGACGCGCGCCACTCGCCCGCACACGCGCACGGAGGCAAAGTTCATCGCGGGCGTAATGACATCAAGGGCGACGACGGGCGGCGCGCGGAGCCGCGCAAAGGCCAGCAAGGCCAGCAGCGCAAGCGTCGCCAGGGGCAGGATCCCCCGGCGCAGGGCGGGTACAAAAGGCCCTCGCGCCGATTCCGCGTCGCAATACGGGCAGCGGGCAGCCACGCCGATGTACCGTTCGCACGAAGGGCAAACGGCCAGGCGCGCGAACGGCCGCAGGGGCGCCCCCTCCATCCGTGCCGAGGCGCCGGTCGGGGTCAAGGATTCACGCCTTCCTCCGGCTTCGTAGCCACATCATCAATCTGCAGCTTGGTGCGCTGGTCTCCGGAGGAACGCTGCACTTCCATGTCCTTGATCATCCATCGGCCATCAAAACGCTTGAAGCTCCGAACCCATAGCCTGCTCAGCGGCGCACGGCGCGCATCGAGCCCCTCGGCCTGAAACAGCATCTTCATTTCCTTGTCAATCCACACTTTAACCCAGGCGCAACGGCTGGCGCCTGACGCCGCGCGGGCCGAAAGATCGGCCGGCGCGGGAACATCTACCACGTAGCAGTCGCGATCCAGAACGCGCTCGGACCCGGCCACCTGGGCGCCATCCCACCAGAGGAATGACAGCGCAAGATCGGCCCAGCACACATCCGAATTCTGAATCGTGGCAAAAAGATCCGGCGTCGGGCCTTCCACGAGAGGACTTCCCGAAGAATAGGTGAACTGCGTCCCGCCGTCCGCGCCGCGGGTCACGGCAAGCTGCTCCAGCTCCACGCCGAATGCGTCGCGAATCGTGTACAGGGCGTGGGACGGCGATTCGCCGAGGTTAAGCCGGAGTTCAAACTGGAAGCGGCTCAGCACAACTCCTTTCCGCTTACGAACAATCAGCTCCCCTGTGAGCCGCATGGGATCCCCGGGCAAACGGCTGACAACTTCGGCCAGAAGCTGAGGGCCAGAAACCGGCGGAGCGTTCGTCTGCGCGCCCTCCCCTGCAAGGACTGCTCCCGGGAAAACGGCGAGCGTGAAAAGAAACAGCGTCCCCCGTCGGAATTCACGCCATCCCCATGCCCGCCGCACCGCACGCCGCATCGGAAGGAACCACCCGTGCATAGAACGCCCTTTACAGCCCTGCCAATTACCCGTTTCTACTGGCCCCGACCCTATCCCATGCGCAGGGAGAGTGTCAACCGATTCTGCCCGGCGTGCGGTTTTCGCTTGTCCAAGGCGACGGGAGCCCCTACCATCCCCCCCTGCTACCCCGCCGTAGTCCTGCTCACTGAGAGGGGGACGGGGGAGAGACAAGAAGCACAGGAGACATGGTCATGGATTATGGACTGACGGAAACCCAAGTGATGATTCGCGATCTTTGCCGGCAGATTGCGCAGGACAAGATTAAGCCCGTGCGCGAGAAGTACGACGAGTCCAGCGAGTTTCCGTGGGACATAGTGAACATCTTCGCCGAGGCGGATCTGTTCGGCATCGCCATCGGGGAGGACTACGGCGGCATGGGCGGAGGCGTGATGGACACCGTGGTCGCGGTTGAGGAGCTCTGCAAGGTTTGCGGCGGCGTCTCCCTCGCCCTGTTTGCGACGAACCTCGGCACCTATCCGATCATTCTGAGCGGCAGCGAAGAACAGAAGAAGAAGTACCTCCCGCGCATCGCGTCAGGCAAATCGCTGGCAGCTTTCGGGCTCACCGAGGCCGAAGCCGGCAGCGATGCCGGAGGCATCAAGACCACCGCGACGAAGGATGGAAACCACTACGTGCTCAACGGCACCAAACAGTGGATCACCAACGGCGGGGAAGCCGAGATCTACACCGTCATCGCAATGACCAACAAGGCGAAGGGCCCACGCGGCGCGAGCGCTTTCATTGTCGAAAAAGGCACTCCCGGGTTCACGTTCGGCAAGAAGGAAAACAAGATGGGCATCCGCGGATCCATGACGCGCGAGCTCATTTTTCAGGACTGCCGCATTCCCGCGGAAAACCTTATCGCAAAAGAGGGCATGGGGTTCATTGTTGCGATGCGAACCCTCGACATGTCGCGGCCCGGCGTCGCGGCGCAGGGCCTCGGCATCGCCGCAGGCGCGCTGGAAGAAGCCATCCAGTACAGCCGGCAGCGACACCAGTTCGGCAAGCCCATCTCTTCGTTCCAGGGAGTCCAGTTCATGCTGGCGGACATGGCCACGCAGGTCGAGGCGGCGCGCTGCCTGGTATACCAGTCCGCGCGCTACATTGATGGCGGAGCCAAGGATATCGCCAAGATTTCGGCCATGGCCAAGGTCTTCGCGTCCGACGTTGCCATGCGCGTGACGACGGACGCCGTACAGATTCTCGGCGGCTATGGGTATATGAGGGAATACCCGGTCGAGAAGATGATGCGCGACGCGAAGATCACCCAGATCTACGAGGGCACGAATCAGATTCAGCGGGAAGTGATTGCCCTGCGGTTGATCAAGGAAGCGGCGCAGGCCCAGTAGCAGAGCGATCGGCGAAGAGAAGGCGGGGAGCCCGACGGGGCTGCCCGCCTTTTTCTTTATCGAACAAGGCGATCACCACAGCCCAAACAGGCGCCCCACTCCTACTGCAAGAATCCTGCAGGGCGCCAGAATGAGGGCGGACATTGGAATCACGTCAAAGCTGGCAAAGACAGCCAGGATCACGTACAGGCCGAAAGTCAGCGTGAAGACCCGCTGGATACGCCGGCGTCGCTGGGAGTTCCTCAAAAGGCGCTCCGGCATGGAAATGTCCCTCTTGGGAACGTTCCAATTCGACGGCAGATCACTAAGCACCCGGTCGCCCCGGTAGGCCTGTATCACTTCGAGCACGCCTTTCAGGCCCTTCGCCCGCGCCACATGTCCGCCGGCGGCATGCACAGCGTGCAGGATGCCGTGATCCGCATTTGCGGCGCAGCCGCAGCAGGCCGCGACGCTCTTGCGGATCAGGCTCAAATCGCTGCTCCAATATACGATCGCCAGGACATCCTTCGCGACGATCTGCAGCTGCTCGCAAAGTTGGCTCAACGCCAGGCCCTTGATGAACGGCTCTGGCCTGATCTCGACTTCCCGGTCCGTGCGGACCACGCTGGCGTACCGGTAGGGGCTCAGCAGCTTCTCCAGGGGGGCCAGCGCCGCGTCAGCGTCCGCCATGGAATCGAAGCGCATGCGGAGGTGGTTGTCCGTGCGAATCATCGTCTTCATGGTCGCAAATCGCTTCACCGTATCTTCGTACCATGCGTCCAGGATTCTGCGGGCCATGAATGGGTTCCTTATGATCCTCCAAAGGATCCTCACGTTCCAGGCCACACATGGCAGATAGCCGATGCGAGTTCTCCGATAGATCAGCCAATGTCGGAGGATCAGATAGTCCGGCATGCGGCCGGAATCCGCAAAAGGCAAAAGGCGCCGCATCGCGCCGAATCTGGACCGAGAGATGAATGCCACCCACAGGGCCTCGCCGGAAGGGCCCAAGGAGCTCATCGCGCGGGAGAAATCCACACCCAGATCATCGGCTGAAGCGGAGCCGAACCTCATTCCGTCAAGCTCGGCCGCCAGGATGCGAAATGTGAATGCCATGGGTAGCTAGGCTGCAAGGCTAGAAGCCGCGGCTTTCCAGCGCGCGCCTCAGCTCCGTCTGAAACGCCGCCACGTCCGCTTGCGTGGGAGCATAGCCTTTGCGCTCCGCACTGATTCCAAGCCTGCCCGTCTGGTCGAGCACCCAGGTCGCGCTCACGCCGTCACTGAAGCTCACCGTGCCGCTCACCATGCTGCCAGGCTTCATAATGCGATCCACCTGGACAACCACGGCGCCCGCGCCGACAGAGCCAGTCGCATCGTCGTCGGCATCGGCCAGCGGCTCAGCAGCAGCGGGCGCCTTCGGGGCGATTACAACGCGATCCTTCACCCGCGCCCCCAGCTCAAGCACAAGCAGCCTGACGTCCATATACGTCATCGGCAGGCCGAACTCCTGAGCGATTCTCTTCTGGACGTCGGAAAGCGAAGAGCCCTGTTCGACCCACTGTGAGACAAGCTGCGCCTGGTCCTGATTGAGCTGAGACATGTGCCTTCCTCCCGGGGTTCCCGCATGGGGGCTGCGCCAGCCTGCCGCAAGGCGCATCCCGTACCGATTGGAGCCAACGATCCGAATTGAACGGACGACCTGCTCATTACGAGTGAGCTGCTCTACCAACTGAGCTACGTTGGCCACAAAAAACAGGAAGACAGTGTTGCAAGCTCCGGCGCTCAAGTCAAGTTAGCATCTTCACGACCAACGTCTCCAGCACCAGCGCATCGGACAGCGCTCCCGCCATCATTTCCCGATGGGCCTTTACCAGATGGTCCTGGCAGCGGAGCAGCTGCAGACGAGAGAACCCGAGCGCCTGCTCCGTCCGGGACCGCAGAAAATAGGGCGATGTCTTGCGCGGATCCTTCTGCAGCTCAGCCCCGTATGTATGGTCAGCCCCATCGGGCACGCTCCCCCACACGCCTTTCGGGCTCAGCCACTTCCGATCGACGGCCTCACGAAGAAGGATCATCTCACGAATGCGGCTTTGAAGAATCACAATGATTCCAATGGTGCTCTCCTTCTGAAAGAGGAGACGGCGCACCAAGTCCAGCGATTGAGGTAGCGACCGCATTGCAACTGCGTCGGCCAGGTCCCAGACCGCCGAATCACCCGACGGGGACACTACGCTGAGCACATCGGCACGGGACAGCTGCCTGGACCCGCCGGCGTAGGTCTTCAGCTTTTCCAGCTCGCTCGCCACTTCGCGCGAGTCACCGCCCACCCGCATCTCAAAGGCAAGACGCGCCTCTTCATCCATCTTGATGCTGTTCTCCGCCAGCCAGACGCTCAACTTCTGCTGAACCGCGCGCTTCCATTCGTGCCGCTTCTCGGGGACGTTGAACAGGCAGCAGGTGCCGCGCTTCTCAAACGCTTTGATCAAGGGCCCGTAGGTCACGGGCAGCAGCGCAGAGACAACAAGCTGCAGCCCGTCCGGCAGCCCGGCATCAACAACCTGCGAGAGCTGGTCGAGCCGCGCGGTCACCGACTCAAAAGCGCCCTTCTTGGTGCCGGGAATTGTCAGGCCCCTGATCCAGACGACCTTCTCATCAGCAAACAGCCCCGCAGTGCGAAGAGCCATGATCCCCTGCCCGAGCGATGCGGCCCAGGCGTCAACCGTGTCGGACTGTACAAAGATCGTCTCAAGGCTGAACGCCTGGCGTTCAGCGGGAATCAGCTGGTCGACGAGCTCTCTGGCCTTGTCGGAGACCAGAAGTTCATCACTGCCGTGCACGAGATATGCGGCGCTCTTCACGCGAGGACAGTAGCGATTCGAACTCCCGCCTATCAAGCGCTATCGTAGCGCAACGCGGGCTATTCTGTTCAGGCCGCAGCGGCCCGCCCGGAGCGGGGCCGCCGCACGAAACGCACCATAACGTTTTGACTGACTTTAGCGGCCGCGGCCGTTATCCTTTGTCCACCTGCCATTGAGTGCGGCAAGGGCGGGTGGACGGCGGGCAGGGACCCGTAGGGCCGGGCGCCGATGGGGCCCACCTGAACCTTACTAATCCGGCTATTTGATAGTAGTCGATATGTGAGAACGGGGCTCCCTGCGTCCTTGCGGCGCAGGAGCCGAAATTCAGGCACCTGTCGCACAAGGCGGCAGGGAGCCGGTCCTTCGTCAACGAAACTATTTAATGGCCGGGGTAATATGTATGGAGGCCGCCTGAAGTGAAGGCTGCAAGACCAGCGATTCGCGTTGAGATTTCAAACCGCCAGGCCGTCTGCCGCGTCGATCGGAAGCGCGTGGCCGCGCTGCTGACGTTCTTCTTCCGGCGCTCCGTGCCGCGTTCGCGTGCCGCGCCCTTCCACGCTCTGCTCGCTCTGCTCGTAACCGACAACCGCCGCATGCCTGACTTCAAGAATCGCTTTTTTGGCATCCGGGAGGAGACGGATGTCATTGCCATCTCGTACGGGCCGCTGCCGGGTGAAGATACGCAGGAGGGGGAACTCATTGTCAACGCGGAAAGGGCTGTCAACGTGGTCGCGCAGCTGCGAGCCGGTCGCATGGCGCAGATGCCAAGGCTTGGTGCGCAGGCATGGAACATTTCGTTCGAATTCGCCCTGTACCTCGCACACGGCGTAGATCACCTGTCTGGCGCGGACGATGCAACTCCGCAGGAACGACGCCGCATGAGGAGGCGCGAATTAAGGTGGCTCCGCGCGGCGCAGACAGAAGGGCTCATAGGAAAGCTGATCGATCCGGCGGCACGGAAGGCACGGAAGCCGGCATGATTGAGAAGACCGAGGCGATCGTCCTTCAAACATACCCCTTCTCGGAAACGTCGCAGGTGGTCTCCTGGCTCACCCCCGGATTCGGACGCATGCTGACGCTTATCAAGGGCGCCAAGCGCCCGCGGAGCGCATTCCTCGGCCAGTACGACCTGTTCTACACATGCGAACTGGTATTCCACATGAGGGACCCGTCCGGCGTCCACATTGCCCGCGAATGCAGCCCCCTGGACAGCCGCCCGGCTCTGCGCGAGAACTGGCGGGCAGCGGCCTGTGCCTCGGCAGTTTGCTTTCTGAGCGCAAGAGCCGCGGTTCACGGGCGATCCGAACACGAACTCTACGCCCTCACGTCAGACTGCCTTGACTCGCTTTCGCGTGGCGGCCACTCCGTTCCCCTGCTCTTCTGGCACGAATTGCAGGTGTCACGACTGCTGGGCGTTGCTCCCAATTTCAGGACGTGCGTTGTTTGCGGCGCGACGCCCGCGCCTCAGGAGCCCGCCTTCTTTGCGGCGCATCGCGGCGGCCTGGTGTGCGCAAAGTGTGAGCTGCGAGCCGGCACCGACCTGCTCAACATCACGCCTGACTGCCGCGAGGCGCTCCTTCGCCTCCAATCTGTACGGCGCCCGGATTCACTTCGCACAATCCGCTTTGCCGCCGAGCAATTTCTTGTGTTTCGCCGTATTCTTGGTACATTCATCCACTTTCATACCGGTATCTCCATGGCCTGTCGCAATATGGTTGCGAATCTCATGGAGGCAGGTCCGTCGGCGGCGATCGTTGGAAGACTATAGGAAAGAGGAACTCCATGAAACGTTTGACCCTTTGTGCAGTGCTCGCCCTCGCGGTGATGGGATGCAAGGATCGCCCGGAGAAGAAAGCGCCGGCGTCTCCCCCGCCCGAGCCCACCGTAGCGCTCCCGTCCGACCGGGAGATCGATCCCGATGCCGTCCTCGTGGAAGTGAACGGAACAAAGTTCACCGGAAAGGATGCTGAATTGGAAGTGGCCATGCGCATCCAGTCCCTCGGACAGAGAATTCCCCCGGATCGTATGAAGGAGGTCCGACAGAAGGTCCTCGGCGAAGTGGTGCGCCAGTTCGTCATGCGCACGTTGCTGCTTCAGGAGTGCGACAGGGCCAAGGTTGACGTTACCGCCGAAGATGAGGCCAAAGCATACGCCTCGATTGCGACCAACCTCCCGCCGGGCTCCACGCTTGAGCAGGTTATGAAAGAGAGCCCCATCGGCGAGAAGCGAATGCGCGCAGAGGTCACAAACGGGCTGAGAATCAACAAGCTCCTGGCGGCACACTTCACAAATCAGCTAGAAGTAGCCGACAAGGATGTGGATGAATTCATTGAGAAGAACAAAGAGCGTATGGCCATTCCCGAGAGTGTGCAAGCCCGGCATATCCTGCTCGCCACGACCACCAACGATTCGGAGGCCGTACGCGCCGAGAAGAAACAGAAGGCCGAGAAGCTTCGCGAGGAACTTGTGGCAGGCGCAGATTTCGCCAAGGTTGCCTTGGACAATTCGGACTGTCCCAGCAAGGCCAAGGGCGGGGACCTCGGCAAGTTCGGACGCGGCCAGATGGTGAAGCCGTTCGAAGATGCCGCATTCGGGCAGGATGTCAACGCCGTCGGGCCCGTCATCGAAACCCAATTCGGATATCATATCATCCAGGTAACCGAACACTCGAAGGCCGGCGAGGTCCCTCGCGAAGATATCGCAAACATGCTCAAGGGCAGGAAACAGCAAAAGCTGCTGATCGAGTTCGTGGAAGAGCTCAAGAGCAAAGCTACGATCGTGGGCGGAAACTCCGCTGAGGACATGCCACCTATGCGCATGCCGGCACCTCAGCCGAAAGAGTGACGCGCCGACTCAGAAGGCGTCAGGCATGGATCGGTGGACGCAGGGCAGGCAGCCCTGCGCCACATCTGCCTGAGCCACATCACACGTTAAAGCGGAAATTGCAGATATCTCCGTCTGCAATGATGTAGTCCTTGCCCTTGACCAGGGCTTTTCCGGCAAGCTTAACCGCATTCTCGCTGCCCAGCACCACCAGGTCATCGTACTTGATAACTTCCGCCCGGATGAATCCGCGCTCGATATCGCTGTGAATTTTGCCCGCGGCAGTCGGAGCGAGAGAGCCCTTCCGGACCGTCCACGCTCGCACCTCGTCGGGGCCCATGGTGTAGAACGACATCAGCCCCAGCGCGTCGTAGGCCGCCGCGTTCACGCGGTCCACACCCGAAGAGGAAAGGCCAATCTCCTTCAAGTAGGCGGCACGTTCCTCCGGTTGCTGAATCTCCATGATCTCCTGCTCGATCTTGCAGGCAATCGTGAACGGGGTTCCGCCATCTTTTACGTCCCCTTCGTCCACGTTCCAGGCCCACAGGATCGGCTTCATCGTCAACAGGCCCAGCGTGCGTATGGCGGCGAGCCCCTGCTCATCAAGCTCCGCGTCGGCAACGGCCTTACCTGCCTCAAGGGCGCTGTGGCACTTCGTCAAAGCCTGCTCCTCCTGCGCCTGCGCCGTCGTCTGCCCGCTGCGCTTTTCCTTCTGAATCCGCTCCAGGCGCTTTTCAACAATCTCCAAATCGGCGAGAAGCAGTTCCGACTGGAGTTCGCTGTGGTCTCGCTCCGGGTCCACAGTCCCCGCTGTGTGGTACACGCTCGGGTCTTTGAATGCGCGCACGACCAGGCAAAGCAAATCGCTTCGCCGCGCAGGCTCCGTCCACTCCCGATGTGCGGAAGAGATCACGTCAGGGCACAGAAGAAACGTCGTCTCGGCATATTTTACGCGTTCCGGCTTGCAGATTGCCGCAATCGCGTCGACGCGCGGGTCGCGAACGGGGGCCTGCCCCTCAACCGTCTCATTGTCCTTCCGGCCATGGACGAGGCGGCGGCCTGTGAGCAGCGTGAAGAGAGTTTTCTTGCCTGAAGCGGGGAGGCCGAGGAGGGCTACGTTCATTGTTTCATTATCCTATGTTTGTCAGCCGCATTGTGAAAACAGTCTTCTTTCGTTCTATCCCTATTCATAGCCCGCGTAAAGCGGGCTCTACTAATGGCCCGCGTAAGGCGCTACTACATGCCCGCGTAAAGCGGGCTCTACCTCATGCCCGCGTAAAGCGGGCTCTACCTCATGCCCGCGTAAGGCCCTACCTCATGTCCGCGTAAAGCGGGCTCTACTACATGATCCGCGTAAAGCGCTACCTCATGCCCGCGTAAAGCGCTACCTCATGCCCGCGTAAAGCGGGCTCTACCTCATGCCCGCGTAAAGCGGGCTCTACCTGAAGAATGCCCAGAGAGCGGGTGTCCTACAGAGGACCATGGTTTTCCAGAACACCTTCACCCGCGGCGGAAGGTCGCGGAGGCCAAGGGTAGCTACACGAATGCAGCCATCTTCCGTCCGAGCACTCTCCTTTGAAAAAGAAACAGCCCCGAGGATACCTCGGGGCCGTCTGCGATTCAACCTTCAAGCCGTCTACGCCTTGAGCATTCCTTTGATCTTTTCCACGCCCTCGTTCAGGCGGCGGCGAAAAGTCAGTCCCATCGAAGCAAAGGCAAAACCCAGCGCAGCGTATGTCCCAGGCTCAGGAACCGCGTAGCCTCCGCCGCCAAGAGGCGCAGGTCCCCGAACGAAGTGGTCGATCGCGTAGGTGGTTGAAACTCCGCTTGCAGGCCACAGTAACTCTATTCCGATTTCCTGAACGCTCATGAGGTCAGTAAAGAAATTTACTGAAGAGCCGCTTAACAAGGACCATCCGGTTTGACTGCCGAAACTGATTGTGGGACTCAGATTCACTGTTGGTGTATTTATACTCACAAGTTTGAAGTCGTAATACCAAACAGGAGATCCAGCATTCCCCTTAAAGTACAGACCAAATTCGGAAGGAAGAGCAGTTCCATAGTACTCGAAGGAAACTGCATCCCCAGTATAGTTAATGCCGCCTGAGATTACGCCCGTTGTGTAAATTCTGTCCCCACGATTGGGGTTCGCAGTCGAAAACGTCGTGGTCAGAGCGCCGCCCGACTCCGAAGGTACAACGCCGCTGAAGATGTCGCCAGGAAGAATACCAGTCCCGGATGTCCAGCCTGCGGCGTTTCCGGGGGTGCCCCAATCCTCAGTATACACCCCTCCCATAGCCACCACGCAACACGATACTGTGGCCGCAAGTATCAGCAGTCCTGTCCGCATTAGTTTCATCTCATCCTCCCGTCTGTTCCTCTAGCTCAAACACTTCGCGCCGCCGCTCTTCTTGCCGAGCGGAACGCTCGCCAAATCATGGCTCCTGTCTTACCCAGTAGAAGCTCGCGCTGGTCTCAGGACTAAGGTCTACGTAGCCCATGTAGCCCGTTCCCGTCTTAGGTGATGGCAATGTCGTCACCACAACCGGCTCCCCTCCAACGGTTGCGGACTTGAGCAGGGTATACCTGTTGCCAGCCACACAAGCCCACTCCAGCGTAGTGCCTTCATCCCCGACGCCAACGATCCGCACCCTGAACAGAGATTTGGCGAAGTATCCGTTTGGGTCATTCGCATCATTTTCGGCACTCATTTCCGCCATATCAGTCATGCCATCGCCATCGGAGTCGACAGAAGCATCGTTCATCGAACGATCACCTTCAAGCTTGAAGTTCGAAATGGTGTAAGTCTTGAATGCAGTGCTAGCCTTCATTATCACCATCGAGACCGATGAAACGCTGCGCATGTCTTCAGCCCACATGTCGTCAAGATTCGCGCCGGAGCCATCCGTAAGTTCCCACCCGTCCGAGCGCGCCATCCCGATCGTATTGACGACTGTCTGCCCTGCCTCTGTCGGCCAAATCAGATTCGAATTCTTCCAAGCGCGACCCGTTCCGACAGAGACCAGTTTCACCTGACTGCCCGATGCGGAGGACTGCGGTTTGAGTCCATTGCTTTCCACCTGATATGCAAGAAAACGCATACCCGCCGCCTTGAAGTTTCCTGAAAGTCGGACTCCATCGTTCTCGGGAGCCAGCTCTATAAGAGTTTTAACGGGCATGTCAGAGGCGGCGAAGTCCACTTTTGTTGCGCCGGGGGCGACCTGACTAGCGACTACAAGCCCGGTCTGCTCTACTACGACCCAACTTCCGGCCGTAGTGGATGTCGCAAACACGGGAAGAGCGGATATTGCCACCCATGCCGCGGCAACGATTCCTTTCGCCAGTCTGCACCATTTCGAGGTATGCATTGAAGCGCTCATCGTCTTACTCCTTGGTTGACTTTCGTACTATCAAAGTTACCACGTAATAGGAACAGTTGTTTCTGAACCGGCCCGATATATCCACATTTTTGAACCTACAGCGACCAGTGAGTCAGCCACCGACGGAACTGCACCACAGCGCTCCCAACGATTCAGGGCATCATTCCACGCAAACAACTTGTACGCGAACGGCGCTGCAGGGGTCGCCTTATAGAGCCGATCTCCGGTCGCGCAAGTGTCATTCCAAGGCAAGGTGCTTAATGTTAAAGCCTTACCGCCGCGAACGTAGGTGAATCCAGCAGCATCCAGATCAGGCGATGCATTCCCTTTCATCGTAAGAGTGAAGCTGCAGGCACCAGTCGCGTCGCCGTCTTTAGTCAAGACGGCCGAGCCGTATGCGAAGAACCCCAACGTGGATGGATTGCCGCTCTTCCGCTGAATTCTAAGGGGTGTTGCAGGACCTATATCCACATTTATTGCAAGCTGGTTAACGTAGGGACCCTCAGTCCAGTCACCATTTAGTATCTTGAAATCGCTCCACCCTCCAGTAGAGTAGACCGTGATAATATCGCCGTCCTGGAGTCCAGAGCGAAGATCCAGACCGACAGCACCTTTGAGGTGATTGCCGCCTGACTGAGCGTAGGCTTCGGAGTAAGCTGGCAAAACCATGTCGCCTGTCTCAGAAGTTGCAAACTCGTAAATATCCACCTTGGAGAGGCTGGAACCTGGCACCGCCGGTCCGCCCCGCGCGACGCCGACGGCGTCAATGTAGGTCGATCCTCCGCTCTGCACCGTAAACGCCGTCATATTTGCGGGCGCACCAGCTGTGGTCGGGAAAAGTATCGGACCGGTATTCAGCCGCGTCATAGGACTCCCGTAGACACCGCTATTTTCATATATATCCCATGCTTGATTGACGTAATCAATGTGCAGAATAAAACCCATCCATCCAGACGGTACGGAACCGAAATCGTGAACCGTCTCCCACTTATCACCAGTAAAGTTGCCGTACGCCCTAAGCTTGCCATCGTTCTTCAAATAGAAGGCGCCAGAGACCGACGCTGCCGGAGCCGGGGGATCATCAGATCCCGGAACAGGCCTGGCATAAACCTGCACCCAAGCATTATTGTTTTTAACGTCTGCAGTTACATTCAACGTGAGCGCGGCATTATCAATCTTCACCGATTTCGTTCCCTGCAAAAGATAGTCCGCACTGCCGACCGCCGTCCCGCCCCCGGCAACGCTCCAAGGCCCAGCCACCGACCATGAGCCTGCTTCGAAAGTGTCAAGATATGGCAAACTAGTGGAAGCCACTCCCCTCGCAGCCAGCAACGAGATAACCGCCAGAGCCGACGCAACAAACTTTATTTCTTTCATGTCGCTCCCTCTCCTGTTCCCAGCGATCCAATGGATCTCTCTGTCACCATTTTCCACATTTGTAAAGCGTCTACGCGTGAACACGATCAACCTTATAGTGCGAACAGATTAGCGAAGAAATCTGAGAAAGGCAACACAAATCAATACAAAAGCTGGAAATTATTGAGAAACGTGTTCGGGGATGGCATCGCAAAGAGCTCACGCGGTTTGTGATCATTTCTGAAACTCCAAGTGCGGCAGACATATTGGTTTCACATCAGAACGCGCCCGTGCTTTCCGCTTGCACCGTCCCGCTGCACGTCCAAGGAAGTGTTCCCATGGTAAAAGATTTTTCAAAAACAAAGACACAGGGCAAGTACACATTACCCTCATAGCCCATTGCCACGCCATCCATTCCACGCAGTCTCGCCGCAAACAACGTTGAATGCATTTTTTTCATTTCACCGCGGTCCAATTGGGCTCTTCCAATCAACCGGAAACTTTATAAACCGGTAGTAGGATTGTCTCCGAGATGGCCCGTTCTGTCAACAAGAAATGGCAGCACAAGAAAGCTCACAAGCTGGGCGCATGTGAGTTCCGGGGATCGCCGCCTGGGAGAGATGCAGCAAAGCCCGGAGCGAACGCGGCGGGGTCGCCGCGACTCCAGCGGAACGTCTGATTTCGCTCGTTGCCGGGCTGCTGAAAACGCGACGCCCTCGTCGCTGGGATACAAAGACGCGCCTGAACGGACAAAGCCCCGGAACTCACTTGCGCCCGTTATCAACACCATGTTTTCGTTACTTTCGCGCATTTCGTAGTTGATCTGCTCTTTCCAGGTTCAGCGTGCTACGCGAAACGTTCAGCGCACAGAGCGGACACTTTGAACGCACCGCAGCAGCGCAGGGAGAGACTGCCGGCCCAGCCGGCGGTCACGGCGGCATCGCGACCCGCACGCGGTAGAAGCGGCTGGCCGCATTGGTTGCGCCCCACGTGGCATCGTCCAGGTTCGTCACGCCGACGACCGTGTATACGCGCGCCGTGCCGAGGTCCGGCGCCCATGTGATCCGCGTCACGCCGCTGCTGGCCGTGATGTAGGACCTCAAGACCGATCCGGAGTCCGTGGGCACGGTGCCGGCAACATATTCCTCCCACGCCGCGTATCCGTCCGAATCCTGGTCACACGCGTCCGCAGCCTCATAGTTGCCCCCGGTAACAAGGTTGTACTGGTCGAGCCACGCACACGGCGTTCCTTGTGCCGTGCTGGTCGGAATCCAGCTCGCGTACAGCGTCTGGGTGGGCGTGATTGTCACCGGCGCTGCGGGGAGCACCTCCGCGCCGGTGCCTCCCGCGCCCGTCCACCAACCATCGAACGCCGATCCCAGCCGCGACGGCGTCGGCAATGGCCCGTACGGGAGACCGTTCGTTACCGTCTTGTTCACAAGGCCCACCGCCCCGCCCTGCGGGTCGAAGTATACATCGCAGGCCGCAACCAGAGCGAAGGCAGGACTGGCGACCCATGCGGAGTCCGTGCAATTGCTCCCGGTCAGCTTTATGCGCACGCCATAGTTGGTGCCCAGTGCCGCCGGCAGCGTCCATGCATAACTGGATGCATTCGTGGGAGTTGTCGCAACCGCGATCCATGAATCACCTGCAAAAATCTTGATATCGTCCACCCACCATCCGACGGACGCGTCCGAGCTGTCATCCGCTTGGCGGAACCTGAGCTGAATCGTCTTGCCCACGTAGCCTGCAAGCGGAATCCTGGTTTCGACGAACCCGCCGCTCGAGCCGCTGAACGCCCGGCGGCCGCCGATCGGGCTGCCGTATGAAGTTGAGATCGTGAAATTGTACCCGTTCTGAGTGGCGTTCGTGCCTATGTCCTTCCACGTCGTTCCATTGGTGCTGACCTCCACCACAGCCCCGTCGTAGCTGGCCTCCAAGGCATACGAATGCCAAAAGGAAAGGATCGCTCCGTTGCTGACGCAGATGGAGGAGCGGGTCAGGAACTGATCCCCTGTGACAGCATCGTCGGCGGCAAACCAGCTCCTGGCGGGACTGTGGTTGCTTGAGGTCGCGATACGCCAGTCCGTGCCACCCACCTTGCCGGTCACCCACCCGTTGGTCCCGGCTTCCACGTCGTCATAGAAGAACGAACTCCCGCCGGACAGCTGGCTTGTGTATTCAATGCGCGTCGCCGCTTTGGATGGCGCCCCGCGGCGGCTCCACTGCAGGTTCACGACGGCACCGGTGGCGAACACCTCGCCCCCGGCCGGGTAGATCAGCGCGGGATCGGGCAGCGGGTACTCAACCAGGATCAGCTGGTTCGTAAAACGATTGTAATAGACCATTGCGTGCGGTTCCGACGGATACAGCTCCATGGCGGCTTTGACCGTTGCGCTGGCCATATCCCGCATCTTCACGCCGTTTCCCACGCCGAAGTAGGACTCGATGATGATTGAGTCCATCTCCTTTCGCGGGCGGCCCTGGCTGACAAGGTCCAGGAACGCCTGAAAGATGGGCGTGCCCCACAGCTGATCCGAGTAATTCGCAATCCCGGAAATGGTCTCGTGTGCCACGTAGGTCTTGCTGTTCGTATACGTGAGGCTGGTCCTGTCAAGAGACCGCCCGGTCCAGGTGTCCGCCCCGTGCCCATCCCATGAGAAGGCCCACGCGGGGTGCTGCGTGGACCCGTTCGTGCAGGTCCAGCTGTAGGACGCGCCCCAGTAATCCCCGAATCCCTCCCCGATGGCGCCGGAGTCGCCTCCGCCCCATCCCGGCGTTGTATCGTATGTAATGGCGTGCCCGTACTCGTGCAGGATGACGTCGGCATCCTCGTTATCGTCGACGCCGCCATGCCCGAAGGCAAGAGAGTTCTGTGCCGGCACGAAGTAGGAATTATCGGCGCCGCCGAGTCCGTCCGAATCGACGCGGATCGAGACCGCCTGGATGCCAGCGTCATTCGTATAGCCCAGCGACTGCAGATACCTTTGGTTCTGGTCAATGTGGAAGTAACACATTACGTCGTTGAACGCGTTGTTTCCACGCTTGGCCGTCCAGTTTCCATCCACGGTCGTCGACACCGCCGTGGCCGGCAGCTCGGACGCCATGTTGGTAATGCAAACCCACGGGCCTTCCAGACGGTAGACGCCAGAGTCGAGGGTGATTTCACGAAGTGCACGGGTGAAATAGGCGGGGTTGAAAGTGGCCGCAGAACTGGTGTCCAGCAGCGAATCATTGGCTAGCGTCGTGCGCGGATCAGGGTCGAAGACCAGAGCGGTCCCATCCACGCGCGTCTTCGTGGACGGCTTGTCCTTTTTCAGGGCGCTGACCCGGACGGCAGTCTCCAACCGGTGCACCTCGGTCTGCAGCGATGCGGTGGGGCCCTTGTAGGCCGAGAAGTCGGGAACATCGTCAGGCGCGTATTTCTCGCCGATCTCGTGCCGCCGCACGGACACCACGTCGCCCGACGACGCGTCGATCTTGTGCTCCCAGTACCCGAACGGGCCGTCCGTCACGATCAGCGTTTTGTAGACCAGCCTGAATCCCGCCTTCTGCGGAACGTACAGCAGGTCCGCCGTGGGAGCGGACCGCAGCCTGCCATACACGTGCAGATGGTCCCACGCCTTCTGTAGAGCCCCGTCCTGGCCGACCACGTTCTTCGCCGCCGGCACGGGCGCCTCGACCGGGTAGGTATTGTTGTAAACCTGGTAGATCGTGCCGTCCGCCTTGCGCTGAGACACCACGATCTCCGCTCCCTCCACAGGCAGCCCGTTCAGCATCTGCCGGTACCGTGTATGACTGCCTGTCAGGCTCTGCCGGACGCTTGCGACTTCGAGGTTGGAGAGATCAGGCGTAAGTTTGTACCGCGCGCCCTGGGCCCGCAGGTATTCGTCGGCGGACCGTTCCTTTGCGACGGTGGCGTCCGGGAAATCGAGCTTGAGCGTGCCGCGATAATCTTCGTGCCAGGACCCCTTCAGGTCTGGCGGGTCGGCAAAACTTGCAGCGGACAGCAAAGACGCGGCAATCACGATCGACAAACAGTGCCCTATCAGACGCATTTGTCCCCTGCAGTTGTGGGTTACGTGTTACCAGTTCCGAGGCTAGGGTACTGGTAGGCCTTCGGTCTCGCGCCAGGCTTTAAAGCGTCGATTCAATAACTTCGACCGGCCCGATTTTTGCACCTGACTCCGAAACAGGACAACTCTTGACGACCCACTTTCCGCTGGCGGACTTCTCTCTCCAGACCATCACAATCGGAGTCGACATGGGAGCGGGGGCTGACGGCGCACATGAAACCGCGACAGGCGTTTGAGGCTGAGCCGGAGAACTTTCAAAATGAACAGCCTGGGCCGGAACGCTTACGAAAACGTCCTGCTGTCCAACACCCGACAGTGGGGGCTGATAAACAAAGCCGAGAGCTAATATGGATCCAGCCAGAAGAACACCACCTGCCGCAATTGTTGCAACCTTCATTGTAATAATCTCCCTACTTCAACGCTTCTCTATTTCACCACGCGCCGATTGTTTCGCATATGTCGTGCCACTAGTAACCACTACGCACAATACACTGGCGTTCAACATGTTCCATGTAACCACACGTGAATTGGTCGCGCGTAGCGAGTGCTCATTGTGTGGCAATATGCTGCGATGTGAACAGCGGCGAAACCAAGTCAGGAAGATCGGGCGATCAAGCAGCACATCCGCTTCGGCAACCCGGGTCGCAAAATCGGCACGCGCGTTGGCAGGCAACGGGGAGCGGTTGGCAGTATTGTCGATCATATGCGGCTGTGCTCCTGCTTGGAGTTTCATCGGCTTCAAGCTTCAACGCTTTAGCGGATTTCGGAGGGTCTTCGAACCTTGCTGCACCGGGGGGCGCATGTGAGTTCCGGGGAGTTGTCCGTTCAGGCGCGTTTCTTTATCTCC
>CAYRKB010000011.1:0-53410 GCA_964424705.1 uncultured Victivallales bacterium
GCGTCGCAGGGGAAGGCCGCATGCGTGATTCTGACGCAGCCGGGCGCAACCCCCGCGGAACGCCAGGCGGCCGTCGAACTGGCGAATGACTTGAAGCAGATTACGGGTGCCACGTTCGAGATCACGGAAGCCGCGGACGGCGCGCCGGAGTCGGCCATCATTGTCGGGCCGGGCTTGCTCGCACGGACACTGTTTCCGGAAGTGGAGCTGTCGGCCTTCGGTGGCGAGCAGCTGACAATGCGGGTGAAGGGCGGACGCATGCTGCTGGCGGGCGGCCGGCCGCGTGGCACGCTGTACGCCGTCTGCCGGTTCATGCAGGAGAAATGCGGAGTTCGCTGGTGGTCTCCGTACGCGGCCCACATCCCGAAGAATCCGGAGCTGAGCGTCGCAGACCTGGCCGTTGACGAAACCCCGGCGTTCGAGTCGCGTTATCCCTATTGGTACTCCGCCTTCGACGGCGACTGGGCGATGCGCAATGGCAGCAACGGGCAGGAGGCCCGCCTCGATGAGGCGCACGGCGGGAACATCCGGTACGCGATCGCCGCGAAGTTCGCGCACCTGAGCGAACACCATCCGCTGGGCTTCGTGCATACCACGTTCTGGCTCGTGCATCCGGCGGATTTCATTGACGCCCACCCCGAGTGGTACGCCTATGTGAAGGAGCTTGGGCGGAATATTCGCGAAGGCCAGATCTGCAATATGAACCAGGGCATGCGCGACATGCTTGTGGAGCGCGGGCGGGAGTGGCTGAAGGAGTCGCCCGGGGCGAGCGTCCTCTCCGTCTCCCAGATGGACCAGGGCTATCCGTGCGAATGCCCGGACTGCACGGCGATCGATGAGAGGGAGGGCAGCAAGTCCGGGTCGACGATCTCGATGATCAACTACGTTGCGAGCAAGCTCGGCGCGGAGTTCCCGGGCGCGCAGTTCGACACGCTGGCCTACTACTTCACCCGCCCGCCGCCCAGGACCATCCGGCCTGCCTCCAATGTGATCGTCCGGCTGTGTTCCATTGAATGCAATTTCGCGGCTCCGATGGAAGACCCCAGCAATAAGAAGTTTGCGGACGACATCGTCGGGTGGGGCAAGATCTGCAGGAATCTGGCGGTGTGGGACTACACGACCGCGTTCGAGAACTTTGTCCTGCCGCATCCCAACTACTTCGTGCTGGGCCCCAATGTGCGCTTCTTCCACAAGAACAACGTGAAAAACCTGTTTGAGCAGGGCAACTACCAGTCCAACGGCGGGGAGATGGCCGAGCTGCGGGCTTGGGTGCTGGCCCAGCTGCTCTGGAACCCGTACCAGGACGACAGCAAGCTGATCGACGAGTTCCTCGACGGCTACTACGGCAAGCCTGCCGGGCGGATTATCCGCGAATACATGGAGCTGATGGCGACGAATGCGAAGGGCTTCTACATGGGATGTTTCAATACGCCGCGGGCGAATCCCCCGTACCTCAAGTTCGAGGTGCTCGCCAAGGCCGAGGATCTGTGGCAGAAGGCGGAGGAAGCCGCAAAAGGCGATCCCGACCAGCTCTGGCGAGTGAAGCAGGGGCACCTCGCCCCGCGCTACGCATTTCTGGCCTGCTGGACCCAGCTGCGGCGCGAATGCCTGGCGGCGGGGGCGGAGTGGCCGTTGCCGCTGTCACGCAAGGCGGTCGCCGAGAAGTGGCTGGCCAATGCCACGGGGCCCGGCCCGAAGGGCTGGGAGCCGATGATCCGTTCGAACGAGCGCGAGCAGACGCCGCAGGCGTTCTTTGAAACCGTGAACAGCGACGTGAACGATCCCATCAGCGCGATAGCGCTCGGCGTCGGGAAGGAAGGCCTGCTGGGCGGCGACATGACGGATCCGGAAGACGACGTTGTGGGCAAAGACAGCTGTGCGGGGGACGACCCGGAGGAGACGCTGAAGCCGCTGAACGGCAACTGGGTCGACATGAAGTGCGCGCCTGCGAACCCGCCGGGAACGCCCGCCCACCAGCGCCATCCGTACCAGAGCTGGCAGAACTCGCCCGCCTGCGCGGTATTCCTGAACAAGCCCGAGAGCAGGAAGTGGTACGTCGGCTTTGTGGACGGCGGCGCCGGCGGGCCGACCGCGGAGAACCCGTACTTTGTATCGGTCCAATTCGCGAAGCCGTTCGCTCTCACCCACTTCACGATCACGACTTCGCAGGACATGCCCGACCGGGACCCGCGGAGCTGGGCGATCCAGGGATCGAACACCGGCGATGGGAAGGACTGGGCGGACATCTACCGGTGCAACGCCGACAGCCGCAGCGGGAGCCCGCTGCGAGAGTCGCCGCGCGCCGAAACGCTTGTCTTCACATCGTTCACATCGTCCGACATGGCGCACGTCGCCTCTCCCGCCGACCTGAGGAAGCTCGAGGGCAAGCTCAAGGGCCAGAAGCTGGGGATCGCCCACTTCCCGAAGCAGACGAAGGCCTACTCCTGGTACCGGTTCGTCGCATATTCCTGCTTCAATCCGAACAGCGACACCGCGGAGGACGAGGCGCACCCGCCGGGCTTGGCGGTTGGGCAGCTGGAGTTCTTCGGGAAGTAGGCAGGGAGTGCATAGACTCCCGTGCCGGGCCGGAACGGGCGTGAAGAAGGTGTTTCAACCCGGCGCAGGGAAGAAGGACGTGCAACATGAGCTATGAGCGAGGCAGGGCGGCGTTCAACTTGCAGGCGCCCGACAAGATCCCGCATACGCAATACATCACTCACCCGGCATGGCACGAATATGCCCGGGCGAAGGCGGGCAAGCCCGGGGCCGACTGGACGGAGCTGCTCGACTTTGACTACGTGTGGTCCGTCGACGGGCCGAGCTGGAATCGCGGGCGCTGGACGGATATGGGCCATGCCATCTTCCAGGCCGACGGGTCCGACTTCCGCGTGCCCCAACCGTCGCCGTTCACGGACCTTGAGGATATCTTCAACCTCGACCCGGTGGCCGAGTACGGCAAGATCGATCTCGCCGAACAGACCGCAAAGTACCGCGCGTGGTGCAAGGACGCGCTCAAGGGCAATTATGTAACGTCCGGCGGCACGTATAATTCGGTCGTCAGCTTTGCCATCGCCGCCTTCGGGTGGGAGAACCTCCTGGCGGCGGCCGGGACTGACCCGGAGCGCTTCGGGTCGCTGCTCAACCGGTGGACGGACTACCTCATGACGTTCGTGGAGGCCTGGTCAGCGAGCGAGATTGAGATCTATCACACGCACGATGATATGGTCTGGACGGAGGGCGGAATCTTCAGCCCGGAGTTCTATCGGGAGTATGTGTTTCCCAATTACCGGCGCATGTGGGACTGCGCCCGCGACGCAGGCAAGAAGATCCTGTTTACCTCGGACGGAAACTACACGGCTTACGTGGATGACCTTGTCGCGGCCGGAAGCCAGGGCTTCGTGTTTGAGCCGACGACCGACCTTGAATACGTTTGCCGGAAGTACGGTCAGACGCACGTCATCATCGGCCATGCCGATTGCCGCATTCTCACCTTCGGAACGACGGATGACGTGCGCCGTGAGGTCAAACGCTGCATGGACCTTGGCAGGAATTGCCCGGGCTATTTCTTTGCGGTGGGAAATCACATCCCGCCGAACGTTCCGGTTGAGAATGCCGAGGCCTGCATCAAGGCCTATCTGGATCTGCGGACGCGCTAAGCACGGGGAGCACCATGTTTTTCAAACCGCGCGATCCGAAGAGTGGCAACATGTGGGACGTCTGGCTGTACCACCACGACGGCACTTATTACCTCTACACGCTGTGCAACGACGGAAAGCGCTGGCAGTGCGATAACTTTACGATGGCGAAGTCCCCGGACGGCGTGCACTGGACGGAGCTGGGCCCCGTCCTCAAGAAGGATGACGAGGTGGAGTGGATGGGCACCGGCTCGACGTGGCGGAATCCGGTCCCCTGCGCGAAGCCGGCGTTCCAGCTCAACTACTCGTTCTGGATCGGCGCGCGGCAGACGATCTTCTTTGCCCAGTCGGACGACCTGGTGCATTGGACGCGGTGCGGCCGGGAGCACGAGTTCGTGCAGGACGAGCGCTGGTATGACCGGAACGGCCGGTGGGACAGCATCTGGACGATCGCGCGCCCGGGCGGCGGCCTCTACGGGTATTGGACTGCAACCCCGAAGAAAGAGACCGGCGGGCAGTTCGGCTTCGGCGAATCGCTGGACGGGATCACGTGGACGGCGCTGGAGCCGCCGAAAGTCACGGGCGTCGGCGTCGGTGAACTGGGCGCGGTCGAGAAAGTCGGCGACCGGTACGTGGCCCTCTTCGGCACGAACAGCCACATGGAGACGCTGGTGGCCGACGCGCCGCAAGGCCCGTTCACCGTCCTCAGCCGCAACCAGGTGGTCCTTGGCGGCCACACGTACTATGCGCGGTTCTTCCCGTCGCCGTCCGGCCTGCTGGTGTGCCACCACACCATTGCCCGCGACGGCGAAGTCTACTTCGGTCAGCTCAAGGGGACGCACTTCGACGCCGAAGGCACGCTGCGGCTGACGTGGTGGCCGGGCAACGAGGCGCTGAAGCACAAGCCTGTTACCGTTCCGCCGCTGGCAGCCGGCGGGGGCGGTCCGATCCGGATGCTCAGTCGGAAGCTGGATGCCGCCGCCGGATTCGTCCTGGAAGGCATCCTGGATTTGCCGGCGGCGCTCGGCGCGCCGCGCGGGCTTTACATCGAACACGGGAAGGGCGCCGGGACGGCGATCCTCTTCAACAGCGAAGGCCGCGCCGAACTGGGTTCGCTGTCGGCAGATGGCTCCGGCTTCAAGCCGGAGAAGATTGTTGACCGCGAGATGCGTTTTAGCGCACCGGCCAGGTTCAGGCTGTTGTTGCAGGGCAGTCTTATGGAAATCTATCTCGACGATGTTCTCATCGAGTGCTACAGCCTTCCCGCTGTCGCAACGGGGCGCATCGGCTTGATCGCCGGCAACAGGCGGAACTCGATCGGTTCGTTGAAAGGGTGGAGATAGAAACCTCAGTTGGAGAACACGCCATGTTTTACCAGGCAAAACACCCCGGAAGCCCATGGATGTGGGACGTATGGGTGTATCACCACGATGACACCTACTACCTTTATTCGCTATGTGCTTCCGGAGGTGATGGCTTTGACAACATCTCGATGGCAAGCTCACGTGACGGCGTGCATTGGAAGGAAATAGGTCCTGTGCTTGCCAAGGACGATGGGGTAAGGGGAATGGGCACCGGCTCGACTTGGCTGAATCCTATCAGCGGTGCCAAGCCGGCGTTCCAGATTAACTACTCCTCATGGATCGGGAACCGCGAGACGATCTTCTTTGCGCAGTCCGACGACCTGATTCACTGGGCGAAGTGCGGTAAGAAGAATGAATTCGTTCGCGACGAGCGGTGGTACGAATCCAAAGGCCGGTGGGACTGCATCTGGACCGTTGCGCGTCCCGGCGGCGGACTCTACGGCTACTGGACTGCAACGCCCAAGCATGAACTGGTCAACGAGCCGTGCGGGAAGTTCGGGTTCGGGGAGTCGCTGGATGGCATCACATGGACGGCTTTGGAGCCGCCCAAAGTCAGTGGTGCCGGCACAGGTGAAGTCGGCGCCGTCGAGAAGGTCGGCGAGCGATACGTCATGCTTTTCGGTTCGGATATGCGCATGATTACCCTCCTGGCCGACAAGCCAGAGGGGCCTTTCTCCTTGGCCGCCAGGAATCCGGTCTTTCTTGGCGGCCACACCTACTTCGCGCGATTTCTGCGCGCGCCCTCCGGCTTGCTTGTCTGCCACCACACCATCGCCCGTCCCTCTTACGGGAAGGTATCCGTCGGGCTTCTGAAGGGGACGAACTTCGACGCCGAAGGCACGCTGCGGCTGACGTGGTGGCCGGGCAACGAGGCGCTGAAGCACAGGCCTGTTACCGTTCCGCCGCTGGCAGCCGGCGGGAACGGTCCGATCAGGATGCTCAGCCGTAAGCTTGACGCCGGATCAGGATTCGTGCTGGAGGGCCAGCTGCAGCTGCCGACGCCGCTGGACGCACCTCGGGGTCTCTATATTGAACACGGAAAAGGCAGGGGCACGGCGATTCTCTTCAAGAGCGAAGGCCGCGCCGAACTCGGTTCTATCGCGGCAGATGGAACAGGATTCAAGCCTGAGAAGACGGTGGACCGCGAGATGCGGTTCGGAGAGCCTGCGGCATTCCGGCTTCTGCTGCAGGATGCGTTGCTTGAAATCTATCTGGATGACTTCCTGATTGAGTGCTACAGCCTGCCCGCGCCGGCAACGGGGCGAATCGGACTCATTTCGGGCAGCCGCCGGAACTCGATCGGGTCGCTGAAGGCGTGGAAGTAGACGGAGCCACCATTATGATGAAGTCCTCATTGAGCGGGTGTTGGACGCTGGCCCGGGGCGGGAAGGGGTCGCGCATTACCGCAACCGTGCCGGGCTGTGTGCATACCGACCTGCTCGCGGCGGGAGTGATCCAAGATCCGTTCTTCCGCGAGAACGAAAAGACCGTGCAGTGGGTAGGCGAGTCGGACTGGGTCTATTCGCGCGAATTCACAGTCGAGAGCGAAATGCTCCAGCGGGATCGCGTGCTGCTTGCCTGCCACGGGCTGGACACCCTGGCCACGGTCCGGATTAACGGCAAGGTCGTCGGGCGCGCTGACAACATGTTCCGCACCTGGGAGTTCGACGTCAGGAAGGCTCTCGAGGCGGGCCGGAACCGCATTGAAATACGGTTCGCTTCGGTGATCCCCTACATCCGGAAGCGGATGAAAGAGCGGCACATGCCTGCCTGGAAGGGGCCTCACGATGTCCAGGGCGGAAACTATGTCCGGAAGGAGCCCTGCAATTTCGGATGGGACTGGGGCCCGTGCCTCGTGACGTGCGGCATCTGGCGCGAGATTGAGCTGGTAGCGTTCGACCGGGCGCGCCTGTCCGACGTGCTGATCCTGCAGGAGCACGCGAAGGACGGGCGCGTGACGCTGAACGTACGCGCCGCGGTCGAGTCCGTCGCGCGCGGCCGCCTTTCGGCCGATGTCGTCGTCACTTACAAGGGCCGCAAGGTGGCGCAGGAGCGGGTTTCGGTCAGGGCCGGGCGCGCCGGCGCGGAGTTGACGCTTGACCGCCCGAAGCTGTGGTGGCCCAACGGCATGGGGGCGCAGCCGCTGTACGAAGTGGCCGTGACGCTGAGCGACGCGGCGGGGCGACCGCTGGATCGCCACGCCCAACGGATCGGGCTGCGCACCTTGCGCCTTATCCGGGAAAAGGATGCATGGGGCGAGTCGTTCTGTTTCGAGGCCAACGGGCACCGGTTCTTCGCGAAAGGCGCTAACTGGATTCCTGCGGATGTGTTTGCGTCCCGGGTGACGCCTGCGCATTACGCCGGGCTGCTGCAGAGCACGGCGGACGCCAACATGAACATGCTGCGCGTCTGGGGCGGGGGTATCTACGAGGACGACCGCTTCTACGAGCTGTGCGACGAGCTTGGGATTTGTGTGTGGCAGGAGTTCATGTTCTCGTGCGCGGCATACCCGGCGTATGACGAAGCGTTCCTTGCGAACGTCAAGGCGGAGGCGCAGGACAACATTCGACGCATTCGCCATCATGCCTGCCTTGCGCTCTGGTGCGGCAACAATGAGCTCGAGCAGGGGCTGGTGGGGGACACCTGGACCCGCGCGACGATGAGCTGGGACGACTACCGGAAGCTGTTTGACCGGCTGCTGCCGGAGCAGGTCAAGGCCCTCGACCCGCAGCGGGACTACTGGCCGGGCAGCCCTCATTCACCGGTGGGCGACCGCAAGAATTTTAACGATCCAACCTGCGGCGACGCGCACCTGTGGGACGTTTGGCACGGCCGCCAGCCGTTCGAGTGGTACCGCACGTGCAGGCACCGGTTCAACAGCGAGTTCGGGTTCCAGTCGTTCCCCGAGCCGCGGACCGTGCGCGCGTACACGAAGGAGGGTGACCGGAACATCACCACGCGCGTGATGGAGTACCACCAGCGCAGCGGAATCGGAAACACGGCGATCCTGCAATACATGCTGGACTGGTTCCGGCTGCCAGGGGAGTTTGACAGCACGCTCTGGCTGAGCCAGATCCTGCAGGGCATGGCCATGAAATACGCCGTCGAGCACTGGCGCCGCAGCATGCCGCAGGGCATGGGTACTCTGTACTGGCAGCTGAACGACTGCTGGCCCGTGGCAAGCTGGTCCTCCCTTGACTGCTTCGGGCGGTGGAAGGCCCTGCACTACATGGCGCGCAAGTTCAACGGCATGCTGCTGGTCAGCGGAGTGGAGGATACCGGCAAGGGGACGGTGGAGATCCACGTGGCGAGCGACCGGCTGAGCCCCTGTGCGGGCCGGGTTGACTGGTGGCTTACCGACGTGGCGGGCCGCGTCCTGGCGCACGCATCCAAGGCGGTCAGAATGCCGGCTTCGAAGAATATGCGGGTCGAAACGGTGGATATGTCCGACGCGATCCGTCGCTTCGGCGCCACCGGGCTGATGCTGTGGCTGGAACTGTCTGTGAAAGGCGAGACGGTTTCGAGCAACTTTGTCACGTTCGCTCGCCCGAAGCACTTCGATCTCGAGGCTCCCCGCATCAAGGCGGGCGTAAAGGCGGGCAAGGGCGGGGAGTTTCACGTCACGCTTCGCTGCGCGAGGCCCGCGCTTTATGTCTGGCTGGACGCAAACACAGATGTGAAATGGTCCGACAGCTTCTTTCACATGCGGCCCGGCAGGGATGCGCGGGTAACCGCCCGGCCTGCCAGGCCGATGGCGCTGGGCCAGTTCCTGCGGGCGCTCAAAGTGCGCAGCCTTGTGGATACATATTCGTCGTAAGAGGGCCGGCTGCGGCGTCGCTCAGCGGGAGCGAAGCGGCCTGATCCGGCAGTCGAACTCACCACGAAGGACGGAAGGACACGAAGGTATTCGAACCTGCGTGGGGCAGTGGAACCGCGAATGGACGCCAATGAACGCTAATATGGAATAACGTGAGTCTATACGTTTTCATTGGCGGCTCTCTGCATGGTTTCTGATAGGTAGGGACGGCTCTCTCGGAGCCGTCCGGGAGGACTGGCGCTCGGTGCACAGAGCAATGGAGCTTGCTGCTGCCGTTGACAGTCACGAGGTGCTTCCGTAGTCTCGGCATCTTTACGGGCGGCAGCGGGGGATCTTTATGCAGCGTGTCAAGGCCGGCGGAAAGGCGTCAAGTCAACACGGACACCGTCTTTGGATGCGGGAGCCGGCGGCGAGGTGGGACGAGGGGTTCCTGCTGGGCAACGGACGCCTTGGCGCGATCTGGCAGGGCAGCGTGGTGGAAGATCACATCTTCCTGAACCACGAAAACCTCTGGCGTGGGGTGGAGAAGCACCAGCAGACTCCTGTCTGCCACCAGCACTTGGCGGAGATCAGGGAAGCGTTCTTTAAGCGCGAGTGGATTCGCGGGCGCGACCTCTGCACCCGCCACCTCAGCGGTCCTTCTGTGTTCGAGGGCGCGCTGGACCGGATTCAGCCGTACCAGGTCTTCGGGCAACTGGACCTGACGTTCCACGGGGTGGGGCAGCCCGCGGGTTATTGCAGGGAGCTTCTCCTCGCGGAGGCCGTCGCCAACACCCGGTTCCTCGCCGACAGCGTGCAGCACTCGCGGGAACTCTTTGTCTCGGCCGCGCATGATGTAGTGGTGCTCCGCCTCCGGGCGGGCGCGAAGTCGATGAACTGTCACGTCGCGCTCTCGCGCGAGCAGGATCCCGACTGCGCCCTGTCGCCCTGGGCCAAAGGTAACCGGCTGGGTTTCACGGGGCTCTTCCGCGAAGGAATCGAGTTCGCCGTCGAGGGCCGCGTCTTCACGGACGGCGCCCTCACCGGCACGGACAGCGGGCTTGATGCGGCCGGCGGCAGCGAGTTGCTGCTTGTTCTCACGATGGCCGTGGATTACAGCGAGCCGGGCCCCGCCGCCTGCTGCGGGAAGCGGCTGGACGCGTGTCCCGCGAACTACGGGAAGCTGCGGGCCGCGCACGAAGCGGAGTATGCGCCGCTTTACGGGCGCTGTGCGCTGGAACTTCGGTCCGCGCCGGAGGCGCTCGAACTGCCGGTCGACTCCCGCCTTGCGCGCCTGCGCAAGGGCGGCGAGGACCCAGGCCTGTTCGCGCTGATGTTCAACTTCGGGCGCTACCTGTTGCTCTCCTGCTCGCGGGGATGCGAGCAGCCCGCGAATCTGCAAGGCCTCTGGAACCCGATGCTGCGCCCGCCCTGGGAGTCCGACTTCCATATCGATATCAACGTGCAGATGAATTACTGGGGCGCCGAGCCGTGCAACCTGTCGGAGTGCACGGAGCCGCTGTTTAATTTCATGGAGCGCCATGAGAAGGGCGCGCGCGAGGCGGCCCGGAACTACTACAACTGCCGCGGCATTCACATGGGCACCGGCGATGTCTGGCAGATGCACCGGTATCTGGCGTCAGGTTGCGATGTCCTGCCGACCTGCGCCGCCTGGCTGGCCGAACATGTCTGGTGGCACTACGAGTTCACCGGCGATGTGGAGTTCCTGCGGCGCCGCGCCTACCCGTTCCTCAAGGGCGTCGCGGAGTTCTACGAGGACTTTCTGGTGCCGCACCCCGATACCGGCCAATGGGTGACAGTTCCGTCGCAGTCGCCTGAGAACTGGTTCACGGACGGGCCAGCATCCTCGAACTACTGCGTGGCGCCCACCTTTGACCTCGTGCTTATCCGCGAGGTCCTGGGGCGCTGCCTCGCGGCCAGCTCGCTGCTGGGGGTGGATGAGCATCTGCGTCCGGTCTGGCGGGACATACTGAAGAAGCTGCCGCCGTTCCAGATTGGAAAACACGGGCAGCTGCAGGAATGGCTGGAGGACTTCGACGAGCCGGACCCGGGCCATCGCCACGTATCGCACCTGCTGGGGGTGTTCCCTGGCGACATGATGGGGCCTACGCGGCTCCCGCGGTTCAACCGGGCCGCGAAGGTCTCTTTGGAGCGGCGGATCAGGGCCGGCGGCGGGAATACGGAGTGGAGCCAGGTCTGGAAGTGCGCGCTCTTTGCGAGATGGCGGGACGGCAACCGGGCGGCCGAGCAGCTCAGAATTCTTCTGGCGGACCTTTGCACGCGCGGGCTGCTGACGACGCACCCCGGGCCGGTATTCCAGATCGACGGCAACTTGGGTCTGCCCGGGGTGATGGCTGAGATGTTGCTGCAGAGCCACTGCGATGTGCTGCGCCTTCTCCCTGCCCTGCCGTCCTCGTGGCCTACGGGCAGGGCGCGCGGCCTGAGGGCGCGGCGCGGCATCACGGTGGATGTCGAATGGGGGAGCGGGACGTTGAAGCAGGCGGCGCTGACCGCGGACAGGGAGGGTCCCGTGCGCATAGCCTATGGGAAGAATGTGATCGCGATCACCTTGAAGCGACACGTGACGCGGATCGTTCGTTCGGCTGATTTTGCGTAATTTGTGTCAGCCTCCGGGAAAGCAGTGCGACGAGGCGAGCGTGCAGCGCGGGAGCGATCTGCAGTTGGGCGAGGTGGTAGGTGTCCACGTCAAGGATTCCGCTTGCGATTCGCTCCAGCAGCGCCTTCAGGACAGGCTCTTTCGGGTAGGCTCTGAGCACAACGTCGATGGCGTTGCGGGCAAGCGACTCCGGCAAACAAGCCAAGGCGGAGAATAGCAGAGCCCTGAGATCGTCGGCCTGGCGCCATTCATCAGAACATTCAGAGGCGTGTACAACTTCGAAGTCGAACCAATGCGCCCTGCCTTCGTTCGGCGCGTAGGCAACATTCCTGACGCCTGCGTCGCCGTGGCTGAAGGTGCGACTGGTTCCGCCCTCCTCCACTGTGATTGCATGAATGCGAAGGAGTTCGCGTGTGGCGCAACGCAGGGCTTCCATTTTGCTTGCAGAGCTGTGCGCAGGATTTGCGAGGTACACGGCGAGGTCTCCCCCGATGCACGGCACTTCCATCCAGCCGCCGGGGCGCACGGCAACCTGCTCTGCGTACAGGCGCCGGTACAGGTCCGCCTCCCTCCTGAGCCATTCCCTGTTCTGAAGGACTCGAATGTGCAAGCCGAGGATGCGGATGTAAGTGTTCCCCGCAAAGATGACGGCGGGCGCATACCAGCGCCGGCGTTTGAGCACGAACCGGCGGGCGGAACAGGAATCCATTTTCAGCCGGTTCAGCTTCAGGTTGCCGATCAGCATGCCGGCCATGCTGCAAACCGCTGCGAGCCGGTCATGGAAGAGCATGATCCATTCCTTTCTGGTTGGAGCATAGCGTGACGGCAATCCCGAGCGCGATCAGGGCCATGCCCAGGGCGTGGCCTTTTGAGAGATGTTCCTTGAACAGCCAGCTTGCGGCCAGCGGCACGAGGATGAAGTTGACGCTGCACAGGCAATACACATGCGACAGCGGCTGTCGGGCGAGGACGCTGAACCACAAAAGGGTGGACAGCCCCCAGCAGAGCAGGCCGCCGAACGTCTCCACGGAGGCGAGGCGTCCCAGCCGGGACGTCGCGCTCCAAGTCGCGCATGTCTCCCGGCCGGTCGTCGCGCCAGCCTTTAGCAGCAGCTGTCCGCATGCCGACAGCATCACGGAGAGCAAGGCCATTCCATACCATTTCATCGCTCACTCCTCGCTTTCGCCGGGCAAGGGCGCTTTCAGCGAATGCGGTCCGAATAGCGCACCCGCCCGCTTCGATGCAGGATTGCCCAGGCATACTTCAGAAACGTGCGTGTGTATCCAAAGGATTGTCTTTCCATGCGACGGTTGGAGGTCTCTGCATGCACGGTATGGTCGTAGATAAACCGGTCGCGGCTCTCGCGGTAGCAGGTCGCGGTGAGCGGCCATTCCTCACCGATGACCACGCTCTCGTCGAACGGGCCGTACGCCAGGAAGGCGGCGCGGGTGCAGAACATGAATGCCGGCATGGCCTTGGCGTGGGGCAGGGGAAGGTGGCGGACGGCATTCCAGAATCCCCACCAGCAGGAGGCTCGCACGCCGGTTCCTTCGCCGCGAATCGCGAAGATGCCCACGCGATACCGGCCTGCAAGCTCAAGGATCCGTGCGAGCCCGCAGCGGGGGATGCGTGTGTCAGCATCGACGAAGGCAAAGACCGGGCCGCGCGCCAGCGTCGCACCATGATTGCGGGCGCAAGGCGCCTTCAGTCGATTGCAGCGGACATAGCGAACATCGCTGTTGGCCCGGGCGATTTCGGCGGTGCGGTCCGTGCTGAGGTTGTCGACAAGAATGACCTCAACCAGGTGCGCGCCGACGTGACTGCGCGCAACCCGGATCGCCTTGAGCGTGGCCTCGAGCTGCGACTCCTCATTTCTTGCCGGGATAATCACCGAGAGGGCGATGGCGTCATGCGACGCGGTTTCCGGGCTGCCTTCGTTCGTAGCGACGTTCATGGCGTGCACCTCGACTGCAGCACATAGAGATCGCGACTGACTCCGAGCACAATCCACGGGGAGCGGGTGTGCGCCACGATTTCAAGCCCTGCGCGTTCAAAGACGGAAGCCAGCTCTTCCCGCGTGTAGAAACGAAGCGGCCGCATGGTGCAGCGACCGCGCGGCACAAAGGCAAGGCTTCGCGCGACGAGGAAGGCCGCGCGCCCCTGTATGAATTCGCGGATCTTCAGGACCTGTCCGCCGAAGGATGTCGTGTAGACGGATTGAACCATCAGGCACCTGCCTCCCCCCGCCCTTTGCAGTTCCCTCAGGAACGAGACAGGCTCGGAGACATAGTGCAGGATGAAGAGCGCAAGGGTTGCTCGGAACGTTTGGCCGTCAAAGGGCAGATGCTCCCCATCATAGAGTGCGACGGGCCGCCCCACGACATTCATGTCCGTGACATCCAGCTTGGTGACGTGGAGTCCGGTAAGGCTCTCAATGGCAGCGGCGTTATGCCCCGTTCCGCTCCCCACATCCAGAAGCCTGCCTTCATGGGGAAGATGTGGGCGCAGCCGGACAAAGATGTGCAGGGCACGCCGCCGTAAGACGCGATCGAGGAGTGCCTTCATGAATGCTCTCCCATCAGACGGCTGAAGGTAGTCGGTGCCAGGCCTTGATCGAGCAGGCGCCTGATTCTGTCCAGCGCGCGCGAGAGGGCGCCGCGCCGTTCATCGCAGGGGTGCAGCGCGATGACAGGAACAGCCCCGGGCAGGGCGAAGGATGCCCGGCTGAGGAGGGATGCGATCGGGGCCATGGCGCGGGATGGGCCCCAGTCCCAGGACGAGGTGGCGAGTGGTATTCGCAGGCCGTCCACCCTGGTGGCTGCACGATAGCCCACGAGAAAGGCCATTTGTGAGCTTGCGAGGGCGCTGAGCTGGAGTGCGCCCGTGCGCCACGCTGGCGGAAGGAAGCCTCCGGCCTTGCGGCCGAAGCAATCGCTCATGATTTGCTGTCCGCAGGCCAGGCGGCGATCGATCTCCATCAGCGCAAGTCCAACCAACTCGTCGGATCGGCCTGAGGCAAACGAGACGCAACTCAGGGAAGCAGGGCGGCGGTGGCTGTATCCATGCAGCAGCAGGTCGAGCTGGCTCAGTCGTTCGGGGAAGGAGGTCGATGTGTTCTGCCAGCTCAATCCCTGGCCGGCCGGGACGATGGCCGCCGACAGGGAAGCGCCCACAAGCGGGTGAAGAGCCGTCAGCTGGCGTTCAACCCCGCTCCGGGCATGCGGGGTCACGTCATGCAGGCAGACCACAAAACGAGCTGGTTTCATTGCCAATCCTGATCCTCCGTGTCGCGTAAATCAATAGACTACTGCAAAGTACTTGGCACTGCAAAGTAAAATCTCGAAAAAGCGTTTCTTGGCGAGGCGCGCTGCGGTGGCTGCTGCCGCGGAATCGGGCGGCGGATCGCGGGCGGCCGGGCGCCGGGCGCTTCCGCAGCTCCTAGGGTGTGCCATCGTACTTGTCGCGGTCCTCCGCCGCGAGCCCAAGTGGCTGGCGATCCGGGGCAAAGTCTCCCCATGCTGGAGCGGGGCTGCCGCCGGCCGGCTGCCCCGCCTGCGCGCCGCGCAGGAATCGAAGCCGGTCCGTTTCCTCTTCAATGTAGTCGTGCCGCGGATCGAGTATGCTCCACAGCGGAGGGCCGGTGCGCAGGGAATGCCGTTGATTGGCCCTGCGTTCGCGCCCTGCCATGTCGAGCGCCGCTTTCACTTCGCCCAGTTGCACAGGCGACAAGGATGTGATGAGCCAGCCGCAGGCGAGGTGGCGGGCGGGGACGTCGGCTGCGCGCCCGAGTTGCAGCACGCGCAGAAACGGCTCGGATCGCCGGGTACGGAATTCGTCCTGGAGAGCCGGCTCCGCGAATCGCCCGTAGGGAACGATTCGGAACAGCTCGTTTCCCACGCTCGCCGCGACACAGACATAGACAGGCCCCATCGCGCCGCCGCTCGTCGCAGGGTGCATCAGCCATACCTGTCCCACTTCAGGCCACGCGCCGGCGGGCGGGGCGGGCTGGGCCGGCATCCTTCGCGCGGGCGCCCGCGCGCCGCCGCCGTTGCCATCCGCAGGGCCCGGAGAGATCCCCGCCGCGCATAGCCGCTGATGCGCGGCCCACTCGGCCATCCATTTCGCCAGGCGGCGTTTCTGTACCGGCGGCGTCCTGTCCCGTGGCAGTTTTGGAAGCTCGTTCATGCCGGCGCCGCCGCTCCTTTCTCTGTTAAGGAGAAGAGCGCACCGTAGCACCTTTCCGATTTTTCCTGCTCAACAGTCTTCTCCGCCACTCGCTGCATTGTTATAACAGCCAGCCGCACAACCTGTTGCCGGTCTTCTTTATGGTAGGTTCGATGAATCTCGTCGAACGCGCGGGTGGCGAGCATGCGGAAACAGTCGCTCAGCTGCGATTTTCCGCAGCGAGCTATGCGCTCCAGCGCCGGGTGTGCAAACGAGATTCCGAGTGCCCGCGCGAGCACGACGAGGCGCTCACGCGGCTCGAGGGCGGAATGAATCTCTGCGGCATGGTGTTGTGCGAGGCTTTCGTATTCACGCGCCGCGGCGGCCTCCATGGGGTTGTCCCCGGTGCCGGCCAGAAGATCTTCAAGCGTGATGCCGTCAGGCTCGTCCCCGCCCAGGGGCGATTGGATCGATATCGTCCCGTCGCGCGGACCTTCCGCCCGCCACAGTTCGCGCGCAACGTCGCGGAGAATCAAGGTCGCGCCGCCCTGCACGACGTCGAGCGGATCGTCGACGGTGCCGGCGATGCGCGCGAAAAGCCAGTCCTTATACCGGATGCCCTTGCGGCTGCGTTTGAGGAGCAGGTGCGTTTCGAACAGGTGCCAGGCATCGTGGAGCGGGGCGGCCTCCCGGTCGCGCACGCCCTGCCGCAGGCGGTCCACATAGAGTGCCAGCCGCCGCGCCGCGAACGATGTGAGCAGCCCTCCGGCCTCAGCCGAGCAGCGCCGCAGGGCGCAGCGTTCTTTCCATTCTGTCCAGGCTCCCCACAGGGCTTCTCGAGTTGCGATCGTCAATGGCTACGACCTCTCTTTTGAGGTTGCTCGTACGTGATCCGGTCACCAGCCCGATTGTTTCAGCGTTTTCCACGCAGGCCGCGCCACCAGTTCCACAGCAGAAAGCGCAGCCCGGCCCACAGCGTCGGGCGTGCGGTCTCCCGCCCGGCGGCACTCGCGCGCCGGCTTTCCGGGCGCATATAGTCGCGATCATAGATGCCCATGGCATGGATCCGAGCGTGTCACACGAATGTCTTTGCAGCGGGTGTCTCAAACTACTATCTTGCGCTTGTGATTTCAACCGAAACAAAGAACGGGCTCGCAGCCCCTCGGCCTGCCGGGCGGGCCCGGCGCGGTTCAGCGTTCCGCCTGGGCGCGGCCGTCGCGCTGGCATGGTTGATGGCCGGCGGGCTGGGCGCGGCGTTCGCTTCGCCGCCGCGCTCGCTGCAGAATTCCGTGGTGAAGCTGTACGTGACGATGCAGCGCGGGAACTATGCCATGCCATGGCAGGCCGACCCCCCGGCCAATGTAACGGGCACGGGCTTCGTGATCCGCGGCAAGCGCATCATGACCAACGCCCATGTGGTTTCCGATGCGCGGGTTCTGCAGGTGCGCAAGCAGTCCGATTCGCGCATGTTTGCGGCCCGCGTCGAGTTCATCGCGCACGACTGCGATATTGCGACGCTGACGGTGGACGATCTCTCCTTCTTTGATGATGCCGCGGCGGTGCGCTTTGCCGACAGGATGCCAGGCATAGATGATGAGGTCACCGCGCTCGGCTATCCCATGGGCGGCGTGCGGCTCTCGCTTACGCGCGGAGTCGTTTCCCGCGTGGATTACAGCACGTACTCGCACAGCGGCGCGGATAGCCACCTGGTTCTGCAGGTGGACGCTGCGATCAACCCGGGCAACAGCGGCGGCCCGGTTCTGTTCAAGGACCGCGTGGTGGGCCTCGCCTTTCAGGGGCTGCAGCAGGCGGAGAACATAGGCTACGCGATTCCTTTGCCCGTGGTCCGCCGATTTCTCGCCGACGTTGAGGACGGGAAGTACGACGGGTACCCCGAGCTGGGCGTCGTCCATATGGACACGCGCAACGCCGCGCTGAAGAAGAGCCTGGGACTGCCTGGGGAGGCGAGCGGCGTGGTTGTGAATTTCGTGGATCCGTTCGGCGCCGCCGCGGGGTTCTTGCGGAACCGCGACGTGTTGCTGGCGATTGACGGCAAGACCATTGCCGGGGACGGCACGATCAACGTGGACGGCAATGACGTCACGTACGGCGAGCTTCTGGAGCGCAAGCAGAGGGGGGAGAAGATCGAGCTCCGCATCTGGCGCGGGGCAGCGGCGATGAGCCTGACCGTTCCGCTTGTCCAGCAGGAAGACCCCTTCATTTTCCGCAACCTGTACGACCGGCGGCCGGAATACCTGATTCGCGGCGGGCTTGTCTTTGTCCCGCTGACCCGGGAGCTGCTGCGGACGTTTCAGAGCGCCCAGAACACGCCTGCCGTGCAGCGGCTGCAGTACTACGTGCAGTACGCCAAAGTCGATGGTTTGTACCGCGATTTCGACCAATTCGTGGTGCTGTCGCGGCGCTTGCCGCACCCGCTGAACAGCTACCTCGACCCGTTCATAAACGGAATTGTGGTCGAAGCCAACGGCAGGCCCATCCGGAACCTCGCGGCGCTGAAGGACTCGTTGGAGAAGGATCGCGATGGGTTTCACGTGATCCGTTTCGCAGGCATGCAAGACGTGATCGTGCTCGATGCGACCGCCGTGCGGGAGGCGGATGAGGCGATCCTGCGCGCGTACCGGGTGCCTGCGCCGTTCTATCTGGAGAAGGCGAAATGAGACGCAGCGTGATTCAGTCTCTCGGGCTCCTTGCGCTGGCTTTGGCCGCCTACGCTCCGGCCATTCGCGCCGGGCCGGGAAACGACGCTGATTCCGCGCTGGTGCAAGTGCTGGTGACGTTCCAGGAGACGGATCCTGTTGAGGTCTGGCAGCAGCGCGCCCCCGGCTCCCGCTCGGGCTACGGCGTATTCATCAGCTCCAATCTGATCGTCACGACGGAAAGCCTTGTGCGCAACCAGCGCGTCGTGCAAATCCGCCTGCCGCAGCGCGGAGAGCGGATAGGGGCGCACGTGGTCATGTCCGACTGCCAGGTGAACCTCGCGCTGCTCCGCGTGGCGGACGGCGATATTCCCACGGGCGCCGTGCCGCTTGCCATATGCGATGCCGTGCCCCGCGACAGCCAGCTCGACATCATGCAGCTGGACGAAACTACGCGCGTGCAGCATGGCGTCGGCCAGGTGTTTCAGGTCAACGTGGTTCCGCTGCCGGGCGCGCCGTACGCGGCCCTGACCTTCAGCCTGCTCAGCGATTTCAATATCAGCGGCGACGGCGTGCCGGCGCTCCTCGGCGGCAAGCTCGCCGGACTTGTCCTGAGTTACAATTGGGGCACTCGCACCGGGAACATTGTTCCGTCCATCGCGCTGCGGCAGTTTGCGGAGGCCGCAGCGTCTCCCTCCTATGCCGGATTCGCATCGGCCGGCTTCACGTGGGACGAGCTCGTCGATCCGGCGAAGCGGAAGTACCTGAAGGTTGCGGGCCGCGCGGGCGGCATTGTCGTGACGGATTGTCGCCCGGGGAGCGGCGCGGCGTTCGTCCTTCGTCCCCAGGATGTGATCGTGGAATGGGATGGCCGTCCGATCGACAACCTCGGCTTCTACATGGATCCTGATTTTGGTCGAATCCTGTTCTCCTGTCTCATCATGAACCGGCGTTGTCCGGGTGAGCGGGTGCCCGTGCGCATTGTGCGCGATGGATCGGAGCAGACCGTGGAGGTCGTGCTGAGCCGGTACGAGGATGGCCTGGCCCTGGTTCCCGAGAACCCGACGCACGAGGCGCCGGAGTACCTGATCGAGGGCGGGCTTATCCTGCGCGAGCTGGATGGCCTGTATCTGCGCACGGTGAACGAGCGGCAGCGCTCCTCCGATTCTCGCCTGATGAATCTTTATGGGGAGCGAGGGACCACTCGCGGCGGGCCCGGGGACCGCGTCGTGATTCTTTCTTGTGTGCTGCCGGACGCCATCAACCTTGGGTATGAGGGTTTTCGGGACGAGGTCGTTACGCGGGTGAACGATAGCCCGGTGCGCAACATGGCGGACGTGTTCCGCGTTGCGGACCGCGACGGCGGCGTGATCCGTGTGATGCTCCAGGGCCTCGGGGTTGAGCTTGTCCTGGACGCGAAGGAGCTGGCTGCCGCGAATTCCAGGATCTCAAACTCCTATCGTATTCAGGCTCTGCGGCTGCAGCGGAAAGGTGAGGGACGGCCTGATGAATAGAGGGCTGCGCTTCTTCGGATTCTACTTTTTTATGGCGGTTGCAGGCTCCCTTCTGATTGTCTTCGGGGCGCCGTTTGTGAAGATGCCCGAGCCTGTGGCCCGTATGCTTGTGGGGCTGGACGAAAACGCCGCGTTGCAGAAGCGGGTTGTCGCCCTGCGCAGCGCGCTGGCCTGGCGCACCCCTCCTTCCGTCCCCCCGTCGCCCGCCGTGAATCCGGATCCCGCCCCTGTGCAGACTCCTTCCGGGATTCAGGCCGGCGAAAAGACGCCTCCCGCGATTGCTGCCCGAGTGAAGAGGCGACGCGCGGCCGGTGCAGTCGGGCACGCGCCTCCTCCCGCGGAGCCTCCGATCCCCGAGGTCACGGAGCCGGCTGCGGAGCCGCTTGAGCAGGTGCCCGAGGCTCGGAAGGATACCAACCGGTGGGGCGTCGTAGTCGCTTTGGATGCGAAGGTGTACAGCCTGCAGGGGAAATGTCAGGCCCACGTGGGAGCGGGCACGCTGCTCGACATTCGCGACGTCGTCTCTGCCAACGCCGGGACCTTTGCGCGCGCAGGCGTAATCACCTCTTCCAACTCCTTTGACGATGTCCTGGTTGCGATGGCCGATATTGAGGTGCGTTCGGGCTCATTGGGCGAGCTTCGGACGAAGGAGCGGGAGTTGTATATCGCGCAGGCGCGTGTCACGGCGGAGCTTGAACGGCACGGAAGCGACTGCACAAAGTACGTGCGCAAGGATTCTCCGCTGGGAGATGAGTATATCTCCGCCCGCCAGCATTACGTGGAGCTTGTGAAGGCGGGCCGTGCGTTGATGGCGAAACGTGAAGCGGCGACGGGCATCGAGCGCATGCGGTGTGAGGATGAGCTGAGGCAGATGAAGGGCGAAGAGGTCCGCAGCTTGCAGAAGTACGAGAAAGCCAAGCGGCAGTTCGAGGAGTGGAGCAGGGCGAACCCCGAGCCGACGGGCCTGGAGAAGGAAGAGATGGATGCGCTCAAGGAACAAGCGGAGCGCATCCGGAAGGATCTGGAGGCCCTTGCCGCGGAACAGCCATAGCTCTTTTGCGCCCGGGATAGCCGCTCTTGTTACGCGGCACCGTGACTGGCTTGCCGGGCAGCGCGTCGCGCTGCTGTCCCACCCGGCCGCCGTGGACGCGCAGGGCGTTTCGTCGGCTGAGCTCCTGTTGAACGTCCCGCGCGTGCGGCTTCAGGCGCTGTTCGGCCCGGAGCACGGCTACTTTGGTGGCGCATTGGCAGGCGAGCCTGTTGTCAGCCGCCTTCATCCCTTGTTGAAAATTCCTGTCTTTTCGCTCTACGGCCGGTTCCGGAAGCCGTCCCCGCGCATGCTGCGCGGGCTGGACGCGATCGTCTTTGATCTTCAGGACATCGGCGCGCGGCCCTATACCTTCATCTCGACCCTGCGCCTTCTTCTTGAGGCGGCGGCGGAGCAGGGCAAGCGTGTGATTGTGGCGGACCGCCCCGTGCCTCTGCCGTCGTGTGTGGACGGGCCGGTCATGCATCCGCCCTTCGAGAGCTTCGTCGCGGCCCTGCCGATTCCCATGTTTCACGGAATGACGCCGGGCGAGGCAGCCTTGTGGATGAAGCGCAACCTGCGCATTGACGTGGATCTCAAGGTGGCGCGCATGCAGGGCTACCGGCGCGAGCCGCGCCGCGGGATAGGTTGGCCAGCCTGGATTCCGCCTTCGCCCGGCATCGTGTCCTGGGAGACGGCGGAGTGCTATGCGTCCATGGTTTTTCTGGAGGCGTTTCCGGGCATCGATCACGGCCGCGCCATGGGGCTGCCTTTCCAGGTGTTTGGGGCGGCCGGCCTGGATGGTTCCGCGCTGTGCCGCGCGCTGAATGCGCGGCGTTTTCCGGGCGCCGTCTGGCATCCGCACGTCGTCACGCTGCGCGGCGCGAACGGTCTCGCGCGGCTGGTCACGGCCGTGCGCATGGTTGTGACAGATCCGGGCGCCTTCAGGCCCATCGCCGCTTCCGTGCACATGGTGCATGCGCTGCAGCAGCTGCGCGGCGCAGCGCGCTGGTGGAGCCAGCCCGGCGCGCGCCCCGATTTCTTCGACAAGCTCTATGGCACGAACCGCGTCCGTGAAAAGCTGCAGGGCGGGGCCGCGCCCGCGGAGATTGTTCGCTCGTGGCAGGCCGATCTGAGGAGTTTTCTGCCGACCCGCAACGCCGTGCTGCTGTATCCACCCGCGTGAAAGTTCCCCGCAAAGCGATCGTGCTCGCGGCGGGCTATGCCTCCCGCATGGCCCCCCTGAACCACGCTGTCCCCAAGCCGCTCTTGCCGCTGTGGGGCGTGCCGCTTCTTGAACACTCGATTGCGCTGCTCGAGGACTGGGGCGTTCGGGAGATTCTGGTCAACATGCATCACGGCGCCGACGCGATGCTGCGGCACGTTCTCGGACGCAAGCCGTCGCGGGCGCGCATTGCGCTCTCGTTTGAGCCGGAGATTCTCGGGACTGGCGGAGCCATCCGGCGCGCGGAGTGGTTTCTGGACGAGGCGTATACGTGGGTGATCAATGGCGACATTGCGGCGGATGTGAGCCCCGCTCCCCTTATGCGGCGCCTGCGCGAGAATCCGCTCGCGGTGCTTTGGATGGATGCGACCCGCGGGCCAAGGACCGTCGAACTGGCGCGCGGCCTGGTCGCCAACTTCCACAGCGGCCGCCCCGGGAGCCCTGGCACTGCGACGTTCTGCGGGCTGCATTTGCTTGCGCGCCGGATTCTCGAGCACATTCCGACGGCGGGCTTTGCGGGGATTGTGGAGAGCTACGAGCAGGCGATGCGCGCTGGGGAGCATATTGCGGCGGCAGCTCCGCGCGGCACATTTTGGGCGGATGCAGGCACTCCGGAAGACTATCTTGAGACCCATGCGCGCGCGCGGCAGGCGTTTGCGCGGAGGGCGGCCGGCGCCCGGCTTTACAGCCCTGCCTTCGCGCGCCGGGCGCGCGGCTGCCTTGGCGCGCGCGGGCGGGCGGAGGGATTCTTGGCTGCCGATCATTCGGCCGTGGCGCATGCCCCGGTCTCCGCGCGGGACTCGGTCGTATGTGGCGATGCGGTGTTGCATGCCGGCGCCCGGCTGGACCGGGCCATCGTGGCGCCCGGCACGCACGTGTATGGCGCCGTGCACGGCATCGTGCTGCGCCCCGACCAGGTGCCGGACAGGGGGGTAGCCGCCGCAGTGCGCGGCTTCCGGTGGCCGGTCTCGCATACAGCCCTTTTGCCTCTTGCGCTGCGCGGCTCTGCGCGCACGTTCTACCGCATCCGGTACGGACGGCGCAGCGCGATCCTTGTGCGCTACAGCCTCGAGCGGCCCGAGAATGCTCTCTTTGTTCGCAACGCCCGCTTTCTCGAGTCCCTGGGGCTGCGCGTTCCGAAGATACTTGCCGACTGGCCGGAAGCGCGGAGCGTGATCACCGAGGACCTGGGGGACGAGTCGCTGCTCGATCGCGGGCGCGGGGCGTCGCGTGCTGACGTGGCGGGAATGTACCGGCGCGTGCTGGCCGAGTGCCTGCCGCTGCACACGTGTGCCTACGGTGCGGCGCGCCGCGCGCGCCTGCCCCTGTGCGCCCCCTTTGACGCGGCGCTGTACGCCTGGGAAGTGGACCTGTTCACGACGCACTATCTGCGTCCCATCGCCCGCCTCCCGGAGCGCGAGATCGGGCTCGTCAGGAGCGAGCTGGCGCGCGTCGCCGCGCGCCTGGCGCTCGAGCCGCCCGCCCTCGTCCATCGGGATCTGCAGTCCACGAACGTGCACTTTATACGCGGCCGCCCGGCGTTACTCGATTTTCAAGGCATGCGCTATGGGCCGGCCGTGTACGATGTGTCCTCGCTGCTCGCGGACCCTTACGTGGGCCTTGGCGAATCCATGCAGCGCGAGCTGGTGGCCTGGTACGCGGGGCGGCTCGGGCGGGCGCCCGCGGAATTCGAAGCCGCATTCTGGCTTGCCGCAGTGCAGCGGCTTGTCCAGGCGATCGGCGCATTCGGGCGCCTGGGCGAGCTCAGGGAGACCAGGCGGTTCGCGGCGCATATTCCGCCGGGCCTCGCAATGCTGCGGCGCGCCGTCGAACACCTTGACTTTCTGCCTGTTTTCTCCAAGATACTGAGCCGGTGACGGGTTCGGTTGTTCTTGAAGGAGGTCGCCATGAAGCGAACGCAGTTCGTTGTCGTCGTGTTGAATATGCTTGCGGCCGGGCTGCTTGTCGCAGGGTGCAGCAAGGTGGGCGAGCCCGCGCAGTCGCCGGCCACGAATGCGCTGCCGGTGAAGACGGCTGCGGAGGCGCTTATTGAAGATATCACCGGAAAGACGGTTGTGGACCAATCGCTCAAGACGCGGGACAAGATCCAGAAGATCGGGGAGGAACACAACAAGGACGTGGAGGAAGTGACGCAATGATGCTGGTGCGTTCAACCGTCCTTGCGTGGGTGCTGTTCCTCGTGCTTGGCGCGACGATGTGGTTCCTTCGCTACTACGCCGGCGCGCCGGCGCAGTACGCGATGATGCTGAAGGACTACGGGCCGTATATTGTGATTGTGCTGCACGTTGTTATCGTGCTGACGGCTTTTCAGGACACAGTGTTTCAAGGCATCCTGTGTCTGCTTATTCCGTTCTACTCGTTCTACTACCTGTTTCTCGTGAGTGACTCGTTCTACCTGCGCGCGGTGGGAGCCGGGCTGCTCGTTGGCGTGGGGGTTGATTCGGCGAGCTTCTTCCAGGCTCACGTTGGCAAGTGGGTAGATGCGGTCAGCGGTTGGATTGCCTCGGGCGGCGGGAGCTCCCGCGATGCGCTGTAGGGAATCGTGCCCTTCCTCGAATGGGGCAGGCGAAAACGCGGACATCGGATTCCTCCAACGTGTGTGCTAACCAGGATATCGCCCGATTGCCGGAGGTGCTGGCGCGCCTTTATCGCCGTCACACGTTCGGCATAAAGCTGGGCCTGCACGTAGAGGAGGCTCTGCTGCTTCGCCTGGGGAACCCGGAGAAGCAGTTTGCGACGATCCACGTCGCAGGCACCAACGGCAAGGGCTCTGTTTGCGTGCTGCTTGAATCCATCCTGAGGGCGGCGGGATATCGCACCGGCCTTTACACCTCGCCGCACCTCGTGCGCCTGAATGAGCGGATTCGCGTGGGTGGGAAGGAGATCTCTGACGGTGAACTGCTCTGCCTGCTCGACGATCTTGAGTCACACTCGTCCGCTGTGGAGGCCGAGTTGGGCCAGACGCCCACGTTCTTTGAACTAACAACGGCTGCGGCTTTCGAGCATTTCCGGCGTTCTGCGGTCCAGGTGGCGGTTGTCGAGGTGGGGCTGGGGGGGCGGCTGGATGCCACAAACGTTGTGATGCCCCTCGTTTCAGTGATCACCGGCATCGGGCTGGAGCACACCCAGTACCTCGGGCCGGACCTGGAATCCATTGCCCGCGAGAAGGCAGGCATCGTCAAGGGCGGCCGACCCGTCGTGTGCGGCGCTGCTCCGGACGAGGCTCGCCAGGCCATCGAGGCGGCCTGCGCGGAGCGCAGGGCTCCGTTCTTCGACGCGCTGGAGCGGGTGTCAGTCCGTGTGACGGGCGAGAGCCTTGGCGGGCAGAAGGTTGGCGTGGAAGGCGACGCCGTGAGCTACGGCACAATGCGCCTTCCGCTTGTGGGCAGGCACCAGGCGGGCAATCTGGCGACGGCGGTCGCGGCGATCGAGGTCGCTGTGGACTGCGGGCTGCCGATGGGTGAGGGCGCTGTCAAGGCGGGCGTGGAGGCGGTCGTCTGGCCTGGCCGCTTCCAGATTCTCAGCAGCCAGCCGCCGGTGATTCTTGACGGGGCGCACAATCCGCCGGCGGCCGTGGCGCTGGGCGCCACGCTCAAGCGCCTGCTGAAGCGCAAGCCGCTGGCGCTCGTCGTCGGCATGTGCGACGATAAGGACGTGGAAAGGTTCTTCAGCGCCCTCGGCGCGCCGGCGCGCCGCTGCTGGGTGGTGCCGCTTTGCACCGAGCGCAGCGCGCCTTGCGAGCGGGTGATGGCGGCCGCGCGGCGCGGCGGGTGCGAGGTGTTGGCCACCGATCTGGCGACCGCGCTGAGAGACGCGTCCGCGTGGGCGGAGGAGGCCGGTGGCGCGGTATGCATTACCGGGTCGCTCTACCTTGTGGGAGAGGTGCTGGCCCTGCGGGAGAAGACCGGGAGCAAGCCGGACAGGCAATGAGGGATCTCGGTGAGCGGCGAGCGTGGAGCGGTGCATAGAGGAGGGAGCGGGGGCGAAACATGGGTGGAGATAACATTGAAGTGATGGCGCGGGGCGTGTGCGTGATGCGCGGGCAACTGTTGCTCTGCCGCACGATGAAGGCGAAGATCACGTACCTGCCCGGTGGGCACGTGGAGTTCCACGAGCCGGCGCGTGAAAGCCTCCGCCGCGAAATTGCGGAGGAGCTTGGGCTCAAGTCCAGGGTCGGACGGTTCCTCGGCGCCGTGGAGCATACCTATACGCGGAAGGGCGTGCGTAGCTGCGAGGTGAACCTGTGTTTCCGGGTTGATATTCAGGGGCTCAAAGCGGGCGTGCAGCAGCCCTCGGCGGAGGACCATCTTTCGTTCGAATGGACGCCTTTGCGCGACCTGGAGCAGTGCGATCTGGAGCCGCACGTGCTGAAGAGCATGTTGAAGGTATGGATGCGCTCGGCCCGCGTGGAGCGGTGGGCGAGCACACACTGAGGCCCCTTCCATGAACACAACGCTCTACCCGCTGACGTTTGAGCCAGTGTACAAAGACTACATCTGGGGCGGCGACCGCATTCGCGAAGTATTTCATCGCGATCTTCCGCCCGGACGGCGCGCGGAGTCCTGGGAGGTTTCGGACCGCCCGGAGGGGATGAGCATCGTTCGCAACGGGCCGCTGGCTGGTGTCACGCTGCAGAAGCTTGTGGCGGAGCGGGGGGCGGACCTGATCGGATCCGCGGCGGGTCGCTTTCCCTTGCTGGTCAAGATTATCGATGCGAAGGACCGGCTCAGCGTGCAGGTGCACCCGGATGACGAGAATGCGCCCGCCTGCGGCGGCGACGCGAAAACGGAGATGTGGTACGCGCTGGATGCGCCGCCGGGGACGCAGGTCTATGCCGGGCTCGTGGAAGGTACAACCGAGGCGCGGATGCGGAGCGCTCTCGCCGATCATAAGGTGCCATCGCTCTTGAAGACGGTGCCGCTTGTCACCGGGGAAGCGGTCTTTGTCCCCGGCGGGCGCGTGCACGCGATCGACGCGAACAACCTGCTGCTCGAAGTCCAGCAGAACTCAAACACGACGTACCGGCTCTATGACTGGGGCCGCGTGGGAACAGACGGCAAGCCCCGCGAGCTTCATGTGGAGGATTCCCTTCGCGTCATCCGCTGGAGCGACACGGCGCCCGTGAAGTGTGCGCCGCAGGCGGAGAAGGGGTGCAGCGGAAACGCGTGGTGGCGCATTCTTGCCTGTCCCTATTTTTTCATGCGCCGGCTGGATCTGGCGCGGCCGGAGCCAATGAAATGCAATGGCGGATTCCACGTTCTGTTCGCGGCTGCAGGCCGCGTGACGTTGGAATGGGGCGGCGGCGCGGAGACGATCGGGACCGGCACGTCGTGCCTTGTGCCTGCCAGCTTGCAGGACTACCGCGTCGTGCCGGTGTCGCCAGCCGCGTCGATTCTCGTAATTACCGGCGCCTGAGCATGAAGATTCATCCCCGCGTCTACGTTGATTTTGACGATATCCTCAGCGAAACTGCGCTCGGGTTCACCGAGATGCTGGAGCAGGTGTTCGGCAAGCGCGTCGAGTTCGAGAGCATCTTTACCTTTGACCTCGGGCACGCGTTTGGGTTGTCGCCGGAGGATACGGCGGAGCTCATGCAGCGCATGCACGAGCCCGATGTCCTGATGGCCCTGCGGCCGGTGCCCGGCGCGCGGGATGGCTTGCGGGCGTGGCGGGAGGCGGGTGTGGAGGTGCACATCGTGACGGGGCGCCCGCCTGCCACGCGCGCCGTGTCGGAGCAATGGCTGCTTGCCCACGATATGCCCTGCACAACGCTGATGTTCGTGGACAAGTACGCGCGCGCGTACCCGTCGGGCGCGTGGGAGGCCGCCATTACGCTGGATCAGCTTCGCAGCCTGCAATTTTGCCTGGCCGTGGAAGACTCTCCGGTCATGATTCAGTTCTTCGCGAAGAGCACCACCGTGCCGCTCGTGATCCTGGACCGGCCCTGGAATCGGCGGGAGCCGGAAGGCGGGCGCGCCACGCGCTGCCTGAACTGGGGCGATATCATGCGCCGCTTCCCGCGGCCTTGCGGATGAGCGGGGCGCGCAGCAGCGCCACCGACTGCCCGTAGAACTCCAGGTCGAGTCCGTCGCGGCGGGCGAGCCATTCGAAGGTGCGGCGCGAATAGAAGGCGACGTGCGTGAAATCGTTGCGGTACCACCACCGTGAGAAATCAATATCCGGCTCGCGCAGGAGCGTCATAATTCCAAGCCATCCCCCGGGCCTCACAAGCCGCAGAAACAGATCCCATTCCCGCGCAGGGCGAAAAAAGTGCTCGATCGCCTCGGAGCAGGCAATGAAATCATAGGTCTGTTCGAGCACGCTGGGGTCCGGTGCGTAGAACGGATCGTAGCGCCGCATGCGGAAGCCGGACTCCTCCAGCATCAAGGCGAGCACAGCCGTGGCGCCGCAGCCGAAATCCACTCCCTCTCCCGCCGGCGGCAGCTTGGCTTTCAGTGGATCCACAAGCTTTGAGAGAAAGGTGCGGTACCCCGGATCGGCCGGGTCGTTGCGGTGGGTATCGTAGCGCTTCTTCTCCTCGTCCGCCGGCGGATGCGAGGACGGCGGGACGAATACCAGGTCGCACCTGGCACAAATCAGGTACTCGCGTGTAGCATCGCGGGCGAAGGGCGATGTTGTGCCGCGCTCCGCGCAGAGCGGGCAGGGGAGATCTTCTGAGCATGGATGGGAACTCATGGTTCGGGTTCGCGCACCGGTCCGGTGTTTCAGAGCTCCTCGTCTTCTGTTGGGGGATTGATTGGCTCGCCCTCAACATCCACCAGGCGCGCTGTCACGAATATGTAAACCATTTGCGACCCGTTTCTGCTGGGCATTCCTCCCCCGGCCAGTATCGTCGCGCCGTTCTTGAGCGAAAGGGTGGTAGTTGCAGAGTAGCTATGAAAGAAGGGCTGCTCCTGCGTGACGAGGCGAATCGCGCCCGACGAGTCTTCGTACTTCGCGCTGTACTGCCGCCATGTCGGTTCCTCAACCAGTTCAGGCACGATGGTCAAAGAGATCGTCTGGCCCTCCGGCGACACTTCCGGCAGCACTGTAAAGATGGCTCCCACTTCACGAGTTTCGAAATTGCCGGGCACGGGCGCGCCCCGGTCTGTCACGGGCTGATTAGTCGATGCCGGGGCGGAACTGGATGAAGTCGCATGTGCAGAAGTTACAGGGGAGATCGTGTAGTCCGTCGGATAGATGCATTCGGTGATGCCCTTGACGGTCGCCTGTACCCCGAGCATTGTGACCACTCGCGGCGCGGCCAGGAGTGTGCCGTGGCCGTTGGTCCACAGGCGGGTCAGTGCGCTGGCGTCGATAGGCGAGGAGGCCAGCCGCGCAATATTGGTCAGGTCGAACGCGACAAAGCATAATTGCACTTCAATCTGTCCCAGCACGCAGTCATTCTGCAGCATTTCTTGAATCACCGCAAGATTTCTTCTCGTGTTTGCCACAATCAGCTTCTCGAGTTCGGGGACGTAGTCGAGTGACGAGCCCCGCGGCCACGTAACGCCAAGCCAGCCGAAGAATTGTTTCAGGTCGGCGTGTTCTTCCTCGCTCAATCGGTTGACCACGTTGGTGGCCAGGCGGAACATCCTGCGAACAATCGGGCCATCGGGGACGCACAGCGGGCTGAGGGCGACAACACCGTCCTTGACTACATACTTGAAGCCAGTGAGATTTGCAATGATTCGCAGGGCCTCCAGGACGCTGATATCGCTCGCCTTGAATGTTATCGCGGGTGCTAGCGCCGCCTGGTCAGCGGCTGCAATATCATTTGTTTTGCCTGGCGTGGGGTCGTGATCCAACACGAACTGGACGCCCTGTTTCTTATTGTCGAATTCCAGGCTATCCTCCTGCAGGAACCTGATGGCTTCGTGAATGTCGGCTTCCCGGAATTCAATCTTTGGGATGATAATGCGCGACATCGCCTCATAAACCTGTGCTTCGTCGGTCCGGATTCGCGATACAGTGGCTGTTGCCTCGCCCACTTGTACCTTTGCGCCCTCCTCTAATTCGAATGGCCCGTACGATGTGCCGACGTCATCCTTCAGGAAGAGTTGGTCCGCTGTGCAGGAAACAGCGACTGACGCGAGAAGCACTGCGACCTTGAGTTTCATGAGGCGTCCTTGACAATGAGTCCTTGCTCAGAATTCCTCGCCGGGCTTGTGCGTTTTAAGGGGGACACCGTCCATGTCGATCAGGCGCGCTGTCACGAACATGTAAACTATCTTCGATCCATCGCTGCTGGGTACTCCTCCGCCCACAAGGACTTTCGCGCCATTGCTCACCGAAATGGTGGTGTGAATCCCGTACGTGTGGAAGAGTGGCCTCTCTTGTTCAACAACCTGCAGGTCCCCCTTGGAATCCTGAACGGCCGCGCTGTACCGTCGCCAAGTCGGTTCGTCGACTAATTCGGGTGCCAGAGTCAGGCTGATCATCTGTCCTTCTGCGGAGAGTTCCGGCAGAATTGTAAACATCGAGCCTACCTCTCTTGTCTCGAAGGATGTGGGTTGAACTGTGGCCGGAGGGGATGCCGTCTCGATTTGGTTAGTCGAGGATGGGGTTGCCGGGGTGGCTACAGCTGCGTTTGTTGCGACGTTCCACCCAGTGGGGTAGATATACCCGGTAACGCCCTTGACCGACGCCTGGACTCCGGGTTGCGTGAGCACTCTGGGCGCCGCGAGGAGTTGCGCCTGGCCGTTCGTCCAGAGGCGGGTTAACGCACTGGCGCTCAGGGAGCCGGAAACCAGTTTCGCAATGTTCGTCATGTCGAAGGCCACGAACTCCATCTGCACTTCCATTTGGTATGGGATTACGTTGAGCAATGCCAGTGAGTTCTCAAATCTCTCAATATTGCTCCTGGTGTTTGCGATGACGAGTGTGCTCATGCCGCGGATATACTGGATGGATGAGCCCTTGGGCCATTCAACACCCACGTTGCCGAAGAGCGTCCGCCAGTCGAAGGCGCGCTGTGTATTCGTGCCGCCGTCCGCATCGGAAGATGAACTCACCTGCTCCATAGCAGCGGGCATGACGTTGTAGATCTTACGGACGATCGGTCCGTCTGGGATGTTGAGGGAAGTAATCCAGACAACGCCGTCTCGGACCTGATACTTCAACCCGGCGACACTAGTGACAATCTTGACGGCTTCGAGCAGGCCGATATCCCGGGCTTTGAACGTCACTGTGGGCTCTTCGGGTGTTACGTCCGTCGCGGACGGTGTCTCGTCAAGTTGCAGGACTATATTGATTCCGCGCTTTTGCGGGTCCCGCTCTTGACTCTGTTGCTGCAGGTAGTTGAAGGCGCCCCGGATGCCTGCGCATCTGAAATCCACTTCCGGAAGAATGATGTGTTCCATTGCGGCGCGGATCTGGTCATCCTGGGTATGGGACCGGGAGACCGTGGTGCTGACCGATCCGATTTGCACCTTGGCGCCGTCTGCGAGTTCGAATGGCCCGTACGACGTGCCGTCGTCGCCTTTCAGGAAGAACTGTTCCGCGTTGCTCGCGACGGCGGCTGACACAACAAGAACAACGGCGATGGCGTGGAATCTCATAGGGCCTCCTTCAGTTGAAGCAGTGAACCATTTTGTGTCAGGGGAGGGAAGGCGAAAGAACTGGCGCAGGCGAAGACGGAAACAGCGGAACGAGGCTTGGGAGCGGGGTAGGGACGGCTCTCCGAGCCGTCCGCGACGAGGGACGCCTCGGGCTTACGGAAATCGCAGCGGAGACACATTGGCGAATGCCACTTTGGCGGTGGGTGTCAAAAGTCTTCGTCTGTCGCGAGAGTCTTGAGGGGCACTCCGTCAATGCCGATCAGGCGCGCGGTCACAAAAGTGTAGACCACTGTGGAGCCATCCCTGCTTGCCATCCCTCCGCTGGCCAGCACCCGGACCCCGTTCTTGAGGGAAAGGGTCGTGTTGACTGAATAGGTATCGATGAAGGGGTGTTCTTTTTACTGTAATGGGAGAAGGCGGCACATGCTGACGATGCAAAACCACATTGGCCTTATCTTCAATGACCCATTCCACAGTCTCGCCCTTGTCAAACTCCATGGAGTTGGCCGCCGTTGGAAAGTGGATGTACCACTGATCCGGCCCGTTCTTGCGCTGAATGACCTGCACCTTCGTTGGATGCCCCATAACACATTCTTCCTTTTGTGCTCTAGGAGCTCTACTAGACATATGGACGCAAGACAAAAAGGCGACAAAAGCACTTCTATGTCGAATCACGAGTTGAAGGCCAAACTACAGAGCCCGAGTAAAGCGGGCTCTTCCGTGGCAACGATCAATGTAGAGCCCGCTTTACGCGGGCAAGGTGCTTGAATAGGCGGCCACTTCGCGCACGGGTCGGGCAATATGAAGCGAGCTGAAATCGCGCCCCGTTCAAGTTATCGTAGCAAAATGCCCCGTCCATGAGTAGCATCACGATTTGTCCATGAGGTTAATGGGGCTCGCGATCAAAGGACGCCGTGAAGAAGAAGGCCCGCCGCAGAACTGTAGTGACATCGCGGAAGTACGCCGCCCCGCGCGCGGCCGTCACCCTGAGCATGGGGACGGCCGTTGTAAAACTGAATACGCACGCCATCCGGCTGAAGGCCCTCAAGGACTATCGCCTTGCGGAGGAGAAGCTTGCGCGGCTCAAGGTGCAGCTGCAGCGTTACAACGAGCACGACATTCCCGGGTTTCGCGTCTGGATGAATCAAGCGTGTGGGCGCCTGCTAACGCGGCAGCGCGAGTTGGCCAACGCGATCAGCGAGAAGCAGTCGCTCCTGCTCGAGGTTGAGGAATGGGCCCATGGCTTCGGCCTTTCGTTCACAGATGCCTACCGCAAAGTTATGTGGCGCCGGGCCCATCCCAAGGAAGCCGAGGAAGAGGACCGGCAGATGGAAGAGAATGCCGCTAAGCAGGAAAGCGGCGGGGCGTCAGCGGGTGCAAAGGATGAGGAGTGGGCGGATCCGTTTTCTGAGGATGACTGGGCTGATTTGGACGAGTTCTTCGGGACACCGTCGGATTCGCGTCGTCCCTCAAAGAGAGGGGGGGGGGGCGAGAGCCCCGGGAAGAAGTCTGCCAGGGATCTGTATCGCAAAATTGTCCGGCGTCTCCACCCGGACCATCACGGCCACATGAACGAGGCCCAGAAGAACCTGTGGAACGAGGCGCAGAAAGCGTACCGCGATCACGACGTGAATGCGCTGCATGGCATTCTGTCCCGCTGTGGCGAGGGCGAGGGGGAAGGCGGAATCGGGAATCAAACTCCCGTGTCTGTGATCCGCCAGCTAATTCTGCACTTCCAAAAGACGACTCGCTCCGTAGGGCAAGAGGTCCGCCGGGTGAAGAGTGACCTGGCCTGGGGCTTTGAACAAAGCGTGCGGGACCCGCGCTTCGTGCGCCGCATCAAGCAGGATCTTGAAGACACGATCCGGGAAGCTGAATGGCATCTTCGCGGCCTGCAGGGCACCCTGTCCAATCTCGAGCGTGCAGCCGCCGGCCCCGTCCGGCCCCGGAAGTCAAACAGGGCGAGGCCCGCCTCGTTTCTGGACGGGGAGCCCGAATTCCAGTTTTAGGCTGGGTCAGGTCCAGCTTTCCTCGAGAATATCCCCCTGCAGTCCTACGGCCACGTACTTAACCGGCACCTTGCGCGTCGCCTTTTGTGCAGCCTGCTGGGCCAGGGCGAGCAACCCGCGGCAGCAGGGAACCTGCATGATCAGCACGGTCAGCGTGTTGATCTTCGCATCATCGATCCATGACTTGATCTTTTCGACGTATACGTCCTGGCCCTCGTCCAACTTGGGGCAGGCGATGGCAAGCGACTTTCCTTTCAAGTAGGCGCTGTGGTAGTTGCCCAGCGCATACGCCACACAGTCCGCCGTCAGAAGCACATCTGCGCCCTGGTAGTAAGGGGCGGTGGGGGTGATGAGGTGCAACTGGATTGGCCATTGCCCCAGCTGCGACTTAACCTCCACTGCGGCGGCTCCGTCCGCGGCCTCGCCGTTTTCCTTGCGAAACTGCACCATTCTCGAACCCGGACATCCTTCAGCACTCATATTTCATTCCGTCCCTTCTTGTTGTATTTCTCTTCGATTTCGATGGCCCTGGCCCGATAGAGGCTGGGGCCGTCGCCAAACTTCGTGTCCACCTTTCTGAACTCGGAGAACAGCCGGCCGATCTGCCCGTCCGAAAGATGCTGATCCATCCACGGGTAGAGAATCTCATCCTCTTTGCGGATGTGTTCCGTGAGTAGTTCGGCGTACGCGGAGAGATGCTCGCGCACGGCCGCCGCGTCGTCCCGCTCGAGCCCTGCGAGCACCGCCCGCACATGCGCGCGGCCATCTTCATGCTCCTGGTGCATGGCGAGGAGGATCGGCTCGCCTTCATCGAAATACTTGAACAGCAGGTCCTCTTCCTTGGCGTGGTGGTAGCGGTCCGCGAAATTCTTTATGAAGTCGACGGCGGCGCTGATCGTCGCCCGGCTGCTTTCGTCAAGGCCGGCACCGATCGATGCAACGATCGCGGGCACTGCGGCAATCACGCGCTTGATATGGGTGTGCTCGTCCACCAGTTCCTGGATGGGCGGCGAGAACTTGCTCTTGCCTGCGCTGGCGGGCGGCTTTTGCTTCGGCTTGGGCAGTTCCACGGTCTGTCCCGGAAAGACTGCCTGCGCGACGCGGGCGTACATGGCCGACTCCTGCTCCGGGGGCAAGGCGTGAACGCCGACGATATCCTTAAACAGACAGTTGCCCGCCGCGCAGCTAACGCAGGCGATATTGAATTCCGACAGAATGGTCCCGACCGCGGGGTGGTCCGCAATGACGTCCTTGATGTTCCGGCTCAGAAGTCCGTGCAAATCGGCGGCCTTATCGTTCTCGCTCATGATGCATCGCCCTCCGCTGTGAAGCTCTTTCTCTCTCTTTTCGGCCTCAGGATCGCACGGCATGTCCGGGCAGTCCTTGATCTTGGTCAAGAATCCGGGGAAATACTTCTTCCGGCGAGTAGGGCGAATGTGAGTTCCGGGGAGTTGTCCGTTCAGGCGCGTCTTTGTATCTCAGCGACGAGGGCGTCGCGACTCCAGGATCAAGCCGGGAGCGACAACGGGCAACTCCGACTGGAGATGCGGCGACCACGCCGCGTTCTCTCCGAGCTTCGCCGCATCTCCCCCGGCGGCGATCTCCGGAACTCACATTCGCCCCGGCGAGTATTGCGCTCAGTATGCGTATTGCTTTCATGGGCATCGCGCGGTACTGTTCGCGCTTCAACAGGCGGCGCGGGCACGCGCTCCGGAGGGCATCGCCGTCGTATCACGAAGATCGTAAGGAGGTTGGCGCAATGAGATTCAACCGGTGGGTCAGGGCGGCGGTGGTGAGCGCGCTGGTTCTTGCGAGCGTGGCACGCAGCAGCGGCGAGGGTGCTGACAAGGCGATCGACGACTACAACTTTGCGGCGTGGCTCTACAACACGGGCAAGTACGGGCTCGCCGTAGAATCCTACCAGACATTCCTGAAGAACTATCCCCGGCACGAAAAGAACGCTGAAGCTACTTTCGGCCTGGCCCAATCGCTGTTTCACCTGGATCGTTTTGAAGAGGCGGCCAAGCAGTACGAGGAGGTGCGCGGCGCCTCCGGCGATTTCGCCCAGATGCCGGAACTGCTGTTTCAGCTGGGACAGAGCCGCGCGGCTCTAAACCAGTATGCCGACGCGGAAAAGCTGTTTGCCGAACTGCAGGGCAAGTTCGTCGATCACTATCTGGCAGACTGGGCGCTGGCCCGCCGCGCGGCCTGCCTGATCAGCATGAACAAGTTCAAGGAGTCCGAGGAGCTGCTCTCGCCCTTCATCGAGAAATACACGTCGGCCGACAAGGCGCCCGAGAAGGTGCCCGCCGTGCAGGAGATGCTTGGCAAGCTCGACAAGGCGGGCATCAAGGCCGCCGACGCATTCCTGACCCTGGTGGAACGGAGCGTCTTCTACAGGGCGCTTGCACGGTTCGACCAGGACCGCTTTGACGTGGCGCGGCAGGATTTTGAAGCGTTCGAGAAGCAGTATCCCAAGAGCCCGCTGCTGCCCGAGGCGCGGTTCCGTCTTGCGCAGGCGTTCTACAAGCAGGAGAAGTATGCCGATGCCGCCTCCGCGTACAAGGCGGCGGCGGAAGGCGAGGGTGAGTTCGCGGCGTCCGCCGCTTTCGAGCGCGGCCTTGCGCTGCACAAGGCGGGAAGCCTCAAGGATGCCTCCGCCGCATTTGCCAATGCGGCAAAGCGCTTCCCCGACAGTGCCGGCGCGCCGAAGGCGCGCCTGTATGCAGGCACCTGCCTGTTTGAAGCCGCAGACTACGCCGCCGCAATCGAGCAGCTTCGCCCGCTCGCTGAAGGCGGCAAGCAGCCCGCGGCCGAGGCGCTGTACTGGACCGGCATGTGCTGGCTCAAGAGCGGGCGCCCGGCGGAGGCCGGGAAGGCGTTTGCGGAAGCCCTGAAGAACGAGCCCCAGCCGCCCCTGGACGGCGACATCCAGCTGGGCCTTGCCGACGCGCGGCTCGCGCAGAACCAGTTTGCAGAGGCCGCCGACGCCTTCCGGGGCTATGCGCAGAAGAATCCCAAGGCGGAGCCCGCGGCTCGCGCGCTGTACTCGGCCTGCGTGGCCCTGCACCGGGCGGACAAGTATGCCGAGTCCGATGAGGCGTGCAACGAGATGTTGAGGGCTGTGCCCCATGGCGAACTGGCCGCGCAGGCGCTCTTTCTGAGCGGTGAGAACCGTTTCCTGCAGAAGAAGTATGAGGAGGCCGCGCGCCGCTATGAAGAGCTCCTGGAGGAGAAGAGCGCGCCGGCCGACCGCATCGCAAACGCCCACTACCGGCTTGCGTGGGTGCACCGCTACGCCGGCCGGCACGACCGCGCGCTCGAGGAGCTGGCCCGCGTGCAGGCGCAGGACGCGGGCAAGACCGTTGCCGCGGAGGCTTTGTATCTCAAAGGCGTCTGCCTGTTTGAAAAGGCCAAACACGCCGAGTCCGCGGAGGCCCTGCGGGCCTACCTGCGCTCAGGGGACGCAAGCCGCTTCGGCGACGATGCGCGCCTGAAGCTGGCAGTTTGCATGGCGAAGCAGAATCTCAAGAAAGAGGCGGTGGAGGAGTTTCAGCTGTTCCTGCGCGATTATCCCGCCAGCGAGCTGGCTAACCAGGCCCGCTATCAGCAGGCCGAATGCCTGTATGACCTGAAGGATTTCGGCCGGGCCGCCGGGCTGTATCGGGAGGTGGCCCGCCGCGAGCCGCCGGACGATCTGGCCCCCTATGCGCTCTTCGGCTGCGCCTCGTGCGCCTACGACGAGTCGAAGTGGGAGGAGGCCGCAAAGGAGTACGGAGCCCTGGCGGATAAGTTCAAGGACTCCTCGCTTGCGCCGCAGGCCCGCTACCGGCAGGGCAAGAGCCTGATGAACCTGTCACGCTGGGCGGAGGCTGAGACGGCTCTGCGCGCAATGCTTGCCGCGGCCCCGAAGGACGCGCTCGCACGCCCCGCGCAGGTCGCAGCCGGCACCTGCATGCAGGAGCAGAAGAAATGGGGCGAGGCCGCCGAGGCGTTCCGCATCGCCATCGACAAGTACGCCGCCGGGGACGATCAGCCCCGCCTGCATTACGAGCTTGCCTGGTCGCTGCGGGAGGCGGGAAAGAAAGACGAGGCGCGCGCCGCGTTCCAGACTCTCGCCGACAAGTTCTCCGAAGATCCCCTGGCGGCGGACGCGTTCTTCTACATGGCCGAGGCCCTCTATTCAGGGCGGCCGCAGAGCGCCGCAGAGCCGTCTGCCTCGGCGGACGACGCGAAGGTCCTGGACGAGGCGCGCAAGCTGTACGGGCGGGCCCTGGCCGTGTCCAAGGATCAGCGCCTGACGGACAAGTCGCACTACAGGATCGGCTGGTGCTTGTGGCTGACGAAGAAATATGCGGACGCGGCGGCTGAGTTTGACAAGCTCGCCAGGGATTGCCCGGCCAGCGATCTCGTGGCAGATGCCCGCTTTCAGGCCGGCCTGTCATACGCGCGGGCGGGAGACGCGACACAGGCCGTGGATAGACTCCAGGCGCTGATCGACAGCCCCGCCGCAAAGGGCTTTACATATTTGCCCGAGGCCTACATTGCGCAGGGCGAAAACCTGCTGATCCTCGGGAAGACGGATGACGCGCTCAAGGCTTTGGCCCTGTTCCTGGACAAGAATGACAAGCACGTTTCCGCGGCGCAGGCCTTCTTCCTGAAGGGCAAGGCCCTGTACGGAACGAAGAAGTACGATGACGCCCTCGAGGCCTTTGGCGAGGCAACCCGCAGGACGAAGTCCGAGGTAGCCGCGCAGGCGCAGTTCTACATCGGCCAGATCCACCAGGGCCGTGAGGATTTCAAGGCGGCGATTCTCGACTATCTGCGTATTCCGGCCCTCTATCCTGAGGCAAGGGAATGGATTGCCGCGTCCACATTCGAGTCGGCCAAGTGCTCCGAGGCACTCGGCCAGAAGGATGACGCTCGCAAGGCGTTCCAGGATCTCGTCGACAACTACAAGGACACAAAGTGGGCCGGGCTGGCTGCGGACAGGTTGAAGTGAGAGCGGGCCCCTGCCACTGATCGACAGTCGGATTGCGGCGAAGCGAGAGGGCGGACATGCAAGGCGTTGATTTCAACAGCAAGAACAGATTCAAGGTTATGGCGGATATCAACATGATTCCGTTCATCGACGTGTCGCTCGTGCTTCTGATCATCTTCATGGTGATGACCCCGTTTCTTGTGAAGCTGCAGGAGCGCGACATACGGGTGGAGCCCCCTGCAACCAGGAGCACGGGCCCCATTACCGAAATGCCGAATGAGATCGTGGTGAACGTGAACACAGATGGACGGTTTGTTGTAGGCGGCGAGCTTTGCGGCCTGGAAGAGGTCGACCGTATCATCAAGAGCAAGGTCGCTGAGAATCCCCGGCAGGTAGTGGTCATCAGGGGAGACCGGGACTCCTTATTGCAATACGCGGTTACAATTCTGGACCTGTGCGAGAGAGCCCGGGTTGAGCGAACATATCTTACAACCCGCCCCACCGATCGCTGATTACGGATTGATTCTTCATCGTATCGCAACCAGGCTAAGGAAGCATGACGCATCGATCTCGCCGCCCATCCGCGGTATTTCTGATTCCGGCGGCCTCTATTGTGGGGCTGCTAATCTGGGCCGCGCTGAACCCGGGCAGCGCCGTCGGCCTGGTCCATAGGTCCGGCGGCCTTTTGACAATATTCATCTCGGCGATGCTGGCGTTTTCCGGCCTGCTCTATGCATTCCTCAAGGCCCGCCGTCAGGCCAGCGTTTGGACGGCGTCCCTCGCCTCGAGCGCGGCCGTGCATGTTGTGGGCGTCATGCTGTTTCTTCTTCTTGCGGAGCCCGAGGACTCGGTCTCGATCCTGCCGGCAGAGGACCGCTACCGTCTTTCGTCGCCGCCGCCGACCATGAGGGAAAACAGCATCGGGCGCGAACTTCGCGAACAGCTCGTCGCGATGGAACAGCCGGCCCTGCGGCCGATTGAAGAGAAGAAGGCGCCTCGCAAAGATGAACCTGAGCTGACTCCTGTGCGGGCGCATGCGGAACTTACTGAGGTCAAGCGCGAGGCCCCTGTTCGCGAGGTCCTCGCAGCGCCGAACGCGGCCCCTCAGGTAAAGGACATAAGGGAAGAGCTGTCGGGCAAGTCGCAACATAGGGTTGACAGCCTGCCCGTCAAGATTGTGAAGGTGACGGAAGTTGAATCGCAGAAAGCCGCGCGGGCGCCGGAAGAGCCGCGCGATACCCGGGACCTCGCACTGGCGCCTGTCCGCCGATCTTCGGTAGCTCTCAAGGAGTCCGCGCCAAAACAGGAGCAGTCGAAGGCTCAAACGGCGTCGCGCGAGCCCGCGCGTCAGAAGCCGGAGCAAGTGCGGCCGGTTGCTTCAACTCGTGCCAGTGTCGAGGAGAGCCTGAAGAGCAAGGACCTTGTGGCGCGCATCGACAAGCTTGCCGTTCCTGCTGCGAGAACGCCGCTCCAGGCGGGGTCCGCCAAACCGGGTTCTGCGCTACAGCCCCAGAACGTTGAGTTGCCGCATCAGGCTCTTGCGATTTCAGAGAAGTCGCAGAAGCGCGTCGCGGCGCCCGAGAAGTCCGCCGCACTCGCGCAGCCGAAGGGCGCGAGCCTGGTGCCGGAGGAATCGTCTGCGCTATCCGCGCGGAAGCTGTCGCCGGCTGAACGCCTGAACGCACCGGATCCGCGGCGGAAGGACCAGGATGTGTCTGTCAATCTGCCGGGCAGTGTCGTAGCCCTTGCGCGCCCGGCCTCTACGGTGTCGAAACCGGATGCGGCGGGGACCCGCCCAAAGAGCGTGGCGCAGGACAAGGCTAAGGTCGCAGCGGCGAGCAATTCTGATCTTGGGGAGAAGCCGCGGGTGGAGGTTAGTTCTGCATCGGAGGCTCCTTCTGGAACGTTGGTGGGAAAGCTGCGCGACGAAGTGGTCCGGCAGGGAGCCGTGGTGCCTCTCATGGAGGATCGGGTGGAATCATCACCGGCCGGCAGGCCGATGCCCCTGACGCAAGCGGTCGGCGGCAAGGTGTCAACGGTTGCGGGCTCGGAAGGAGGCGGGGCGCAGCGGGCGGTGCCCGCCGGTCCTGCGGCGATCAGTGCGGCGCGGGCCCAGACGGGGCTGGCCGCGGCCGACGCGCCGTCGCTCCAGCCGCGTCCCGTCAGAGGGGTGGGTGGGGTGGCCTCCGCTCCGGGCGCCAGAGACAGCACGCTGGTCGAGACGGGTGCGGCCGCGGGCGAATCTGGTTCCCGAACGCCGTCCTTACAGGATACGGGGCTAACGCGTGGCAGCTCGACTGCCGCAGGCAGCGCTCGGGGCTTGCCGGACATGGCGCCGGGCGTGGCGCCGCTCAAGAGATCTTCAGCCAAGGGGGGCTCTGTCGCGCAGGTGGCTGATAGGCGGAATTTCGCGGAAGCGCGTGCACAGGTCGGGGGTGGCGGGACCGGAGAAGCAGGTCCCAGACCGGCTCCCGAACTTTCGACGGAACTCACGAACGCGGTGGCATCGCGATCTGGAGAGTATGCGGTCGTGGGCCCCGAGGGGTCCGGGGCCGAGGCGTCACTGACCATGGCGGAAAGCCTCAAGGGAGCCGAATCCGGCGCGCCGGGCCGGGATATGGTCCGGGTTGGCCTCGCAATGGCTGCCGTGGAATCGGGGGCTGCGCGTTCGGCATCCTCGCCGGCCGCTGCAGCCGGTTCGCCGCGCGACCTTGCCGCCACGAAGGTGGCGATGAATGCTGAGGTGGCGGAGCCGGCGCGTGGGCGGGCGGGGCGTGGCCGCGGCGCAGTCACGAAGGATGTCGACCTTGCCGGGCAGAAGCAGGGAACGCTGGTCCAGGCGGATTCCGAGCTGCGTGCTGCCGCCCATGAACAAGCCGCCGGCCTTCCGGAGGGCGGCTTGAAAGGCGCAGGCAGCAGCCTTGGCCCTGAGCCTATCGCAGCCGTGGGCGCCGTGAGTGGCGCAGGGAGAACGGATGAGGCGGGAGGCGCTTCGGAATTGGATGATCGAACGACAGGTCAGAGGGACGCGCTGTCTGCGGGTAAAGCTGCGGGGCCGGCTGGGGCGGGCGGCGGCGAACTTGCACGCCCGAGCCGTGACATCCCGGCGGGGGCAGCCGTCGAGGATCGTTCTCTTGCAGGCCGGGCGGTTCCCTCCGCTTCAGGAGGCGCTTCGGCCGGCATTGAGGAGAATATAGGCGGATCGGCTGCGGATGGAACGCTTGCATCCGACGATGTGGGGCTGACGAGCGTGAGCGTCGCAGCCCGGACAGACGTGGCGCAGTCGTCTGGCGGCTCAGGAACCGGGTCTGAGCCGAATCGTCCGGCGAACGTCGCGCTGGCGCGAGCCGGACGGACGTCCGGTGCCTCCGAGCGGACAACGCGTCCCTCTGCGCCACTGGGGAGCACGGGAGGCGAGTCGCAGTCTGCAGAACGGCTTGTGGGGGATTCGGGCGAACCTGCCGTTTCTGCCACCGGCCCCGCGATGGCCGGATCGTCGCCCTTGTCAGCCCCGGCGGGGGGCCGAAGTGCGGATGCTGTTCCGGTAGTGTTCGCCGTCTCCAAGGCCGGGCCCGCGGGGGGGAAGGGCGGGACGTCAATCCCGGGCGACGTAATTGCTCCGACCGATGGAGTCGGTGCAATGATAGCGGCGAAGGCGACGGGCGGCGTGGAGGGAAGCACAGCGGGTGATCAACCCCGGCGCGAAGCTCCCTCGTCGGACGTTACGGCCGATCGGGCGCCCGCAAGGCTGGATGTGGCATTCGACCTTGATTCCGCCGCCAGCGGGAACGTGCGCAGCGTGGGGCCGTCCGAGGCGGCGCGTCTGCCGTCGTCGACGGGTGCGCACAAGGGGCTCCTTTCCGTGGGGACCGCGCCAAGTCCTGAGTCCGTACCGGAGAAGGCGATTTATCAGATGCGAAAGCCAGAGAAGCGTAGGGAGTTCATCGCCGAACTGGGGGGCACGCCGGAGTCCGAGAACGCGGTCGAGCACGGGCTTGCCTGGCTCGCCAAAGCGCAGAGCGAGGACGGGCGATGGAACCTGCGGGAATTCAAGTCCCTGCGTGAATGTGGCGGAGCAGGGGATCTGGCCACGGAGGATCCGGCGATGACCGGCCTGGTCCTTCTGTCGTTCCTCGGGGCAGGCTACACACATACCGAGGGAGCCTACAAAGAGAACGTGCGCAAGGGGCTTGAGTGGATCATGAATGGGCAGACGGAAGCGGGCGACCTTCGCGGGGGCGGGACCATGTACGGGCAGGCCATTGCGGCGGCGGCTTTGTGCGAGTCGTATTCCTTGACAGGCGATGACCGGCTGATCGGCCCCGCCCGGCTCGCTATCGAATTCATTCTCAGGGCCCAGAATCCGGAAGGCGGGTGGCGCTACGAGCCGCGAGTGGACAGCGACACCTCCGTGACCGGCTGGCAGATTCTTGCGCTCAAGAGCGCCCAGATTGCGGGCATCAAGATTCCTCAGGAGCATTTCAAGTGGACCGGGATGTGGATGGACAAGGTGCGCAAGGGCCAGGCGGGCGGGCTGTACTGCTATAAGCCGGGACACGCTGTGACGCCCGTCATGACTGCGGAAGGATGGTTTTGCCAGCTCTTCATGAGCGATCGGTCGGAGGCGCGCGGCCAGGCTGAGTCGATCAGCTATGTCATGGGCAACCTGCCGGTCTGGGCGCCGGGAGATCGGGCGGTGCACCTCTACTACTGGTACTACGCCACCCTTTCCATGTATCTCTCGGGCTGCAGCGAGTTCAAGCAGTGGAACGAGGCGCTGCGCACGGCGCTGCTGAAGGGCCAGGTCAAGGGCGGCGCCGCGGATGGCAGCTGGGATCCCGTCGACCAGCTGGGCCCGCGCGGCGGCCGGGTCTACACGACCGCTGCTGCGACGTTGTGCCTGGAAGTCTACTACCGCTTCCTGCCCATCTACAAGATGCCGAAGCGTACCCCGGGGCAGTAGCCCGTGGCGGATGCGGCTATGCCTGCGCCTGCATGGAGGTGAGCTTCGGAGGGCTCGCCGTCTGCGGGAAGTCCGGCAGAAAACAGAACGAGGGGTCTCTCTTCTGCTGCCTCTGTATCCAGAGAATCCTGCGAATGCCGGCAAGGTAGCTTCCGGGAGGTGGCGGCGCGTCGAACGCAATAGCTGCGTGGAGACGTCTCAGGTTCCAGAACGGAACGGCGGCGTACATGTGGTGCTCCATGTGGAAATTCATCTGCCAATAGAGGAACGCCATGAGCGGAGAGAAAGAGACCGTGTGGCAGCAGACGCGCCAGTCCGGCACGTTGGGCCGCAGCCCGAGATGTTGCTGGATTCCGCAGCTCTGGCTGGGGAAGTTTGCGATGAAGTAGCCAAACGTCACGAGCCCGATCAACACCCACAGTTTGAAGTATACGAAGGCGGCGAGCAGGAGGATGTGGCCGATGAACATGAAGCGGGCCCAGTTGCACATTTCCTTCCGCCGATGGTCGCCGGCCGGGAACAATGGATCCCAGAAGAAGACGTCGCGGTCGGCGTTGCCGAAGAAGTGCGCCACGTTCGGGAGCATGATCATTTTGAATTTGCCTGCGTTGAACGTGAACCACTGCAGGTACGTCCATGCGTTCAGGGCGATCGGTTCAAGGATGACCTCCTTGTCGAGGCCTCGGTGTACCGTGAACTGGTGATGCTTCATGTGGCTGGCGCGAAAGTGAACGTAATTGTTCCAGGTAAGGAAGCAGAAGAGCCGGTAGAAGAACTCGCTCACCCGCTTGGTTTTGAACGGCGTGCCGTGGCTTAGCTCATGCACGGCGGCCTCCATCCCTACAAAGCCGTGAAACATGCAATGGACGTAGGCCGCGATGGCCATCGGGATCCACTGCTGCTGCAGAAAGAAGTAACAGGCGGCCGAGGCAGTGCAAAGATAGATCAGCAGGAATCCCCCGGCCTGAAGAAATCCGCGCACATCGCTGGCCTGCGTCAGCTCTTGCAGCAGCTTCCTGTCCAGCGGCGTCCGGTACCACTCGATCTTGCCGGTCATCGTGGGGTGCGCTGCCTCACATCATCTTCGCGAGCAGTGGCTCCAGCGCCTCAGCCCAGATCTGGTATCCCTTTTCCGACAGGTGCAGGGAGTCGGGCGAGACGTCTCCCGGCAGCTTGCCGTCTTTGTCCAGCAAGGCGGGCCCCAGATCAAGGTAGACGGTCTTCTTGCCGTCTGCCAGCTTCTTGACTGCCTCATTCACGGCCGCGATCTTTTCGCGCAGGGGCGTCTTGGGCTCCGGGCCGCGAGGGAGAATTCCCATGAGCACGACCTTCGTGGTGGGCAGCTTCTTGTGGAGAAGATCGACCACGGCGGCGATGCCGCGGGCAATATCCTCCGGGTTATCGTTGCCTGTATTGTTCGTTCCAATCAGGAGCACGAGAACCTTCGGGCTGATGCCATCGACTTCGCCGTTGGCCATTCGCCACAAGACGTTCTGGACCAGGTCGCCGCCGATCCCGAAGTTGGCTGGATTGCGCGCCGCAAAACACTTCTTCCAGACAGCGTTCTCACGCCACTGTTCGGTGATGGAGTCCCCGACGAAGAGCAGGTCGATCTTGCCTTCCTTGGTCTTCTTCAAAAAGGATTCGTGGATTCCTTGCCAGCCTGCGATGGACATCCATGGGTAATCCTCGGTCGGCGGCGACGCAGCCGCGGTATCGGCGGCAAGGCTGGCGCCGGGCGCCACGGCCAAAAGAAGAAGCGTGGATACTAACGCGCTGAGCACGACACTCGACCGACGGTAGACGTCCTGTTTCATAGTGGGCCTTTCTTTATTTGGAATGCGTTGCTGTATAGCAGGTAGCCATCTGACCTGCAACAGCCGATCCGCTGTTACTAATCCGGCCATTGAATTGCAGTCGACACCTGCGAACGGGGCTCCCTGCGCCCTTGCGGCGCAGGAGCCGAAATTCAGGCTCCTGCCGCGCAAGGCGGCAGGGAGCCGTTCCTTCGTCAACGAAACTATTTAGTGGCCGGGGTAATATGTCTGGCGCGCAACGAGGCGGCGGGGCGCCTGCGCGCGCGTGCCACCCAACGGTATATTGCCGCAGTGCTTGCAGCGAGGGATCGCTTGTGGCAAGTTTATCGAAAGGAGACATTTCCCATGCCGACGGATTCCGCCATGCCAGCCGCCGATCGCCATCGCCTGCGCGAGTTGGCGAAGGAGAAAGTAGAGATCGCCAACTCCCCGGTCAACGTGGAGCGCAAGAGCCAATGGTACCGTCATCGCCGGCGCGAGCCGGGGCGCCCCCTGCTGCTGGTCGAAACGTGGGAGATCGCCGGGCTGGTAGGGGCCGGCGGCGGCGGCACCTGCACCAGCGATCAGGGCCGATCGCTCGAGAGCTACCTGCTTGTGGAGCGGTATATGTTTGAGCAGGTCAAGGATGACCACGTCATGCTGCCAGGCATCGACGTCGGCTGGCATGTGAGCGCCAGCGGGTATGGCGTGGAGATTCCGTACGAGCACGGGCAGGGGAACGATGCCGGGCGCGGCTCCAGCCGCTGGGATGCGCCGATCAAAGACCTGGCCGCCGATTTCCACAAGCTCAAGCCGCGGACGTTCAGCGTCAACCGTGAATCCACGCTGAAGCACAAGGCCTTCCTGGATGACGTGTTCGGCGACATTCTGGACATCCGGCTGGGCGCCGGGGGGTTCTGGTGGACGATGGGGCTTACCAACCCTCTCATCCAGCTTATCGGGCTGGAGAACTTGATGTTCGCGATGTTCGATCAGCCCGAAGGGCTGCACCACATGATGGCGTTTCTGCGGGATGACCACCTGGCCTTCGCGCGCTGGGCTGAGAAGGAAGGGCTGCTGACGTCAAACAACGCCGACCACTATATTGGGTCCGGCTCGCTGGGGTTCACCGAGGAGTTGCCTTCCCGCGGCCACATCCCCGGTACGCCTGCGCGGCTCAAGGATATGTGGGTCCTCTCCGAGAGCCAGGAAACCGTTTCGGTTTCGCCCGCCATGTTCGAAGAGTTCATCTTTCCGTACCAGCTCGATGTGGCCCAAGAGTTCGGCCTCTGTTACTACGGATGTTGTGAGCCCGTCAACAATCGCTGGCACGTGCTCAAGCGCCTGCCGAACCTCCGGGCGGTCTCCGTTTCCCCCTGGGCGGACGAGGCGGCGATGGCCGAGGCCTGCGGCCGCGATGTCCTTTACTGCCGCAAGCCCAATCCCGCGATGATCAGCACGCCGCATTTTGACGAGGGCGCCATCCGCGCCGACCTACGCAATACTCTCAAGGCCGCCAAGGGCTGCAACGTCGAGATTGTGATGAAGGATATCCACACCCTCGCAGGGGAGAAGCACCGTCCTGCCCGCTGGGTGGAACTGGCCCGCGAGGAATGTGCGAGGATTGGCCTGTGACGTTTTCATGTTCATGGATATAGCAGACTTCAAGACCGCGCACGCTGGAGGATCAGAGTATGGCAACGATTCGGCACACTTTGTCGCACAACAGCGGAATCCCGCTCGGGGGCATCGGAACAGGCACGATCGAGGTCCGGCCCGACGGGTATTTCCATGAATGGCAGATTTTTAACCTCAGTTTCTGGGCGGGGCCGCACAAGGTCGGGGAAACGCCCGACTGGCCGGAAATGCGTCCCGGCGCGCTGAGCTTCTACGTGCGGACGCAGCAGGAGGGCGAGCGGCCGCTGTGCCGGCGGCTGGGCGCCCGCTATGACCAGAGCAACTTGTACAGCTACGCGTGGCTGAAGAATATCAGCGAAATCGAATTCGAGGGGCGCTATCCGGTGGCGACGCTGCGCTACGGCGATGCGGATCTGCCGGTGGAGATCAGCGCGCAGATGTTCTCGCCGGTCATCCCGCACGACTCGCGGACCAGCGGCACGCCTGGTTTCCAGGCAGTCTACCGCGTGCGAAACCGCTCTGCGCGCCCCGTGGAATTCTCGCTTCTGGGATCGTTGCAGAACCCGCTGGCGTGGGGCGCCAAGGAGCGGCGGCTGCGCAACAAGGTGTCGGAGCGTGACGGCGCGACCCTCCTTACCATGCGCACGCGGGGGACGGGCGGGGATATGGCCACACACGGGAGCCTGACAATGGCCATGAGCGGCGGGAGCCAGAGCTGGATTGCGGGCGAGTTCCAGGGCTTCATGCAGGGGTATGCGGTGACGCACTGGGTCGGAAGCAATACCCCCTATGGTATGGCGCACGAGGGCTATCTGCATGACTTCCGGTCGGCGGGGGGGCTTCCGTGCGGAGGCCGGAATGTCGTGTCGCCAGCGCAGCTCCTGAGGATGGATGACGCAGCGCTTGCCGCGACGTCCGCGTCGGAGCGCGACCGCCTGATCCGGGCGCTGCGGCAGCACGCATTCGTCGAGAGCCTGTGGCAGCGGGTGACGCAGGTCCGCGGCCACGCGCCGCGCGCCGGGGCGGAACGCCTCGAATTTCTGGGCGAAGTGCGGTTCCGGCTCGACACGCTGGCGGGCAAGGGGCGCGACAATAGTGGGAGCTGGGGCGACGCCGCGCTGTGCTCACAGATCACGCTGGCCCCGCAGGAAGAAAGGGAAATTGTCTTCACGCTGGGCTGGCACTTCCCGAACCACTTCAGTGCGCTGGGCCCGCGCCTCGGACACATGTACGAGCACTGGTTTACCGATTCGGAGGCGGTTGCGCAGTTCCTTGTGGATCATCACGCCGAGCATCGCAAGCGCACGTTCGCCTTTGCTGCGGCGCTTTATGACACCACGCTTGACGAGCGCCTGCCCGATGCATGGTCCGGACAGCTTTCGACGTTGGCGAAGTGCTCGTGGTGGACCCGGACGGGCGATTTTGCGATCTGGGAGGGCATGGGCTGCTGCGGCTTCCACACCACGGATATTACGTACCAGGGCTCGTTCGGGATCCTGGCGCTGTTTCCTGACCTGCAGAAGAGGCAGATGTTGATGGGCGCCCGCTTTCAGAGGGTGGACGGGCGGGTGCACCACTTCTTCACCCCGGATTTATCCAAAGTGGATGGCGGGTTCGACCGCGTGGACATGAATCAGCAGTTTGTTCTGCTGGCCTGCCGCGACTACCTGTGGACGGGGGACCGCGCGTACCTGCGGCGGCTATGGCCTCACATCTGTCGCGCCATGGACAACACGGCGCTCCTCGACCATAACGGTGACGGGCTGCCCGACCACGACACGCGCCGCAACACGTACGACTCCTGGAATTTTCGCGGCACGCCCGCCTACGTTGCCAGCCTCTGGCTGGCCGCGCTGGTCGCGGCGGCGCGGCTTGCGGGCGAAATGGGCGACAGGCGGCGCGGGGCGCAGTGGCGTGCGCTGTTGCGCAAGGCGACGCCAGCCTTCGAGCGTGCGCTGTGGAACGGCGAGTACTACAGCCTGTGGGTGGACGGCCGCGAACGCGACGAGTGCTGCATGACGGACCAGATCGACGGCGAATGGTTCACCAGCCTGATCGGGCTGGGCCACACCCTCAGCCGCGAGCGTATTATCAGCGCGCTGCGGGCCATGATGCGCTGGAACTTCAGCCTGGAGGACGGGCTTGTCAACGGGAGCTACCCGCCGCGCCGGAAGCTGCAGATGGATGCGTATCAGAACGTCCAGGCGATGGCGCCCTGGACGGGCATCGAGTATTCAATCGGTTCGATGATGTTGGACTTCGGGCTGGTGGCGGAGGGGATGGCGGTGGTTGGCAACGTGCATGAGCGCCATCTGCGCGCCGGGCGCTTCTGGAATCACGGCGAGTGCGGCGATCACTACTACCGCGCGATGGCGAGCTGGGCGGTGCTGCTCGCGGCGACAGGCTTCAAGGTGGACGTGCCGCGGGAGTCCGTGACGTTTGCGCCGCCGGTGGGTGGCGCGCCCCTGCGCGCGCCATGGTTCGCTTCGTCGGGGTGGGGGAGCTTTGAAGCCGGCTCGCAGGGCTTCGATCTGCGGTGCAGCGCGGGGATGCTTTCGTTCCGGGAGTTGCGTCTGCGCGCGCCGCGCGCCGGCATGGTCACCCTCAATGGCCGCAGGCTGGGGTGTCGGGTTCGGGCGTCTGAAGGTCTGGCCGTCTGCCGCTTTGAGCGCCGGGTCCGGATGAAGAAGGACGATATTCTCCGGGTCGAATAGAGGCTTTGACGGAGGCCTCAATATGGGGCATAGTTGCGCAAGGTGGTAGCTGTGGAGGTGTCGGTACATGGCCGATAAAGAGAAAGATCCAGAAGCTGACGAGGTCAAGGATCAGGCGTCACCCCCTGTCGTGAACCAGAGCCTGGTGTTGGCGCGCAACGTGTTTCCAGAGCGCTTGCCGGTGATTCCGCTCAATTATCGCCCCCTCTTTCCCAAGATGACAGTCCCGTTTCTCATGGACAACGAGGATCTTTCGGTTGTCATCGCGGAGATCGTGAAGGCTGGCGGGCCGAAGTATGTTGGGCTGATTCTCCGCAAGAAGCGTCCGGAGGAGGGCGACAAGAAGGTGACGGTTGCCGATCTCTACGAGGTGGGCGTCATCGCTGAAATCGTCGAGGTGGCCCACCCTTCAGGTGCGAAGGGGCCAATGCACGTGCTCCTCACGGCGCTGGACCGTTTCCGCGTCGCCGCGGTGATTCAGGACGTCCCGCATATTGTCGTGAAGCCGCAGTACATGCTTGAGACGGAGATGGTGTCGAATCTGGAGCTCAAGGCGTACTCCCTCTCGGTCGTGAAGAGCATCAAGGAGCTTGTTCAGCTTAACCCGCTTCACAAGGAGGAGCTGAGCCTGTTCCTTGCCAACACGAACCTCAACGAGCCAGGCCGCCTCGCGGATTTTGCCGCGATCATGACCTCGTCCGACGGCGAAGAGCTTCAGGATGTGCTTGAAACCCTCAGAATTCTGGAGCGCCTGCGCAAAGTGCTGGTCCTGCTGAAGAGGGAAGTCGACATCTCCCGCATGCAGGTCAAGATCGGCAAGCAGATCGAGGAGAAGGTAAGCAAGCAGCAGCGCGAGTTCTTCCTGCGGGAGCAGCTCAAGGCGATCAAGAAAGAGCTCGGGCTGCAGAAGGAAGGCAAGGAGGCTGAGGTCGAGCGCTTTGAGGAGCGGCTCAAGAATCTCAAGCTTACGGACGAAGCGTCGGAGCGCATTAAGGAGGAGCTTGAGAAGCTCAGGCTGATTGAGCCGGCCTCCCCCGAATTCAACGTTTCGCGGACTTACGTGGACTGGCTCACGGTTCTGCCGTGGGGAGTATTCACGAAGGATTCCTTCGACATCAAGAGGGCTTCGCGCATTCTGAACCGCGATCACTACGGGCTGGAGGATGTGAAGGAGCGGATTCTGGAATTTCTTTCGGTCGGGATTCTGAAGAAGAACATCACGGGGTCGATCCTCTGCTTTGTCGGCCCGCCCGGCGTCGGCAAGACGTCCATCGGTCAATCGATCGCCCGGAGCATCGGCCGGAACTTCTACCGCTTTTCCGTAGGCGGGATACGCGACGAAGCTGAGATCAAAGGGCACCGGAGGACGTATATCGGGGCCATGCCCGGCAAGTTCATTCAGGTCATGAAAGTGTGCAAGAGCGCCAACCCCGTGATCATGCTCGATGAGATCGACAAGATTGGCGCGAGCTACCAGGGCGACCCCGCGTCCGCGCTGCTGGAGGTCCTTGACCCGGAGCAGAACAAGGACTTTCTCGACCACTATCTTGATGTGCGATTCGACCTGTCGAACGCCTTCTTCATCTGCACGGCCAACCAGCTCGACACGATTCCCCGCCCGCTGCTCGATCGCATGGAGGTCATTACCCTCGCGGGGTATATCCTGCAGGAGAAGATGGAGATCGCGAAGCGCTACCTTGTGCCCAAGCAGCTTGAGGCGCACGGCGCGAAGCGCGACCAGTTTGATTTTACGCCGGATGCCCTGCGCGAGATCATTGACGGCTACGCCCGCGAGCCGGGCGTCCGCGGCCTTGAGAAGCACATCAAGAAGATCATCCGCAAGGGGGTGCGCAAGATCGTGGAGGGCAAGCGGCGCACCATCCGGGTGGAGAAATCCAGCGTTGGCAAGCTGCTTGGCAGGCGGATCTTCACGGATGACAACCCGTACAAGCGGCCGGTGCCAGGCGTCGTGATGGGGCTGGCCTGGACCAGCATGGGCGGCGACACGCTGTACGTGGAAGCCACCAAAGTGGCGACGGGGCAGGCGGGCTTCAAGCAGACGGGCCAGCTCGGCAACGTGATGGTGGAATCCTCCGAGCTCGCCTACACCTATGTGCGCTCGTTTCTCGACAAGGACGAGAAAGCGCGCGAATTCTTCAAGACGAACTTTGTCCACCTGCACGTGCCGGCGGGGGCCACTCCGAAGGATGGGCCTTCCGCGGGCATCACAATGGCGGTGGCGCTGTACTCGATGGTGCGGGGGCAAGCGGTGCAGCCGGACCTCGCCATGACGGGCGAGCTGACGCTCACGGGCCTTGTAATGCCAATCGGCGGCTTGAAGGAGAAGACCATCGCCGCCAAGCGGGCGCACGTCGTGAATCTCGTTTTTCCGGCCGGAAACAGGAAGGACTTCGCAGAATTGCCAGGGCACATCAGGCGTGGTCTTAAGGTCCATTTCGTCCGCACGTTCGCGGAGGCGCTCACTATCTGTTTCGGTTCCTCTGCGAAGGGCGGCGCGCAAAAGGCAAGGCGTCGCAGCGCCAAGAGGAAGCCCGTGCCCGCCATGGGCTGATGCCGGGCCGTGGGTTCCGCTGGGAGGCCGCCGCATTTATTTGTCAGGCGGATTACATTTGTGCTTGCGCATGCCGCATCGAAACGTATGATGTCCCGCTGCTTTTCTTTTGGGGGCGTAGCTCAATTGGTTAGAGTGCCAGACTGTCGATCTGGATGTTGCGGGTTCGAGTCCCGTCGCTCCCGCCACTGTGGCGAGTACTGGGGGTCTGTGTCATGCAGGTCCCCGCGTCTTTTTTGGGCCGTTAGCTCAGTTGGCAGAGCAGTACACTTTTAATGTACGGGTCGCCGGTTCGATTCCGGCACGGCCTACCAGTTTAAACCCCTTGCCCAGCCTGCTTGGATCGTCATTATAGCCAATGTTTACAGGCGTTCCGCGCGCATCCATCTTTCCGCCTTACGTCACTATTGACTTTTGGCGCTACTTGACGGCTTGCCAGTTTGGGGGCGTAAAAAGGTAGCAAAACGGAAGCAGTCGGCAAAATCGGGGTCACTCAAAAACGCCTTAGTTTTCGAGTTTCAGCGTGTACGGGTTGTGTACTGGTCGAAAAGGTAGCAGTCGACACACGCCCCCACAATCCGCCCGCCCCGGTGCCCGTGCAATCATCGCGCCGGCTGCCGCTCGTGGCGCCTGGGGGCGGCTGGGCGGCTAAATATCGCCAGCGTGGACCGTCAGCGCGAGCGCGTCAGCTTGGAATGCCGGTACGCCTTGCGTTTGGTGTTACATCCCCATAGGCCCTGCCGCGCTGGCGTGGGTGCAGCCGGACAGCAGGGCGACGGCGGCGACGGCAGAACTCAAAAGCAAAAGCAGGACCAGCATGCCAAGACACCCCCTCGCTTGGCTGTTGAGGGAGGCGTCGCGGGACTATAGGCCCGCCGGGTTGTTTTCACTGTGACAATCTTCTTCGGTGCTCCGCTTGCGATAGCCCGCGGCTCGCTCTTGCCCTGTTGTGCTGGCGGGGCGCTGGCGGCATGAGCGCCAGGGTGCAAGGCATTCAGACAGGAAGCGCAGGCATCGGGGTTGGTCTCATCAAATGTAATGAACCGGGTGGACTCATCGTTATCGGAGGAAAGGGCGCCGCATGAGAGCGAACTGAGTAGTTGATGGCGGAGATGGCGAAAGAAGTCAAGGTTGCT
>CAYRKB010000012.1:0-52349 GCA_964424705.1 uncultured Victivallales bacterium
GGCCGGTAAACAGGCCCCGTTGTTGCATTCGTGAGCGCCGGGCCACGTGTTTTCGGGTACGGGGGCGGGTTGGCGTGGTCGTTGTGAGGCTGTAGGTCATGGTGTCAGTGTTGCGTCCGCAGCGAGTCCGGTCTGCTTTGCGAAGCTTGAAGATGCGCGCCCTGTCCTCCGCCCATTGCGCAATGAAATCAGTTGCATATATGCATCCTTTGGCGAAAAGCGCCCGCAACAACTGAACTCACTACCACTCCGACTCCGCACAAGATGTAAAGCGGATACTGGATAGATAATTGATCCCAGCCGCACAACCTGAGCGTGCCGCGTACTTGGTGCTCATGAAGATCAACAAAACGATACATAAGCGTCAATGAAAAGAAGACAAACCAACTGCGAGGAACTCCGGGACGCGCAACGAGAAATGCACCCATTGGAATCAAGGACAGTTGTACGATGTTGTACACCGTCAGACTTCTTGGGGGCGATGAGCTCTGGAAGTCCACAAGAACGAAGAACACTGAGACCCACACGGCCATCAGAAAGATGCAAAGGATACGCTGCTTTGTCATCGAGACAACCCTCTAACAGACGCGCTTGTGGCCTGCTCGCCAGAACTGGCAATCCCTCGACCTCAGAGCACTTGCGCGTCGACGTTGTACACTACCTGCCATCGAGCAGCCGTGCTCGGGCGGAGAGCCGCCCAGTCCCACTGAATGACAGCCGCATCCGTCCCCGTGCCGCTACTGTCTGTCATCCTCAGGAACGTGACAAACTCGTCGTGGTACGCAACTTGTCCCGGAAGGCGATACAGAAAGTATGGGTAATCCATCATCGAGCCCGTGCAGGGCATAGCGGGGTCATAGATCTCCGTAAAACCACTATCACGAACCCATGTGCCAAGACCTGGCGGTCTCCATGCATCCGTCTCACGGTAGTACTGCTCCCATTTGACACTCGCACAACAACAGGCTGGTGCACCGCTCGGCAACATGCCCGGAGTCCACTCCAAATGCACAAGAATGCCAACTGCCCGCCTGTTTACGAATCGTACTTCGCTACCGATGTTCCTGCCGGGGCTTGCAGTAGCATCGATGCTGACAGTAACGTAGAGTTCTCCGCATGTTCCTCTAATCGTGGCCTCTTTATCGATATCTGAAATCCCCCCCGAGGCTAAGCCGCTCAGTCGAGCCCTAGCTAGCCCCAAAATATCAACCTGGTTAGCCGGATCATTGAGCACGAATTCATAGAGGGCAATATCGGGTTCTTCTGACAGGTCAAGAAGCACGTCGGAACCCATTTCTCCCGCAACGTCACGGCTCGCCCATCGCCCCAACCCCGGATTGTAATATCGGTGGCCGTAGTAGTATTCGAAATTGCTCAGGAAAAGACGATGTGGGTGGTCTTCTGCCGATGCGCCGCGGACGGCGCAGGCGACGTAGCTACAGGTAACCGCGCTGGTTCCAATTGTTTCCGGACAATTGACCGCGTTGCCGCTCCCGTAGATAGTGTAGGGCGCCCTGGCATCCGGCTTCTCTACGCTTCGCCGCGGCACGTCGGAGTATGTGACCCCTGCCCAGACCAAGCTCCGGGTCTCGTACTCGTAGGTGATCGGCTGGCGACTGACATCGCAGACCTTGTTCATCATGATTGCGGCCTCATCATGCGCCCTGCGGGAGCGCGCATGCAAGCTCACCGTTCCGGCGCGAGCCAGGCATGCAGTTGAAACCGGCTCTTGCCGTCCCGCATGGCAAACTGATCAGCTTTCGGGCTATGGATCACCGTCCGGACCGTCACGTCGAGCGGCTCCGTCAAAGGGGTGACCGGCCCAACCGCGGAGGGATAGGTCCCCATCGCATCCTTTGTGCTGGTCAGCCACACGATCCGGCGTCCCGGCGTGGCCTGGAGCCGCCTGAGCATGGCCACATACTTACGCTGGTATTCCGGACTGCGGCTGTCCCACAGCCTCCTTCCATCCAGCACATCGCGGCCGTACATAAGCAGAAGCGGGGTTCCCGCGCGGGCATCATCGGCGACCACGATGTCTCCGCTCTGGACTGACCCGTTCAGCACGGCCAAAGCGGCGGACAGGCCGACGTAATCGCCAACCGTCGCCGCCATGCGGCTGGCCCGGGTGCCGACGAACAGCAGCGCAGCGACAGCCAGCAGGGCAACTGCCCGCCCCGCCAGCTCGAACCGGCGCCACTGCGCCGGCAGCGTGACGCCGTAGCCGAGCACGATAGCCGTCAGGGGAACCAGGAATACGACATAGCGGCGCAAGGCCCACGGATAGATCGGGGCGATGCCCGGGTTCAGGATCAAGAGCAGAAGAACCCCGCCAAGAGCGGCGGCCAGAACGCGCAGCCGGCGGGTCGCGGGGCTGCAATCACGGGCGAGCAGGCAAACGCTGACGCCGAACAGGATGAACCACGTCGCGCCATGAAATGGAAGGATGCGACTGAAGCGCAGCAGGCCGTCGCCGGCTACAGGGATGTCCCCGGCGTAGCGGATCACGGCCGTCTTCGCGTACGGGCACGCAAGCGCCGCGGTAAAAAACGCCACCAGAATGCCCGCACCCAGCGCGCCCCACCGCGTGAGGGCGCAGGCCCATGCCACAAGCCGGGGATGGATCTCCCGGCGACAGATCACGGCGGCTGCGACAAGGCACACCGAAAAGGGGCCCAGCACCATCGGGATCACACGGTCTTTGATCTGCAGGTGCACGATGGCGCCCTGCGAAAACATAAGATCCCAGCCCAGCCCGATCGCCAGTGCCGCGGCACAGGTCAAGAATCGTCCGACGCGGCCCGGGCGGCGCCCCACCGACTCCGCCGAAACGGACACAACCAGCAGCATGGCAACGAGGGGCGGAAAACCGAAGTGGTTGATCCCGATGGCAGCCAGGCACAGCGCGCTAGCCAGCGGAAACGGGTCGCCCCGCCGCTCGGCATCCACATAGAAGACGACCGCCCCGCCCAGCAGAAGGAGCTGGAGAACCTCTGTGGTGGGGATCGCCTGCTGATACCACCACAGGGGCGACAGCATCCACGCCGCGAGCATCCATGCGCGCCGCCAGCCCGTTACCCCCAGCGCGCCGGCCAGGGCAAAGACCAACGGGAGCCCCATGAGCGCCAGCATCTGATTCATGCGGACCAGCGCAGCCAGGCCGCCCAATCGATACCACAGCGCCCCGCACATTGGGGTCAGCTGGAAGAAGTAGTGCCGAAGGGCGCCTGTCCGCGCATCCAACGGGACCGCCGGAAACGCCTCGTCTCCGAAAAGGGAGCGCTCCGCCCCTGTCATCGCGGCATAGACGCTGTTGGTCCTTGCCTGGAACCCGTCGGCTCGCGCGACAACGACCCCGGCGTTCTGGTAAAGGCCCGGGTCCCACCCTCCCGCGAACCATTCGGAGCGGGGCGGCTGCCACATCGTGACGGCCGTAACGAGCGCCAGGAGAGATAGCACGCAGGCCGCATCCGCCCAGGCCGGGGCGCGAGCGGGCCCTCGGCGCCACAACAGGCCCGCCAGCACAACGCCGGCCCACAGCGCCCAATCAGCCCGAGGAGTCCACCCGCCGCATTGCGCGACGCACAGCGCGGGCAGGAGATTGAGCACGAGCCCCAATGCAATGGCCCGGCCGGCACGGGAAAACGCGCCAGCCGCAGGCCGCCCTGCCTCCTGCGCTGCATTTTCAGGCTTCGACCACAACCAGCCGGGCAGGCCGACTCGGACGGCGATCAGCAAGGCCGCTGTGAGTTCATGCATGACGAGCCCCTTCTTGCGCCCCGTTCCGCGGCGCCCCGTCGGGAGAAAAGTCGTTCAATCCCAGCCATCCAAATCCGAGCGCCACCGCGACGGTGATACCCCCTGCCGCCGCCAGACGCAAGATCGGCAGGGCGTCCGGAATCCCAAGCGCGGCAAAGGCGGTGGCCAGAAGCACGCCGCCCGCCACCAGCTGGCCCCACCGGACCTGCAGCGGATCCATCCACCGGAAGATATGTGCCCGGCATGCCATGAACACGGTGGTAACAGCCAGCCCGCACGTGACGGCCATCAAGGCGCCGCGCGCGCCGTACGGGTGCACCCACGCCAGGCACAACCCCATCGCCGTCACGGCGCCCGCAAGGGATCCGAGCCCCGCGGACGGGGACCGGCGGCTCGCCAAGAGCAGGCGGGCCAGCAGCAGATTGGTCAACAGCAGGCAGGGAATCATGGCCGTCCAGGGCAGCAGTTCCGCGGTCCGTGCAAACGCAGGGCCGGAGAGCAATCGGACAATCGGCTGGGCCAGGAACACGAAGGCCAGACCGACCGGCACGGTCACCGCCATGATGAAGCGAACAGCCCGGGAGACGATCCGGCAGAGAGATTCCTCTGTCCGCAGATCGTCTGCGCTGCCGCCGGAGCGCTGCACAGCGTTGAACTCCGTGCTCAGGGAATCAATCAGCGGCACGCCCACCACATAGCCGATGCCGGCGATGTTGAAGGCCAGTGCGTACAGGGCCATGGCCTCCGCATCGGCCTGCGCCAGCAGGACAAACTGCCCTACCAGCCTGAACGTCCATTCCGCCAGGACCACCGGCAACATGGGCAGGCCGAGGGCAAGCATCCCGCCCACGGCCGCGCCGCCGCGGCCGGCGGCCAGCGCCTGACGCAGCGGCACCCAGCGCCAGGTCACCCCAATCATCAAGAGCAGCCAGGCGCTCCAGGCCCAGACTGCGCCTTCCGCCGTCCATGTCGCGGTCAGCCCCCACGGAATGATGGCAAGGAACCAGACATCGCTCCACAGCAGCTGCGTCACCCGCGCCCGGACGTAGTGGCGACACCCCAGCAGGAAATACAGGCGCTGTTGCGTGTGCAGGAACAACAGGAACAATGCCACCACGGCGCCCCGCGACAGGGACGCTGCGCCGGACTTGAACGAGGGCACAAAACCCAGCAACACGCAAGCGCACGCTGCCAGCCCCAGCAGGGAGGAAACGGCCAGAACACGCCGGAAGATACGGAGCTGTTCCCCCGGCGCCGCCCCGGGAAGCTGGCGAAGCAAAAGCTCGAAGCCGCCTGCGGACAACACAATCGCCATGGCGTTGGCGGTCATGCTCAGCAGCGTCACCATCCCATAGTCTTCCGGCGCAAGCACCCGGGTGAGCACCTGCATGCGGATGGGGGTCACAAGGAATCGCAGCAGGATGAACCCGAGCGAGACCGTCATGCCACCGTGCAGCAGACGGGCCCATCCCCGCATGGAGGCGTTCTCGTCCGGGACGTTCATCGCGCCCCGGGGCGCCGCGATGCGCGAGCCACGATCTCCCCGATGAAGTCAGCATACTGCCGGACAATGGTTGGCCAGGTGAAGCGATCAAGCACCCGCCGGCGTGCCGAAGCGCCCAGCTCCTTGCGACGAGGCTCGTCGTCGAGGAGTTCGCCAATAGCCTGTGCAAGCCCATTCCAATCACCCGGGTCCAGCAGGATGCCGCTCAGCCCGTGCTCCACGGCATCCGGTATGCCGCCCAGCTTTGTTGCAACAGCCGGGGTTTGCGCAAGGGCCGCTTCAAGAAAGACGATGCCAAAGCCCTCCACGTCCCCTTGCACGGGAATCGACGGCAGTACCAGCAGATCGGCGGAGTAGTACAGCTCCCGCAGGTGCGCGTCGCTAACGTTGCCAAGGAGCTGGACGTGGTCGCTCATCCCTACGTCGCGCACGCGCTGCCGCAGGGATTCGAGCAAGCGCTCGGAATGCGCCAGCGAAGCGGTGGCGTCCCCACCCGCCACGACGTACACCAGGTCCGGGAAGCGGCGCAGCAGCGCGGGCATGACGTATTCCACAAACTCGGCGATGCCCTTACGCCGCACCAGGCGGCCGGCCGAGAGCAGCACTCGCCGTCCCCGCAACTGATTCTTTTCCCGAAGCGCCCTGGCCGCGTCATCCGCGAGCGCGGGAAATGGCGCCTCGTCCACTCCCGGATGAATGACCCGGATCCGGTCCGGACTGCAGCCAACGGACAGGAGCAATTCCTGCGTGTGGCCGCTGTTGGCCGGGACGCCCGCCGCACGGCGGAACAGGAACTTCATGCACGCCCGGTACCACCAGCCGCCGTGCATAACGTCGCTGCCGTGGGCCAGCACCAGCCAGGGAATCCTGAAGCGGCGCGACAGGCACCAGGCAACGGGCGCGCTGGCAATCCCGGGGCAGACCAGCACATCCGCGCCCTCCGCGCGCAGCCGGCGCCACCCGGCGAAGAAAGAGAATACCTGGTACGCCAGGAAGCCGGGGCGCGAGGGGCGCACGATGGACGCATCGCTGTCCCGCCCGGGTGCGTACCGGGCGATCGTGAAGACCTCGTGGCCGCAACGAGGCAACCCGGCAACCAGATTCATTGCCACGGATTCCATGCCGCCGACCGCCGGCGGAAAGTTCCACGCCAGCACCAGTACCCGCGCCGATGGCTTCATGTTCGCATCCTGCATGACACTTGCAATTGAGGGGGAAAAGCGGCGCAGCGCGGGCGGCTTTGCCGCGCTCAGGCCGGCATCAGCGGAAACGCTGTTCAAGATCCATCCGGCGAACGCGGTACATCACATCCTCCAAGCCGCTCCGGATGCGAACCTGCATCTGCGCCACCAGCCCGATAAGGTACACGAGCAGGGCGGCCCCCCAGCAGCAGCCCCCCGCAAAGCCCACGGCCTTGTACGGAAAGAACGCGCCGGTGCGCAGCCAGTGCACCCCAAGAAATCCGAGCGCCGCCGCCCCGAGGCTGAAGCTGACCATGGCAATGATCGAAAAGAAACGAAGCGGCCAGTAGTCCCGGTACGTTCCGAGAATGATGCCGGCGGCCCGCCAGGCGTAGAGGAAGAGGTTGCCGGCCACCCTGGAGGTCCCATGCTCGCGCTCCCCGCGCACATGAACGGGCACTTCCTGAATACGCAGCCCGGCAAATGCCAGGCTGAGGAACACTTCATGCGTGTAGGTGAAATCGCCGGTAAGATTCAGCCGCAGAAAGGCATTGCGGGAATAGGCGCGAAATCCGCACGAGACATCCGCGAAGGTCTGGCCCGTCATCCGGCTGATCCAGCGCGCGATCACAGAATTTCCCCAGCGCTTCATCCCCGGCATCGCCGGCTCATAGGCTGACTGCTTGAAGCGGGACGCGGTGACGAAATCCGCCTCGTTGGAGAGGAGCGGCGCGATCAAGGCCGCGATATCTTTGGGGTCAAACTGGCCATCGGCATCCACCGTCACCACGATGTCCGCGCCCAGCTCGGTGGCACATTGCAGGCCGGACCGGAATGCCGCCCCCACCCCAAGGGGACGAACATGCCGGATCACCTTGGCGCCGTGCGCGGCAGCAATACGCCCCGTATCATCCGTGGACCCATCGTCCACAACCACGACCCGGATGTCATGGACCCCCGCCAACTGCGTCGGCAAGGCCTTGAGGACCTCCCCGATGGATGCGGACTCGTTGAGCGCCGGCAGCTGAATAACCAGTCTGGACATAATCTCACTCACCTTGCTTGCGGGCAGGGCGATACTCCATCGATAGCCGTTCGACAAACCAGCTGCCGCGCGCCGGAGCCTGCTCCGACTCCAAGCTCAGCTCGACAGTCTCCCCGCTTGCCAGGTCAATCGAACACTCCCCTTTCGCAGCCGTCAGATCCAGTACGGTTGCCTCTCCGTCGCGATGCCGGCAGCGCAGGTACAACGCCTTTCGCGATTCCGCCGTGCCGAAGAAGCTTACCCGCCATTCTCCGCCCGCCTCCGAATAAGCAACCGGGGCCCGGAACACCCTCGGGCGCCCCGCTTTCACCCAGAAGGGGTACTCCTCCATGCATTTGTCGTCAAGCCCCAACAGCAGACGGTTCAGCGACACCCTCCGCTCCGGTCCGAAATTGAACGGCTGCGCATGGGCGGCGTCAACGACTGCGAACAAGGGCCGCGCGGGCGCCGGATTCGATGACACGGTCGTCAGCAGGCCCGCTGGGCCATTGACAGCCTGTCCCGGCAGGAAGACAGCCTGCAAGCCGTTGCTCTGCATGGCATGCGTAAACCAAGTTTCGCCCGTAAGCGCGTTACCGATCGTTACCGTTCGGGGCGATTCATCGCGGCAAGCCCCCCAATCCAGCCAGAGCACCTGGTCCCTGCCCGGCAGCGACGCAAAGCTCTGCTGGTGAGTCCCCGCGCTCCATCGCCGCAGCATGTTCTGCGAATACGCGCCCTTGCCGAACGTGCGAATGACAGGCGCGCCTGAGCCGCAGGGAAGAAGGTCCATACGGTTCTCCAGAATCCGGTGCGCGTAGAGCGTCAGGTACATGAGCCATTGCGGCGTCGCGTAAAGTGCCGATCTGTTAAGGGGCTCGAAATAGTATGCCGGCTCCCACTTTGCGGGCCACTTATTCACCTGCTTGGGATCGAGCAGATCCGCGTCGGTGTAGGACAACAGCAAGTCCTCGAGGTAGCGGCAGCGCTGCTCCACCGCGATGCGCACGCGCCCGTCGGCGGAGGGTTCCAGCTGCTTGACCATGGCCCGCCACTCGCGCACTTCGTGGGCCGACACGCGGATCCCCCAGGGGCGTGCGTTTACGACGATGCGCACCATCAGCACAACAAGCGCCACGGCGCAGGCGAAGGCGGCGGCGGCTGGCAGCCGGCCGGCGAGGGAACAGGCCAGCTTCCGCCAAGGGGCATGCGGGCCCGCCCCCGCCTTTTCGACGCGGGCGCCGATCCAGCCTTCGAGCAGGCGCAGCAGGCCGTCCAGCCCGTAGCCCGCGAACACGACCGCGTAGAGGAAGGCGGCCAGGAAGTAGCGCACATGCATCTGCATGTGCGCATAGAAGACGAACAGGAGCACGGCGGGAACAAGAAACCAGGCCAGCAGCAAGGGGGCGCGGCGCGCGGCGCGCGCTATGCCAAGAGCCATGCAGCCGACGCCAATCCAGCCGGCCTCGGCGGGAATCCACTCGAGCATCTTCCGCGCGCGCGACAGGGCCACCTTCGTGTCCCGCAGGTACCGCAGGGCCTCGAACTGGCTGCTTCCGGCGTATCCCAGGGCGTGCAGGGCGATCCACGCGATCGCCGCCAGCAGAAGCCAGGGCAGCAGAAACCAGGCGCCCGCCCGCGCCCGCGCCCTCCACGTCGGCGCCAGCCACGGCAGGCCGAGCACCACACCTACGGCAAGAAACACCGATGGCTCGCGAAACGAACAGGCCGCAATGAGCAAGAGCCCCGCCGCAGAGAACCAGGCGCACCGGCCGCCTGTCCGCGTGCCGCGCAGCAGGCAGGCGTAGGCCGCGTACACGCAGAGCAACACCGGAGCTTCGCGGAATGGGTAGAGAAGATACGCGGCGTTGAGCTCGTGGCCGCCCAGCAGGATCACCCAGGCCCAGAGCATTGCGAACAGCGCCGCCCGGTCGCTCCCCATCAGGCGCCGGAGCACCGCCCAGGCGAACGGCAGGGAGGCGAGCAACACCGCGAGGTTCAGCCAGTAAGGGGCCAGCGGCCCGAACAGTTTGATGGCCGCAGCCAGTGTGACCGGATATCCGGGCGCGACGAAGGTTAGCGCGTGGCGAACCGCCTCGGCGCCATGCAGCGAGGGCTTCAGCAGGACGCGAGCCGCCCGGATGTAAAGCATCGGGTCATTGCCACAGACATAGGTCAGCACCCGCCACTGGACGCAGCACAGAAAGGCCGACGCCAGCAGCACGGCAACTGTGCCCGCCGCACGGCGGCGCCACCACGGGCGCACAGAGGACCCGTCCTTATCGCTTGCGCCCATGCAGCGGCCCTCCCAGGAGATGTTTGCCATATCGCTTCGTAAGATATTTCGAACCCAGGATTGTGCGCGGCGGCACCGGGCCGCCGCACCATTCCACGCGGAACCGGGCGTCCGGCAGGCTGCCATGGAACTCCACCCGCAAACGGTGCTTTCCCTTCTCCAGGCGCTTCACCGCTTCGCTTTTGCTGTCTGCCCATTTCTGGCTGCGCCAGCTGTCGATCACGGCTTCGTCGTCGATGAACAGCCGGATTCCATCCTGGCTGAGCGCCGCGAAACTGTATTCCCCGCTTTCCGGCACGGAAAGCCATCCATCATAGCGCGCCGAAAACGGTTCGTGGGAAAGTCTGGTGGCCAGCGGTCGGGTGTCCGTCCATTTCAAGTCGCTCTTCGTGGTAATCCAAGCCAAATCCTCAAAATTGGTCCCGCGATAAAACGCGGCCACAACGCCGTGCGGCGCGACCCATCTGCCCATCTCGCCCAGGACCCGCGCGGCCAGCAGGGCCGAAAGCAGGATCAGAATCGGAATAATCAACCGTCGCATCATTTCGCCCACCACGCGGCAATGAACTTAAGCGCAACCCGACCTTGATAATTCACATAAGCCAGAAACAGCATCGCACACACCACCAGCACGAGGTACTCCCGCAGCGTCACGTGCCGGGGGACCTTCTCTTTATCACTAGGGCAGCTCATAGAGCCCTTTCCCGCGGTCCAGCAGCCGGCCTGCTTCTATGTAGGGGGTGACCTTTGCCTTGATCATTTTGCCGCGGTATGAAATGAAAAGGTACCGGGCGCCTTCCTTCCTCATAAGGTCCGGCAGATCGCCCGCGCTCAACACCCTCATGCATCTTGTCTTCCATCCGTAGTCGGCGCCGTAGAGCGGATACAGCCATCCGTTCGGGTACATGTCGTACCAGATCGTCCCGCCCCTGGGCACAACATCCAGCAGGTGCCGGTGATCGCCCCCCAGCAGCCGCGCGCTCGACCGCTCCAGCACGGGCGTACGGAATTGCTTGCGCCAGGCGCCGGTCGACAGATACCCGTTGTTGAGCGTGGCCGCCGTGTTGAGCACGGCACACACCCCGGCCAGCCCAAGGAGCGCCCGGCCTACCGATTCAGAACGGAAGGATTGAAGCAGAAGGACGAACGCAACGGCAAGCGCTCCGGGGAACCACATCGTGAAGCGCAGATTCCATGGATCCGGCGCGACAGAACCCAGAAGACAGGTGAGCGATATCACAAACGACAACAGCAGGGCTCGCGCGGGCGAGCGGCGGAGCAACATCAACACCGCGGCGGGGAGGCCGCAGGTGACGGCAAAAGCGCCCCAGCCGGCCATGCCTGCGTTTTCCGGAGTCAAAGCACCTTGTCGGTCGAAGATCCTCTGCTGCAGCTGCTTGTATGACTCCTTCGCCGAGCTCCACTTGAATTCGCTCTGCGCATATTCCTGGCCCGTAGCGGCGCCGGCGATCACACGGCCGTGGAGACGAAAATAGGAAGGGTGAAACGGATTGCCGAACACAGCCGCATTCCGCGCATACCAGAACAGCCCCACCAGGAGGCTAAGCACCAGCACGAACGTGATCCACGCCGTCCCCAATGCGCTCCCCGTTCGTCGCTGTGCCCTGATCTCCCGATCGAATCTCAACAGTATGTACAGGACGACCAGTCCGGGCGCGATGAACACGATATAGGGTTTCGTGCCGAGCGCCGCGCCGAAGGCTAACGCGAGGATCGCCACATATCGGGCATGCGCGCGAAGCGGCCCGCGAGTTTTCGCCATCTCGGCAATCGCCGCAACCATGAACAGGAACCATGCGGCAATGGCAATGTCGTTCTTGCAGGACACCGCGCCCAATACAATCGCGGGTGTTGTGCTGAACAGCGCCGCCGCCCCCGCGGCCCACGGCGCCCTGGCGCCGAAGGATCGGCAGATCGAGTAGACGCTCAGGACAGCCAGAGCATAGGGGAAGAGGCCTGCGACTTCGACGATGACATCATGGCGGAGGAAGATGACGAACCAGCACTGAAAGAGCTCGAAGTTGGCAGGCCAGTAGAGCCGGTCGATCGAGGTGTCGATCACGAACAGTCCGCGGTGCTGAATCCATTCAGGCAGCCGCGGCAGATGGTACACCAGCGTGTCCCACACGTAAGGCGGGAGGAACCACGTGTGGGCAAGCGCCCGCAAAGCCAGGACAATCGCAAGGCTGCAGTAGAGCAAGGACAGGCCGGGCCACTGACGGCCAAAACCGGCTACTGCGGAAAGGCAGCCGCGGCATGCGATCCAGAAATCGCGGCCTTCGCGTCGAAACAGCAGCCCCGCCGCCAGGCTTCCCGCCAGGCTGACGGTCGTCAGCGTTCGCACGTCAAGGATGCCCAGCGCGCAAACGAACATCATCAACAGGGTCACGACGAAGACCCAGAGCGCAAGGAACAAAGCGGCGTCAAGGGCTCGCACGCCGGTTCGCAGGCGCAGCCACAGCACCGTCGCGACCTGTCCGCAGAATGCGCTGCCGATCAGGAGACAGACAGAGCCGATGATCATCTGCATTGCCATAAATCCGTCAGCTGCCGCTTATGATCCTTCGCCCGCGGGAGCGGAATCCGCCCCGGCGATCCCGTGTACCGTCTTTCTTCCGACAATGCCAGACAGTATGAGCAACGGCAAAGCCTGGAGCGTAAGCCGATCCCAGGAAGCCCCCACCTGCCAGCCAATGTCGGCCGAATGCATGACTTCAACGGAAAACAAGATGCCAAGCAACAAGAGCGGGAACGCGGCCGCCAGGCGAGCCGCTGCGGGGCCCCTGAACATACGGACGACCGTCCAGGCGAGCAGGGGGATGAGCACAACTCCCCACTGCTGCACATCGAGCCAGATCCGGCCGGCTCCGCGCAAGCCGGGCAGGATCCGCCGGCCGGTTATTCTCAGCTTCTCCATGCTCAGGCTCCAGCTGTCGGTAACGTGCGAGCCCAGGTGCATAACGGAGCGAGTCCAGACGAGCCACGGCGCGTACAACAGGCAAAACACCGCGATGAACACGACGGCCAGCCGCATTCGCGAAGCGCCGGCATAGAGCGGCAGGAAGCATCCTGCCAGCACGGCAAAGAGCAGGCCGTCGTTCTTGGTCAGCGAGGCGCCAAGCGCCAGCGCTCCAAGAACAACAGCATTCGACACCGCGGGCTCCTCCCGCAGCAAGAGCAGCCGCCCGAACCCGCAGACCATGAAGAGCCACAGCGCGGGTTCGGCGTAGCCCCATGACGAAACCACAATGGCTTTCGGCACCGAAGAAAACAGAGCCGCCGCCAACCACGCCATCCGCTTGCTTCCGCCATTCTGCCTGACGATGAGGCCGAGCTGCCAGGCCACAAGAAGAAGGAACACGCTGCCCCATCCCTTGCTCCACTGTTCTTCCCAGCCCCCGCTGCACCATGCGGAAAAGGCCCAGACGGAGGGCCACAGCAGCGGATAATCTGCGTGACCAAAATGCGTCACATCGGCGAGCGAGCCCTCCCCCACCGCCAACACCTTGGCCTTGGGGCCCCAAATCGCCCACGCGTCCCAGTCGTCGGGCACGACGACCGTCGCGAGGCACCCGCTCAGGGCCGCGCTCAGGGCCAGGACCAGAAAACAAGCCGGAATCCATCCGCGAAAGATTGTGCGCAGCACCGGCCCGTCGCACTCCTGCATCGCTTCGGGGCCGTGTCGTTCCCGCGATGCGCGACACACCTTCCCTTTACGGAGAAGGTCAACCCCGAACCCAAGGCATCCCGCGCACCCGATGAGCGCGGTCAACTGCATCCCGCGCAGGGCGCTGCCGAACCCGGCCCGGGATGCCGTGACCAGCAGGCAGACCAGCAGCAGCGCGAACGCGACCTGTTCGGGAAAGGACAGCCGCGTCTTTCCAAGGCACCTTGCGAACCCATAGCCCACGCCGGAAATGAGCAAAAGCGATACAACCCAGCCAAGCGCCGACGCACGGCTTCCCGGCAAGCCAGGCGGCGGTGTCTCGCCGGAAGGGTCCACCGAAACCCCGTTCTTTCCGAAGACAATCCTGTATTCGCCCACCTCGGAGGGGATCGCGGGGGCCAGCAGGTACTTCACGTAGGATTGGTTTTCGCCACCTCCTTTGATCGAATAGTGCACATTGGCAGGCCAGGACTGCGCCCTGCTGACGGCTTCCATAACCTTGCCCGGATCAAGCCCCGCCCTCCCGAGAAGCGCGGCACGCTGCTTCTCAACCGTCTTTCCCGCGTAGAGCACTCTGTCGCGCTTCCACCACAGCGTGTACGACATCCCCGCCAGGGCCGCCAGCGAGACGCCCAGCCAGGCGACAAATACGAGCGAACACACTGCCTTCGTTGTTCGTGAGTTCATCGCGGCTCCGGAAGATCGATGCGGTGCGCGTTCGTTGTCTGCGAGCCGGGCAGAGCAGCGGAGTTGCTCTCGGGCGTATTGGCGCGAAGCGGATGCTGATTGCAGCTCGCGGCTCTCCGCGCCTCCGCGTTGCGGTCTCTAATCGCCCGATTCAACAGACGCTGCTTCATCCATAAATCATAAGGCGGCAGCGGCACCAGATAGATGGCCACGTCGGGATTGTCGTGGACTTTGACGAAGCGCCTGTCGCGCTCGATATCCCTGACGAAGAAGTCCGGATAGATGCCAAGGTTTGTCATCCGGGGATCAATCTTTCCCACCAAGTACTTCTTCACCACGATCGCGCCCACATTGAAGTCGTCGCACATACGGATGCGCGCGTCGTTGTCGGCCCGCCAGAATTCCTTGAGGCGCCACGACAGGTACCAGTTGACTCCGCAAGGAAACAGGCGATAGCTCCCCTCGGGGTACATGAAGACCTTGTCCCCACGAACGTCCAACGGATGGTCCACGAGGTATTGGATTGCCTACTTAACGCCCGGCCGGATACGGCGCATTTGCCACGTCTTCGCCAGAACGACCGAGCTCTGCGCAAGAGCAATCAGCATCACCAGCGCCAACACGACTCGCCGGCGAGGCAGCTGACCGGTCGCTCGCGTCAGCGGCGGAATCAGGAAAATCATGCCCGGCAGAAAGAAGCGCGCATCCGGAGCCATTCTCATCACCCACGCCGTGCAAACCAGGTACCACAGGCCCACCCAGCCCCACCAGGCAGTCCCGCGCGCGCTCCGGCGCCAGGCCCACACCGCGCCGGTCGTTCCCGCAAGCGCAACCAGCCAGAACAGCCCCCCCCCGTAGATGATGAAGTTCTCGGGCTTGCGCAAGTCCCCCGGATTGTTCGCAATCTCCAGGGGGCGGCTCTTCGGCGTGGCCACCCCGGGGAAGGTGTTTGTTTCTGTATTGCCGTTCGACACACGCTCCGGGCGCTTTGCTTCCTCGCGGGGGGCGAGCCCGAACCGGCTTAACGCCTGGTTGAGCAGAATGCGCGGATAGTAGGGCTTCTTGACCTGGTACTTGAAAAGCGTGGACGTGGAGCCCAGGAGCAGCAGGATGACAGAGCCTGCGGCCACGAGGCGCAGGCCCCTCTTCCACCATAGATCGGTGTCCCGAAAGAACAACACCAGGCAGAGCGCGTAGGCTGGGAGAAAGACGAATACCGTCTCTTTCACACTCAGCGCAAGGCACATAAACAGAAGCGAGTGCCACATCTTCCGCCGGCGCAGGAAATAGAACGACGTCATGATTTGCGCGATCGCGGGAATATCCTGGTAGAAGGCCACTGAAAAGATCAGGCACATTGGAACAGACGCCAGGACTGTGACGGAAATCAGCGTCGACCATTCATCGCTGTCCGGTTCGCGGCTTACGAACTTGTAGAAGATGACAAGCAGCTGGAGCCAGAACAAGGACTGGTAGAACTGAATAAGGCCAAAGGATGAACCCAGGACCTTGACGAGCGCGGCTCCCGCGTAATGCCAGAGAAAGACATGGGGATAGCTCCGGGTCTCGGAACGATTACATGCCAGAGGAATTTCCGCTCTGACCGTGGGCGCGGGAAAGACCTTCGCCTGGGTCATCAGCAGATAGTAGTGCGTAACCTCGTCGCCAATCATGGGCTCGCTGCATTGCAGCCCAACTCCCAAAACACCCAGATACGAAATCAGAATGACCGCCACGGTCAGCCGCTTCGCAGGGGAGACGTCGCTCCAAAGTCGCTTGATGATCTGCCTCATAGCCGCCCTCTTCTACTTACGGGACCCGTCTCATCAGCCTCCGCCACACGCCAACATGATAGGCTGAGCGGGCAAGCAGCAGAAAAGGAACATAGAGCAGCACGCTGGCGTGGCGCCTGACAGACGGCAACGTCTGGAGGAGAAGGCCGGAGAAGACATAGGGAGCCACCAGCAACCAATAGACCGCGGGGTGCGACAGGCGGACGGAAAGGGCGGCCAGCCAAGACATCTTGCCCAGATGCCTGGCCTGCACCACCACCCCGGAGCGATACCCGTACCGGTACGCTTTCGTCACAATCTTGCCAAGGCTGTCGCACTCGTGGTCGTGTTTCACTTCGACGCCTGCGTCAAAGAAGCAGCTCCGTCCTTTTTCCCTGACCTTCAGGCAGAAATCCCAATCCTCCGTCGCCAGGAGGTCCTCATCAAATCCCCCGACGGCGTCGAACACTTCACGGGGCACGCCGATGGCTGCGGAACCCAGGTCAATGGACCGGCTGGCGTCATACTGGTAGGCGGAGAACAGGGCATGGTCCGCGCAACCTGTCCAGAAAGAGGGGCGCAGACTGACGACACGGCACCCGACCACGCCGGTGCTTCCATCGCCGGACAACCTTGCTCGAAGAGCGGCAAGCCAGGTTGGTGGCGGGATGCAATCGTCATCGAGAAAGAACAAGCTTCTTCCGCTGGAATGCGATGCGCCGATGTTGCGCATCTTGCCCGGCCCATAGAGCTGTCCCGCGACTACCACCCGGACCCGAGGCTGTTCAATGGCCGCTTTCACGGACTCATCGGGCACCACGGCAACCACTTCATATTCCCCAGCCGGAACCGACTGGCAAAGAAGTGCAGCGAGGGTAGCGCGCGCCTTTTCCGGGCGGGTGCAGGGAACGATGACACTGCTCTCCATGTTGCTACAACTCCGCCCGGCCATGCAGCCCCGCCGCCCTGTCAGGCCGGCCATACCAATTGACGACACCCGCAAGCATTGGGCGCTCAACCACGCGGGGCCCTGTAACCCGCCCTGGCGGACAGCCAGCCGAAAGCGTAGGCAAAATAGACGCGTCCGAAGACCGTTTCTGCCTCCGTGGAGAGAAGCCCCAGCGCATGCCATCCGTAAGAGAATACTCTCTTCAGCTTCTCACCAAAAGTTACGAAAGCCGGGGGAGCTCCGGCCTTTGCCGCCCGGCTCTGCTTGTCCGAGAGCATCCGGCGCATGAGGCAGTCCGACACGCCACCCCAGAAATAGCGCTTATAGAACCATGCGGGCGCCATGCGCGTGCGCGGCACGAAATGCCGGACGGCCATCCCCGGACAATACCATATTCGCTTCTCGAGGGAGACCAGCCGATCCTGCAACTCCGTCTCCTCCCCCGAAAGAAGCAGCGATCCCTTCCGTCCGAGGTCTTCGCTGAATCCCCCCAGGTCCTGCAGAACGGCTCTCCTGAAACAGCAGTTGGCGCCAACCATCTTCTGGTCAGGCGTCATCAGCAGCGGCTGATCACCCCACCACAGGTGCCCGAGGGGGCCGAGCAGCGCATCCGACAGCCACGGTGGCCGCGGGGTCTCCCACTTTAGCGAAATAGAACCGGCCATAGCGTCGGGAGCCGGAGAAAGCGTCTTGATTGCGGCTATCGCCGCGGACGCCCACTCGTCGCAAGCTTCGGCGTCATCGTCGAGAAAGGCCACGTAGTCTGCCTGAGCCGCACGCCAGCCCGCATTCCGGGCGTAAGAAAGCCCGAGCCTTGGCTCATCCATTCTCCTGATGGACAGCGAGCTTTCGAATTCACGAACCCGGTCAGGGGTGGCGTCAGTGGAGCCATTATCAACGACAATCACCTCGAAATCCCGGGCTGGAACCGACTGCCGGCCAAGGCTGGCAAGGCAATCGCGCAAAAGCGCGGCCCGGTTGCGGGTGCAGATAACAATCGATAGCGCGGGTCGCATGAGTGCCCTAAAGCCTCGTCTCGTCGGTTTCTGACGCGCTCCAGTCCATGATATGGCAGCGCTTCGCCTTGACTCCGTCCCAATCGATGGCCATTCCGCAGCACGTACATTCCGGCACAATCACCGATGCCGGAGGGCGCAGGTTCGTCTTCCTCAGCGACTGCCAGAACCCGTTGTTCCAGAAGTCGGCCACGGATTGCTCAAGGATGTTACCGCTCTTGTACTGTCCGCCCTCGATCTTCTTTTTGAAGTGGATCTCGCTGGCCGCGCACGGAAAGAGCCGCCCATCGGGATCTATGTACAGCGACCTCCACGGCTCCGTGCAATCCCTGCCGCGGCTGGACGAACAAGAAAACAGCGGCGGGCGGCTGAACTTCACACCCAGGCCCCGCGCCACAACCTCCGCCTTCCTGATCGTCTCGTCGCTTGCTTCCTGCGCCATGAACAGAGAGTCCTCTGGCTTAATCGAGTGGGACAGCCCCTTGCGGCCGCGATACGATTCGGGATAGACCCTGACGTAGGTTGCCTTGACTTCATCAACGCCCATATCCGCCGCCAGGCGCACGAACTCAACCAGGTCCTGGATATTCCGGCGCATCAGAATGATCGAAATCGCAATATGGGAACCGCTGCGGGCCTTTCGTCGAAGCTTCACCAGTTCGCGGGTGTGGGTCACGGCCTTGTTGAAGACATCAACGCCCGTCACGGCAAGATAGCTGGACGGAGATGCTGCATTCAGGGACACAAGAAAATGAACCCGGCTTCGAATCAGCTGCTCGGCCACATCCATCTTGTCGGCAATCATGTTGGAGATCACCGTGTGTTGAATCACCGGGTCTGCGCGGTACGTGTGTTCCGCGATTGCCGCCAGGTCGGGATCCAGGAAGGGCTCACCGCCCCCGCCGTAGATCACATCGACAAGGCCGGACAGGTCCAGCCTGGAGCAGATCGTCTTCCACTTCTCGAGCGTCAGGATCCTGCCGCTGCCGCAGGCCATGTAGTCGTGCCCGCACATGATGCACTGGGAATTGCAGAGGTCGGCCATCATGAGGTTCAGCGAGGACGGCCCGAAGGGGAGCATGGTCTGGCCACGGCGGATGGCCGCGGAGATTCGCGACGACGCGCGCTTGGCGCGCAGAAACGAGGCCAACCGATTGCAGATTTCGCTGATCATGGGACCTCCGACTGAGTGGACCATACCTCCAGGTTGCCGGTGGGCTTCCTGCCCAACATCCATCCCTTGAGGACGCTCACAACTGACACAACGCGCGATGACAGGCGCGGCCTGTAGGCGCGGGAAAGGGCCGACCGGGCGTAGCGCACGCAGATCCAGGGCCCAAGCCCCACCGAATTCTGGCAAAGCCGGAACCACACAAAACTGATCGCCCTGGCGAGCCCCAGGTGCGGCCAGGCCGCTTTCCGGCCATTCAGATCCAGCAGGTGTTGCAGCCACTGCTCAGCGCGTACGACCTCCGCCCGGGTCGACATTCCGGCGCCGTGGCCGACGCGCCTGTGAAACCGGAGCTCCTCCCCTGTCGGCGCCGGGACCAGCTTGCGCAACTGCGTCGCCACGGCGAGCGTTGCATGTTCATCCGACACGCGCTGGCTCGCCTGGGACACGTTGCCGCCGTGAACGCGGTAGTGAAGAAGCGGCTCGGGCAGGTTGTCCATCCCCGTTACCCCTGAACATCGCGTCCATAGCTCATAGTCCTGCGCCGCCGGGATGCGCTCATCATAACGCAAGCCATGCTCAGCAAGGACCGAAGTCCGCATGCACACCGTCGGATGAGCGAAGGGGTTATCCAGCAGCAGGTAGGCATTGACGCAGTCAGCGCCGGTCGGGTACGCCAGAACGTAGCTCCGGCCGCCCCCGCAACAGCGCACCCAGGTGCCGCAAACGCCGACGGAGGGATTCGCCTCCAGAAAGGCAATCTGCTTTTCCAGGCGGCTCGGAATGCTGACATCGTCGGCGTCCATCCGCGCGACATAGGGCGCCGTGGCCGCCGCCAGTCCCCGGTTCAGCGACGCCGCCACCCCCGCGTGGCGATCGTTCTGCAGGAGCACAATCCGCCGGTCATTGAAGGAGCGCACCAGATCCACGGAACCGTCGGTCGAGGCGTCGTCGATGACGATGAACTCGAAATCCCGGCACGTCTGCTTCAGAATACTCTCCACGGCCTCACGAAGGTAGGCCGCGCCGTTGCGCACCGGCATGATAATGGATACCAGCGGACTCATCTTCATTAGAGGTCTGACCCGTCCTCTTTATCCCCCTGTTCGTTCTTCAGCGCTTCGTCCAGGAGCTCTGCCGCAGCGTCGGGCACGGCGGAAGCATGCGGCGCGGAAGCACGATGTTTCTGAATGCCCTCGATCAACCCGCTCTCTGTAAAGTATTTGAAATACAGCTCAGCCTTCAAGCGGCCGCCCTCCTCGTTCACGTGAACGCCGTCTTTCATATACCGGGTGTCATGCGGCATCTTCTCTGAAAAATCAAAGAAATCCACGCCTTCCTCTTCAGCAACTCGCTTCACTATGGCATTGTGCTCGGGCATGAGCAGTTTCCGAACCGGACTCGCCTTCTGGGTCCACGGCTCCGTGGCGAGCACGACCCGCGCCCCAATCGAACGGCTGATCGCCACCATGAATCGTGTATTTCGCTCGTAGTAGGCGGCGCTGTTCGTTCGAACGTTGCGTATATCCTTCGGGACATCTTCCTGCGTGACCATCTTGGCAATCTCATATTGCGCCCGATAGCCGAGGCCCACAGCTATCACCGTCAGAACAGCCGAGCTGTCGACGATCCTGCGGCTGATGGCGCTTCGCCATGACTCGCCTCTGTTTCGCAGGGGAGGAAGTCCATAGACGCGGCGGTAGTTCCCGAAATCAGATTGAATCGTACCGCACATCCGCGGCCACACGTCGTTCAGGCCATGCTGAATTACAACAATATCGGGATGTAGTTCGGAGACCATGAAAATGAGCCGCATCAGGTTTTCGGCGGAAGTGGAGCCCGCCATTCCCGCATTGATCACCTCGACGCGCTGCCCGCTCTTTGTGAAGCTGTAGTACTTGTTCAGATCACGCTCCAGGATCGGGGCATAGGTCTTCTGGTTGTCCTTGATTCCTATGTCGTAGACGGTCGAGCCGCCAATGAACACAATCCTGATTTCGTTTGTCTTGGGCCCGAAATCCCTTTCGTCGCGCAATCCCAACCGGTTGTGCCGCATGCCGTTTGTGTTCGACAGGTAGGGGCGCGCAACATAGAGCATGTAATGGTGCGGGAGGTAGAGCGCATGCGACTTGTCCCCGGTCCCATCCAGGAGAGGATTCAAGTACATGGACCGCTGCAGATCCGTGGCACGGTGGTGAATCCAATAGCGCACGCCCACTTCCGCACACGCAAGGAGCATGAGATTTGCCATGTAGACAAACAGCGTGAATTTGACACCTCGTTGTCGGATCATGATTGCGGTCGCCATCAGAAAGGCAAGGGCTGCAGCGACCAGTACTCCAAAGTATTTCCCGCTCAACACGACAAGCAGTGCGCCGAACAAGGCCCACCCGGCACGCTTCAAGAAAGCGATCCATGTTCTAGTATCTTTCATTTGCCCCCATATCAACGCCCCCGGCATGTCCTTGATCCACGTTCCCGCCGGCCCTGTCAGCTGCCAGCCCACCCCCTGCGCGCGCCCCGTTCCCTCAAGCGACTCTCCTGAGCTGTGACGCGAACACCTGCCGATGGCGATCGATCCAGGACCTGGCGTCAAACATCCCCGCCGCCCGCTCTCGTGCCGACGCCCGGAACGAACCATATCGCCCTACAACGGTTTCGATTGCGGCCGCCAGCAATTCGGGGTCGGGAGAGTGCATCTGCTCCCATCCCTGCGGAACCGGCACCCCGACCCCGGCCGAATCCCCGACCAGCTCCGGGGTGCCGCCAGACGCCGAGTAGACCACGGGCAGGCCGCACGCCATCGCCTCCACAACCATTCGCGGGCAGGGGTCGTTGTACTTTGTGTGCACGAGGAGATGGGCCGACTGGAGCACGCCCACCACCTCGGACTGAGTGTAACAGCCCCGGATATCAACCTTCTCCCGGAGGCCGAGGCCGCCGCAGAGATTCCTCAGTTCCGCCTCCGCCTCACGCGGGTTGGGGCGCCACCCCAAGTGGCCGGCGACAAGCAGCCGCGCCGCGGGGCGGGCCTTGAGAAACAGCGCAAAGGCACGGACAACCGACTCGACGCGATAGAACTGCATATGGCTTCCCGACGCCAGCAGCACCGGGCCACGGGCCAGCGGGAGCTCCGGCCCTGGCACGAAAGTCGTCGTATCCACGGCGTTGTGAAGAATCTGCCACTCCCCCGAACAGGGGCCCAGGTAGCGGTCGGCACTCCGCTTGCAGAAGGCACTTTGATAGAAAACGTAGTCGGCCGACTTGAGAAGTTCCTTCATCGGCTCATTCGTGCGCTCCCAACCGGCGCCGTGCCAGGCAGGATAGGCGACGCCGTTCTGGTTGACGACCACCCTGGCCCCCGCCCTCCTGGCCTCACGCACAACGGTCGATACCGCAGCCGGCAGCGCGCTGCTGACCAGGTAGACGATGTTGGCCCCCTGCAGGACGTTCGGGAAGAGAACCGAGAGGTCCTGACACTTCACAATCCCGCCCTGGGCAATCTCCTCCCGGCCGGGAACATGGTCACGCCCATAGAACACCCGGACGTCCTTCGTGTCCGGAATGCCGCCGCGCCACCTCCGCCGCTCCCGGCGCCCGGCAAGAAGTCTCTCGAAGAACACTTCCTTGAGTCTTTCCAGGCCGCTCATGCCGCCTCCACGTCCAACAGGCTCTTCACGAAACGGGCGTGCTGTTCCGCCACGACCGCCGTGGAGTAATGCGTGGCCACGACATGCCTTGCTGCCGCCTGTTCGGAATCCCAGCTGAAGCTGCCGCCGAGCATCTCGTCAAGAACGGCGGTCCAGCCCGCCGCGTCGCGGCACACACGGATTCCCGCGCCCGCTGAACGCCGCGCGACCTCGACATAGCTCTCTTGCGGGCTGCAGACCGCGACGCACCCGCAGGCCATGCCGAGCGTGACCTTCCACTCCGTGTGGCCGCGGTTGTAGGAACTGTCAAGGAACCGGGGCGAAATGATCACGCCGCCGGCCCCGTACACGCGCAGGAGTTGCGGAATGGACTCGTAGCGGATGATCTTGCACTCGAGGTCCTCCAGAAGTTTCTTCAGGCGGGATCGATAGGGCTCGTACACAAGCTCCAAGCCCGAAAGATCGTTGGTGATCAGGACAAGGTCCACATCATTCTTTGAAGCCCGCAGCACCTCTTCGACGGTCAGGAGGTCAAAGAGTTTTGCCGTCTGACCCGACCAGAGCAATCGCAAGCGTCGGCCGGGGCGGCCGCCGGTACTGCTCGCCGGGACAAGATCCAGGTTGACGTTGTCGGGGATCCATGTTGTGAGGGAATTGTGCCTTCGCGCCGCCTCTTCGATGGCCAGGGATGCCGCCATCACCCCGTTGCACTCTCTTGCCATGGCTATGGCCTTCTCCTGCGCGTGAGGCGTTGTCTTCATCGATTCATAGTACCACACGCCCTGCGTCTCGAAGTAGTTCACGTTGATGTCGAACAGGACGGGCTTCCCTCTCGCACGATATTCATGCGCCAGCCGGATGCAATCCGGCCCCATGGACTTGACGAAGATGAGCATGTCATAGCGCCGCAGGGGGCGGTACAATTCATACGAGAGCCCGTCATACGCCCCGCGGTTCACGGCATCCGCAATCCAGCCAAAACGCATCACCCCCATGGCAGTCTGGCTTCGCCCACCCAGGTAGATGGAGCGGGGCCCCAATCGCCGCATCGATTCAACGCTCAGCGACGGCAGCAGACCGTCGACGACAAAACCCACTAATTTCCTGTTGGCATGCATGCCTGTCATGGAGAAATTGCCTTGCGGGCCGCGGCAGAAATGATATCTAGTCAGCGGTACCGATGAGCGCTTCGCCACCAGCACAGCCCACGAAACCTGTACCCCCGCCAGCCGATCCTCGCGATCCGCAGGATATGTCGCTGTTCGAGTTGTACATGGAGGACCTGAAAACCCACCAGGGCAAGATTCTTGAGCAGGGACTCTGGGCCCTTACAGTGCACCGCTTCGGGAGCTGGAAGGCTGACATACAGTGGGCCATCTTCCGCTGGCCGCTCTCTTTACTCTTCAACATCGGTTCCAAGCTCGTCGAATGGTCCTGCGGCATCACGATTGACCCGGTCGTAAGGATGGGGCGCAGGGTGCACCTCTGGCATCACAGCGGCATCGTCCTCGCCGCGCGGTCGATCGGCAACGATGTTCACATCCGCCAGAACACGACCATGGGCACGGCCCATACTTACCAGAATGACGACCGGCCCGTAATTGAGGACCGCGTGGACATCGGGTGCGGCGTCTGCATCCTTGGCAACGTAACCGTCGGACACGACAGCGTCATCGGCGCGAACGCTGTTGTAACGAAAGACATCCCCCCCTATTCGGTCGCGGCGGGGGTCCCGGCGCGGGTGATCAAGCGCCAGCCCGGCGGAGGCTGAGGCCCGGCAGGTCCGTGGCTACGGTCTCTGCAGCAACAGGTCCCGGATGGCACGCTCGTATTCCCAGCACATCTGTTCCCCGTCCGGCATGAGATCCAAAACCCGCTGCCTCAGCAGCCCGTAGCGGGAACGCATTTCCATCAGGGCGGCCTTCACGTCGTCCCTGAAGCCCAGGCCGTACTTCATCCCGGCCTCGACAATGCCCCCGCCGTCCTCGTGATAAACGAGCGGCAGACCACACTGCGCACCCTCGACGTGATGCATGCCGCACGGCTCCCACCGACTGGCGGTAACGTAGGCGTGGCAGGCCCTCAACTGGTCCGCCAGGGCGTCACCACTCGAAGGCGGAAAGGTCAGGGCCGCTTTCCATTTCAGGGACTCGGGCCAACGGCCGATCACCCGGAGCTCAAATCCAGGCAATTCGCCGGCTGCGATCAGGTCATCGATCCTGGCATAGACGTCAAATCCCTTGAGGGGGTTGTCCGACCAGTGGTGCGTCACCAGGCGCATGACGTCCCCCTGCCGATACGTGCGGCTGCCGATGGGATGATAGATGGCAGGGTCTGCCCCGTTGTAAATGGCCTTGTGCGGCTTCTTGGGGTCGAACCATCGCGCCACGTGATAGTCCCGCAGCCAGTCGGCTATGAACACCGTGTAATCAGCCACCTTGTTGGCAGCCGCCAGCATGGGATCCATGAACGTCGTGGACTTCCGCTGATCGCACTCATTCACGCGATGGATTACGCGAACCCCGGGCCGGGCGCGCTTATACCCGGCAATGTCGTCCACCCCAAAGCGCTTCAGACGGCTGTCCGTCCGCGGATCGATCAGGAAGACGACGTCCACGTCGCCGGCAAGATCGAACCCGATGCCGTACCCACGGCGTGACAGGTACGCCGCCATCTGTTCGACGAACTGGCTGCTCCCGCCCCACGGCCCTCTGGCGGGCTTCATGTTAAACACTACGCGGGCCATTTCCCTCTTGCGGCTGAAGAACTTCATATTGCGCCATCCATTGGCAGTCACCACGGCGTTTTCTACTTGGCAGCGGGATTTGCCGGCAACGGAATCCCGGATGCCAGAGCATCCGCCAGGCCTTCCATTACCTGGTCGACAGCATGCTCGTTGAGATGGTCATCTTCCGGTCCCACTTCGTGCTCCTTGAGTTGGACGGGGATCTGGCGCGTTTCAAAGCCACGGGTCACGTCCCGGATGTTGGCGTCGAACTGATCGCTCGACGTCATGTAGAACTTCCCGTTCAAGCTGTGCGCGACCTCTCCGGCAACAGGAGGGGGATCGACATAGACGGGAATGAAGATGCCGAACTTCGCCCCCTTCAAGGCAGCGGCAGAACTGATCTCGTTCAGCAGGGCGTGCGTCAAATCGATCCCGTACTGCATTCGAGAGCTGCGCGGGGCCAGCGAGATGGCCCAGTGGGCCTTTTCATTGCCCAGATTATCTCCCCTGCAATTCGAGATGTTTGCATCCCATCGTTCCTGCCAATCCTTGAGCACAGGTCCCTGATACTCGCGCAAGGGCCGATAAGGAGGCGGAAGGAACGTCTTCGCCCAATACCCATCGGGGTCCCGTCCGCCGCGCACATAACTGCGCCTGATCACGTCAGCGATCCTGCTGCCGGCACACGGGACCTTGCCAATGTAGGCGCCCGGCACAGGCCCGCGCAAAGCGCCGTCCTCCATCCAGTACGTGGGCTTTGGCGCACCATTCCTTGCCCAATGGGTGGGAAACATGTTGTTCCAGATATCATTCTTCGGAGTGAGCCATACGAGAACCAGATCCGCCCTGAAGCTCTTGAGATAGTCTCGCACCGCCAGCAGTTCCTGGTCCGAGCCGTAGCCGCCGGATCCGACCGTGAAGACCCTCACCTTCCTTCCGCGGGCCCGAAGGTGATGCTCCAGCCTGCGCTCCGGCATCCAGGCATAGGCGCAGGCCAACGCCTCCGCCTGAGAGTCCCCCGCCAGCAGAATCACAAACTCATCGTCCGCGTACTGGATCGCCTGGCCGCGATATCCGCATTGATTCACTTCGGACCGATGCACATTCCGCGCTTTCCATCCGCACGTAGCGTTCTTGTACCAGAAGTTGCGCACGCCGCATTCGGCCACCAGCAGCATCACGAGGACGCTTGCGATGAAGATGGTTATCTTAGGCAGGAGCCTGTGACGACGGTTAAGCGCGAAATACATTCCAAAGAGGCCCAGCACACCTTCCCACGCGAGGATGTAGACCCGGTAGATGGATGGCAGCTGTCGGCCTGAAAAGAGAAACTGCTCAATCAGGTGCGGATTGAGCAAGAGCGCGGCCAGAATGAGGACCGCCCCAAGAATCCGAATGCTCCCGCTATCTTCAGACTTCGGCATCTGCGTCAGCAAACAACATCGATCATCCCTTGTCCACCATACAACGTGTGCCTGTCAGGCGGAAGGGCCCGGGGAAAGGGGGTGCTGGACCCAGACACACCCCTGATTGATCAGGACGAATTCCCGCTCCAGGTCGACATATGCGTTGTACCACGCGCCATCCTTCTGCTGCACCAGGCCGTAGCCGGATTGCGTGAAGTTCGGGCAAGGGACCTGCCCATAGAAATCCTTCAGGGAGAAGGCGTGCTGGTGCGATGTATTGGAAACACCAATCACCCTGGCGCCCAGGCGAACGTGCAGCCGCACCCAGTGATCCATGGGCTGACCGTCCTCGCGCTTCAAGGCGGCGAATTCGCCCATGGGCATGCCGGCGTATTCCTTCTGGTAACGCGTGGGCGGACGCAAGGGAATGATCAGCGACGCAATGTTCCGCCGCATCGCCAGGCCCTTCATTTCCTTGATAATGTTCCCGGCCCAGCCATGCTGGCGGGATCGTTCCTCGATGCAGATGAACAGCCCGACATGCGTATTGGGCTGCTTCTTGTCCACCTGAACATCCTGGTAAGCGGCCCGCACAGCGCCCTGCCATCCGTCCGGCAGCGTTTCCTGTTTCTCATCCCAATGAATTCCGGTCGTGACCCCGTGCCCGATGAGCTGCCCGGCTCCCTCCGAAGGGCCCGCCTCGACAAAGACGATCCAGTTCAGCGGAATCTTCTCAAACATATTGGGGCCAAGCCTGAAGTGGCTCATATCGGGAAATGCCCGCTTGACCCGGTACATATCCAGAAGCCTGCTGAGCGCCGGCTCGTCTTCGCAGTGGTCCTCTAGATACCGGATAAAGCCCTCCAAGTCACAGTTCTCAAGAACCAGGACGTCCGCCTTCAGGCTGGCACCCTCGTGGGTAACGCTCGAGGCAGACTTGGAGACCGACTGCGGGGCAGACCGCGCACCGGCACGGCATCCGCACGACCGCCGCATCAGGAAGAAGGCGAGCAGGGCCGCGATCAACAGCAGAAAAAAGGCTAATGGGCAGGTCATAAATGTGATTCCTACGTTTGTGCGCCCGCGTTGCGCGCCTTAAGATCGGTAAGAAGCGATCTCCCGATTTTCTCTGCTTTGGCCCGCTTGCCGGCAGAAGAACTGTGCACGGCGTCGTCGAAATACTCTTCCCTGCCCGTCATGCTGGCATCGAGGTCCACCAGGGCAGAGCCGGTCTCCCGGGAGAGTGCCCTGATAATTTCATTTACGCGCTGCGCGTGCGGGCGGTACACCTTGTCGTGCTCCTCACTGAACCTGCGCGTGGCGGACAGCGGAGTGGTTGTCAGGACAACCACTGACCCCTGCTCCCTCGCCAGCACAACGATCGTCCTGAAATTCCGTTCGACGATGGCAAGCTCCGCAGGCACGTAGTTGTAACTCTTGCCCGGCTCCAGGCCAATCTGTTTCATCTCCATACTGCGCCTGAACACCGACGGGATCCCCCATGAAAGGGCAATTCTGACGATCCGGTATATCAGACTGTATCGGAAGAGACTCTCCCCCATCGTCCAGGGAACCTGGAACAGGCGATAGGCGTGGGCGCAGTCCCCCCTCAGCCCCGGAAAACCGCGGTAGTGATGGTCATTGCACCCGTCGTGCAGAACTACGTAGTCGGGTTTGTAGTCAATGACGTTCAGCACGTAGTTGACCGTCGAGTGCACCGAGGACCACCACATCCCGCCGAAGTTGAGCACCTGGAAACGCGCGGATGGATTCGCGGCCGACAGGTAGTCCCGCAGACACTCCGGGTATCCGTCCGCCGTGGTCGATCCGCCCAGGCAGGCGATGCGGATGACGCCGGGCGGCTTGGGCACATCGGAGAGTTTGATTTCTTTGAACCCCAGGAAATAGTCGCCGGCGCTGCCCGGCACCGGGCCCCGAGGCCCCGTGAACTGCAGGAACGGGTGCGGCACATACCGCGAATAATAGAGATTGTCCGGGTTCTCCGTGAGGTACTCATACACTTTGGCACACGTCGGCACCAGGCGGCCCAACGCCGGCAGCAGATATCTGGCCATGAGCCGCAGAACCAGCTCGCACCAGCATGCCAGCACGAGAGCGGCAACCACGCCATGCGTCAGGCGATCGCTCCAGCAGGGATTCCGGCCGAGGCCCAGGCCGATCAACACCAGCAAGGTGAACTGGGCCCAGCGCAGAAGGTCCTCGCCGCGCGGCTCGCCCTTCTCCAGCCCGAAGGCCTTCCGGTAAAACGGCGGAAAGCAAAGCACTGCAATCGCCACTGTTAGATAAAGGATCAACGACAGCCCTTTCTTTCGCTTACACGGTGAAGCAGATCCTGCTGCACCTATGATGAGCCCCCACGCCGTGACCGCACATTGTTGCGCGGGCTAGAACAGGGGATAGATGTCCTCTGTCGGGCCCTTTGGATCATTCTTGTCACGAGCGACGCCGCCCTTCCCGATCCACTTGCGAATCTTCCTGCGTATCCACTGTATCAGCTTCTGCATATATTTCGCTCCTCCAATGATCAGGGCGGAATCTGGCTGACGGCCGACCTCAGACGCCCGAGATATTCGACGTCTCCACGTCTCTTGAGAAATGTGACAAGGTCTTCATTCAGGGCGCCAGCGGCCATGATCCCGGACCAATACGAGGGATACGGCCCATCGTAGAACGCGCTCTCCACGGACATAGAGCGGTCACACCCCTCCCCGCGCTTCGTCCCGGCCACAGCGCGTGCGCACAGCCTCACGACCGCGTGAACACGGCGCCGGAGCCGCCGGGCCAGATCCCTCACCCGCCCGAGCCCCCCAAGAAGCTCCCGACCGCAGATCCGGTACGAGCCGTCCCGCCATTTCTGTGGGATCGTCACCTTCCCGCCACCCAGCCGTCTCTCAAAGGCCCACGCAGAACGCGACATCGGATCATCCGTGGGAACCAGCACGTCCAGCAAGTCCCTCAGCGCGGCCAGATTCCAGAGGCTGGGGCCGGCAGAAAAACGCCATAGGAAGCTCTCCGGATGTCGCTGGACACGATAGAATTCCTTTCCAAGGATCGAGCCCTTGCCGCCGCGCTGATCCCACCCCGTTAGACTTATGTTGCAGGCGCTGAGACGGTCCATCAGGCGAGGAAGCGTTGCATTCAGGTGGCGGCCGTTGCAGGGGGCCAGCGGCGGACAATCGTCGATGATAACATACGCCTTGTCGTGACCCGCCTTGACAAGATCGTCCGCCGCGGAGCGAAGGATGCCGATCCAGTCCCTGGGATCATCCCGCAACGGAAGAGACTGCCGAGATGCCTGCTTGCGACAGCCGCAGAAGAACACAGGCGGATGTCCTTCCCAATATCGCCCGATCATCTCCACGGTGAAAGACGCCAGCGGGAGGTATCGGTCATACGTTGGCACCAGAATACAGAGGCTCATGGCCGGGGCGCCCTGTCGAAGAAGGGCTGAATGGGGCTCGACACCAGGCTGCCCCTGGCGTAGCGATCGTTCTTCCAGGGCGAAGCTCTGGAAATCCCAAACTGCCTGAGCACCGCGGAATACATCCTAATCAGGGGCCCACGGGCCTGCTGCTCGGCCAGGTTCCACCGTGTCACCCGACCATCCTTGTCAACCGAATCGCGATTGCTCCTCGGCAGAAAGCAGAGATGCAGGCATCGGAAGAGAGACTCCTCCCACTTCTTCTGCTTGTGCAGCGGACAGCGACGGGACCCACCGTACCCCGGCTTGTAGACAACGCGGCCACCATGCAGCCGCTCGCCCGGCACATCCGACCACTCGCTAATGGCAGAGAAGTTGTAGAACTTCGTAATGTTGCGGCTCGGAGGGGAGAGATAGCCCTGCGCCGTCTTCAAGCCCTTGTCGATGCGAGTGCAGTTGAGAACGCCACCCGATACCATCCAGTATGGGTCATACAGTCCGGCCGCTATCTCTTTCCGGAATGACTCAAGCCCACAAGGATCGTACAACTCGTCGCCATCCACGCCAAAGACCCACGTGGGAGTATTGACAAACGGCTCGATCATCCTGTGGGATTCAGACGGGTGACGGATCTGCCGGCACTGGATCTTCGGCCGTTTCTGCGCCCACTCCGTCGCGATGCGCCAGGTGGAGTCTGTCGAACCGTTGTCCGCGATCAGGATCTCGTCGCAAAACTCGTAGATGTTCGCGAGCATCTGCCCGAGATAGATCTCCTCGTTGCGAACCAGGCAGATGCCCACAATGCGCGATGCGCTCACAAAGCCCTCCCGCCCGATGACTCGGCGCCTCGCTTCGCGCCGGCAAGATTGGAGTGGTTGTCCATCATGTCCGAATACGTTGCACCCGCCTGCCAAGACGCCCGACAGTTCGACACAAAGGTCCCCGGCGGCTGCGCCTCACTCCTTCGCCCATCCGAAATCTTCCCCGATGAGCCCGTAGAGCTCCTCATTGTACGGGCGGTAGAACGCTGCCAGCGCAGAGCGAGTCGGCTCGCTGAGCAGCCCCTGATACTTCCCCTTCTTCAATACATCGAACGATTCCAGGGAATGTGGAGGGACGCCCAGAAACGCAAAGACTCTATCCAGAACTGCCTGGGGCTCACGAAACAACGTCTCGCTCCGAAGGAAGAGCAGCTGCTCCGGCGGATAGAGCTTCTTCCACCGGCGCACGTTCTCCACGTACACTCCGCGAAAGATATATCGCAAGAACCCCTCGTCCGCACATCGTGCCAGCCTGACCAACGGCTCCACCTGCGGGTCACGAGCCCACCGCAAGCACTGTTCCACGCCTGCGTCAAACTCACAAGGCTCACGCCCCGTGCTCCTGAACATCTGGTAGTCCGAGAACGCCCGCTTGACCGGGTCGCGCAGCAGGATGACAATCTTTGCCCTGGGCAACGTATGCGCCACGGCTTCCGGGGCGCTGCAATGCGAAAAATAGTCGGCCGAGGCTTCGCCCGTGAGCAGCCGCTTGCCTGTCAGCCCCGACAGCCACCGGTTCCACAGCAAGGGATAGTGCGCCCGGCAGAAGAGAGGGCTTGCCCCGTACCGGATAAAGCTCTCCGGCTCCTTCATGTCCGCCCCGACAATCCATGGATGTCGGCAGAGATAACCATAGAGCGACGTGGTCCCGCATTTCGCTTCTCCGGGAATCACAAAGCCCGGAAGCATCCGGAACGCGCCCGTTGCCACGCTAATCTTTGACTTCCAGGTATTATCCATTTTCCGGCCTCTCAGCATGAATCTCCAGCTTGTGAATGTTCAGCGAGGTCATGATCTATGAATGTCGGCAAACTCCGTGTTTGCCAGATAGTGGGAGAATACCCGCTGGGCATCAATCCGGCACGCCGCACGATTGATGTAGTTCAGGAGCGTCCTCTTGTACGCATTCCACTTTGTGGGGCGAGCCGTCTTCCTCCAGAGCTCCGGCATTTCTGATCGGGCGACAAAGTGCGGCTTCCGTGCAGCCCAGGTCCTGCTGAAGAGAACCGGCGCCCATGGCTTGCTAACGCCGCTGAAATGTACAACGCGGGGGGAGGATGCGGCCGCACCCTCCACATTCAGGCCAAAGAACCCATGCTGAAATTTCCACCGCGGGGACAATGCCAGCCGCCGATCATGGCAGACCGCATTAAGGGCGCACTGATCGAAATGCCTGCATTTGCCTGCATGCGCTGCATAGTGTACCCGCGCCTGCGCTGAGATCTGGGTCCATGACTTCATGTGGGCCAGGATGACGCCGGAGTTGAAATACGGCGACCCCTCCGGCATCCCCAAATCACGGATTCGCTCCACCCATTTCCTGTGAGCGATCGGGCTCCTGCGGGACATGAGAGTTCCTGCATTTTCAACTGCGGCGATATGGGATTCGGGCAGCACTACGTCGGCAAGCGCGCTCAGGGAACCGGCGATTTCGACATCCCCATCAAGGTACAGGAACTTTTCAATTGAAAAACCTTTCAGGATCTCATCAAGGGCAAGTCGCGCCGACGCCGCGTTCGTGAGCTGGGCGTGTTTGCGGCTCATGGTCAGCAATAATGATGTGGGCGCAACAACTAGAACCGCGCCACAGCGCTCGAGATAGGAAACGAGTTCGCGCGGCGGCGCATCCTGATCAACCCATATGTAATAAACCGGTCCGATATTGGCGGAGTGCGTCTGGGCAATTGACTTCGCGACAACAGCTGTCGGGAACGCGTACCCGGCATCAGTTGCCAGGCACACCGCAATGGAAGCGGGACCTGTCACAGGTTGCGTATCTCCCCGAATCCGACTTTTACAGGCACTTGTCCATCCCCGTCCCATTCCCCTGCGGATGTTTGCCCGGCAGTGCGAACGGCATGTGCCCGACAGCCTCGCCGCAGGCAGTGACTTTCATTGTTATGAAGCCTATGGCCGACAACAGCGACCCATCAGCGCGACGGAAGATCAGCAAACTCTGTGGTCGCCAAGTACTGTTGATAAATCTTTTGGGCGCCTCTTCGTCGTATTGCACGTATCAGGTAGTTTATGAGGGGTTTCTTGTACACCCTGAATCTTCCACGCTGTGCCGTCCTCATCCAGAGCTCAGGCATTTCCGACCGAGCCGCGAAGAACGGCTTTCGCGCATGCCACGTCTTCCCGAGCAAGACGGGCGCCCAGGGCTTATTGCCGCCGTTATAGTGAATAATGCGGGGACTGAACCTGGAGCCGTGTCTAAGGCCCAGGAATGCGCTCTGGACATTCCACCGGGGCGAGAGAACCAAGCGCCGATCGTGACAGACTGCATTGAGTGCGCATTGATCGTAGAGCCTGCATTTGCCGGCGTTCTCCCGATAGAACTTCTTTGCCTGCGACGAGATTTCTTTCCATGACTTCATATGGGCAAGCAAGACTCCGGCATTGAAGTAGCCCGACCCTTCCGACATGCCCAGACCTCGCATCCGATTTGTCCACTCTTCATGTTTGTGCGGATATCTGCAAGAGAACAGTGTTTCCGCATTTTCAGCGGCAGCGATATGGCTCTCGGGCAGATCCACTTCTGAAAGATCACTGAGGGAGCCGGTGATCTCAACATCTCCGTCCAGGTACAGGAATCGCTCGATTGGAAATTCCTCCAGAATCTCAGCAAGCGCAAGCCGCGCCGACGATGCTTGCGTCACATGCCCGCTGTCGCCTTTCAGGGAGAGCAGGACCGAAGTGGGCGCAACAACCAAGACTACGCCACAACGTTCGAGATACTTAACGAGCTCACGCGGCGGAGCGACCTGGTCGACCCAGACGTAGTACACGGGCCCAAGATTGGGAGATTTCGTCATAATCACCGACTTGGCAACAACAGCTGTTGGGAATGCATACCCCGCATCGGTTGCCAGGCAAATCGAAAGGGAAGAGTCTTTACTCAACCGCCCGCCGGCAGTTCCCCTCATTGTGCTTGCCATATTCGATGGCTCCCGAATGCTTGTCATACAACACGGTCGCTCGTTGGCGCGCCCAGGTCGTCGTCCTCGGACGATAACTTGGCCGGCGCGGGAGGCAGCTTCCGGGCTGACTGCGGCCGCTCGTACTGCAAACTGTACAACAGCCTGTAGGTGGGACTTGCCTGGATAAGTGCATCGTGCCTTCCCTCGGCCTCAATGCGGCCGCTATTCATCACGACGATCCGATCGGCGTTCATAATCGTGGAGAGGCGATGCGCTATGATCAAGGCGGTTCGATCCTGCGTCACCCGCAGCAGCGCCTCCTGGATGGCTCGTTCGGATTCGCTGTCAAGCGAGCTGGTAGCCTCGTCCAGGAGAAGAATCTCGGGCCGCCCGTAGACGGCGCGGGCCAGCGCAATCCGCTGCCTTTGCCCGCCAGAAAGAAGCGCTCCGCGCGCGCCGCAAACAGTTTCCAATTTGTCAGGCAGCGCTTGGGAAAATTCCCAGGCATTTGCCACTTTCAGCGAGTACTCCAACATCTCCTCGTTGAGAGTCCTGCCAAACACAACGTTCTCACGAATCGTGGTATGGAACAGGAAAGGGTCCTGAGGAACCACGCCAAAATGCCGCCGGTAGGCGCGCTGGCTGAACGTACGTATGCTCTCACCGTCATAAAGGATCTCGCCAGCCGTTGGATCATACAGCCGCAGCAGGAGGTCCATCATCGTCGTCTTCCCTCCCCCGCTGGGCCCCACCACCGCCACGGTCTCGCCCCGGCGAAGTGTCAGATTGATGTCTTTCAGGACGGGGGTGTCCGGCCTGTACTGAAAGCCTACATTCCGGAACACGATTGCATGGCTCAGGCTCTTCGGCTTCGTGGTTCCATCCTGAAGCGTGTCGCGCGCTTCAAACACTTCCAAAACGCGTTCCGCCCCTCCAAGCATGGCGCTCATCAGCAGGATTTGCTGCGAAAGGATCGCCACGGGACCCAGCGCCCGCATGGCTACCGCCATGAACAGGACGAAACCTCCGCCCACCAGGTTCCCATTGGTCATCGAACAGAACGCCATCCCCAGCGCCAAACATGAAATCAGCGCGTTTGCGATGTACCGCGTAGGGACCTCGAGATACATCACCGACCGGGCTTTCACGATCGCCTGACGCATCTTCTCCGCCGCCTCGGCCATGCGATGAACGTCATATCGCTCTCCCGAGAAGGACTTGATCACCCGCAGCCCGCTAAGGGTCTCCAGCATGTGGTGATTGATGACGCCCCTTCGCACGAACTCAGCCTTGGTACGAACCTTCGCACGAAAGGAGAACATGCGGGTGATTGCGAAGTGCAGACAGCCCAGGAGAAGAATCCCGAAGGACAGCTGGCCGTCTGTCCGGAACAGGAGATATCCGTAGAAGAGGGCTTCGGCAATGGACTGCAGGACCCCTCGCGTAACAGCGTCCAGCGTTTGTGCCGTTTGGGAAACATCATTCGAGAGCCGGCTGACGAAGTCCCCGCTGCTCTTGTCGCCGAAGTACCCGAACGGAAGCGTCAGGAGATGCCGGTGAAGGGCAAGCAGCATGTCGCGCTGGATCATCGTCCGCCCGCGGAGCATGAGTATGAACCCGGCCAACCCCAGCAGAGAGGAGAGGATTGCAAGCCCAAGGTATGCCGTCGAGGAGAAGATCAGTGTGCCAACCATGCCGGTTGACTCCAGGTTGAACCAGTGCACAATCGAAGGCGCGAGATTGTTGAGGTTCAACCCGGAAAGAGACGCAGCCGGGGCGACGGTCTCCTTCGTGAACAGTTGGATGGCCGGAGCAAAGGCCAACGGCTCGAGCGCTTTAACCAGGCCGGAGCCCACATTGAACACTGAGACAACCAATGCTGCTCTCCAGTGAGGCCGGAAGAACATCCGATAGAGCTGAACGTACTGCATCAGCCCGGTTTTGAGCCCTTTCTGGGTCGTATTACTCATATATCATCCGCCTCTGTTCCGCCATAATTCGCTGTACTTACCCGTGCCGGCATCAAAACAGAGGCAGGCGCGACGCTCAGCGCCCGCGCCGTCTCCGGAGCGCTCAGCAGGAAGTCTGAGATCAGCCCGCTGATCAGGTCGCTCCCGTATGCCGAAGGGTGCACGTTGTCGAGAAAGAGCGCTTTCGTCGGAAGCTTATTCAACTCGCGATAGGCCTCCATAAGGGGAAACAGGTCGAGGCATGGAATCCCTCGCGCCTCGGCGAAGCGCGCCACCGCCGCTTGCGGGCCTGCTGACGCCCCCGGATTCTCAAACTGAAAGGCATAGGGAAAGACAACGATCGCAACCGGCAAGCTGTTCGTACGACAGAACTCCGTCAGGCTTTCCATCTCATGGAAGGTAACGTCCCATGCATGGCGCACGCGCTGCGATTCCGGCTTGGATACGAGCGCCTGCACTCCCATCTTCTCCTGATGTGCCGCATCGGCGCGGGCGTCTCCTCGACGCCGCAGGCGCAAACGCAGCGCGTCGAGAGTGCGATACGATGCGCTGTATTGCTTCAGCCACCCATCGAAGGTGTAGTAGGACATTTCGAGCTGAACCCCACATCCGCTGCCTCCAAACCTGACCAGTCCAAACTTCTCCGTGACATCGTTGAGCACGAAGCCAATCACGACGAGGTCGGGCTGGTAACGAAATCCTTCGCGGCGCAAGTACAGGTCGTACTGCCACGGGGAGTATCCGTCGACACCCGCGTCGACCGTTTCGACGCGTACGCCCGCTTGTTCGAGACGCCTTTGCACGCCATATGGATAGGCCTGCTCAAAGGGCAGGCCGAACCCCGCCGTGACGGAATCCCCAAGATACAGGATGCGCTTCGCGGACGCATCCGTCCGCTCGTAGGGCACCTCGGGGCCGCGCAGGCCCTTGGCGTTCACGGCGTATACGCCGGCCCGGCATTTGTCCGCCGACAGGGGTCGCAGACGCCAGCCCAGGACATCGTCCTTCATGAACGTCGTCGTTTTCGGCGGCAGGTGGCAGGGGACCAACGGACGCAGCGCGAGCTCCGCAAACAGGAGCGGCAGCACCGCGCTAGAACAAAGCAGGAACAGGCCTCCAACGACCCGTTGCCCCAGCGGGCGGCGCGGCGCCGCGGGCGGCGCCAACCGAAGTAGCCAGCTTAGAGCCCATAACAGAGCGCCGGTCGCCGCGAAGATTTCACAGGAGGCGACAACAGACCGGGCGGCCACGGAACCCATCGCAGCGCGCGGGGGCAAAAGTGCAATGGTGAACGGGTTGAATACAAGGGCTGCCAGCAGGTACAGCAGCCCCCACACCCGCAGCGCCAGCACGGTTCCCGATGGCAAGGCGGGCTTCGGAGCGACGACTCCGCCCTCCCCCGCAAAATGGGACTGCCCGCCGATCATGATCCCCGATCCTTCCAGAGGGCGTTGTACTTACCCATAACCGCATCAAAGAAGAGATCGGATCGGCGCAGGCATCGCTGCCGGAACACCTCCTGGCTCCGGAGCAGTTCATCAAAGCGCTCCAGGGGGACTCCGCAGTCCTTGACAATATCCGGGGTTCCGCCCGACTCATGGTAGCAGACCGGAACGCCGCACAGAATCGCCTCGATGACTGTGTTCGGGCAGGGGTCGTTCTCCGACGGGAAGAACAGCACTTTCATCTTCCGATACTCCGCGGTCATTTGGCGCCGGTTCCGCTCCCCGCACAATTCAACGTTCGGAAGGTGAAAATTGAGGACCGGATCCTCTGCCTGCGCGTGCCGCCCCACCAGGCGGAAACTCTCCCCGGGCCGCCGCTTGATTTCCTCGCATACCAGGTCGAGGCGCTTCTTCCGGATCGTACCCCATGTGACATGCCCGATATCCAAACCCGGTTCGCGCGCGGGATGAAACACGGTCGGGTCGGCGCCGTTGAGAATGACCACGTGGCGCTTCGCCTGCAGGAAGGGCTGCGCCGTCCGTCGCACAAACTCGCTCTGGTACACGGTAACATGGGCCGCCTTGTTGAGCTGCCGGATCATCTCATGCTTCCGGACGTGCGACTCATCCGTCAGCCCCCCCAGGTGCTCGTCCACCCGGTGAATGATGAAGCAGCCGCGATCCCGCGCCTTCTGCAGCCCCTCGAACGTCGCGCCACAGTGGGCGATCACAATGGCCACTTCGGATTCCTCGAGGGTATCCACGAGCCGCAGGCCCTGGCGGCGGGCCCACACTCCGACGTTGTTCGCAAACGTATTTGAGCCGCCCCCGCGCCGGGCAGGCTTGATGGATACAAAGAGCTTGATTTGCTCCGCCTGCATCGGCGCCCTGCGTCCTCCCAGGGCCCGCAGGGCATGGAACCGGGCCCGGACTCCGAAGGGGATGTCGATGGCCAGGCGGCGCGCGTATTCGAGAATGGTTTCAGCCACGCCCCAGTCCCGCCGGTCGATGGCCAGGGCCAGGCTCCGCTCTGCAATTTCAGAGGGGCTCGTCTGGAGAAAAGAGGTATCGATCCCGCGCCCGCGGCACCAGTCAAGAAATTCCAGCTGCACGCGCATTCCCCAGAACACCGCGATGTCACTGTATACGCGCGACGACGCCTTGCGTCGGAGTTTTTCCAGAACCTGGGCGTCGCAGAACTTGAATGCAGCCAGCACCCCGCATTTGATCCAGTAATCCCGGTCTTCCGTCGGTTGCCAGGGCTTCTCAAAGCCGCCTACCCGGTCGTGGAGCTCGCGCCTTACGATCGCGGCACCGGGCGTGGGAATGAGCGCCCGCAGGAAATTCTGCTTGGCCGGATGAGGCGGCTCGCCAGCGCAGGTGCCCTTGCCCCGCACGCTCCGTTCGCCGGTATCCTCGTTGCTCTGCTCGGTCCACCCGAACACCACGCCGGCCGGGTCCCCCCTGGCGCACTGCGAGAGGCGGGCAAGGGCCGACGGAAGCAGCTTGTCATCGGAGTCAAGAAACAGGAGCCAGTTGCCCGTGGCGCGCGCGGCGCCCGCGTTGCGCGCCGCCGAGACCCCGCGGTTTAGCGGCTGCTTGAGATAGATCACGCGGTCCCCGAATTCTGCCACCACCCGCTCCGTGTCATCCGTGCTGCCGTCGTCCACGACGATGACCTCGCAGGGCGCCATGGTCTGCGCCAGCGCGCTCTCAATGGCTTTCGGCACGTAGGCCGACATGTTGTACGTGGGAATCACGACGCTGACGCGGAGGTCCTCGCCGGAGAGTATCTGCTGGGTCATGGCCGTCCGCGCTCCTGCTGACTCAAATCCACCATTCCTTCTTCAAAACCCGCTTGCGCGTTGCGCCGCATAGATCCGGGAACGCCGGCGCCTCTGCGCTTCAGCTTCCCGCTCGCCTGAAACAGCGGCGCGGGCCTGGTCATTCGCCGGCCGGCATCATTCAATATAGCCGAACTTTCTCAGCAGCCGCTCTGCCTCCGGCATATCCGTCAATTCCTTGATCCACGGCTTGTAGTCCGGGTTCTTCCACCGCCCGATGGAGCTGGCGTCCAGGGGCCGCACCCGGCCTGTCCACGCAATGTGGGTCTTTACCTCGGCGTGATCCGTATAGTGCAGAACCTGCTCCGGGATCGTCTGCCCGAGAAAGCCGTAGATCCTGCGAAGGGTATCGTCGAAGTGCCGCACCAGATCCTCATACCGGATCACAAGCGTCAGGGGATCTCCCTCATGTCTTTCGGTCTCCAGCACATCGCCCACCCATCGTTCCTTTTCGATATGGAATCCGCCCGGGTGGCTGGTGGGATGGCGCGACGTAATGACGTCCCTGCCATCACGAACAATGTGAATGAAACAGACTTTGTTGTGATATGCTTTCCGAATATGTTCGATGGCTCGAACATGCAGGGGCGTCTTTTCAACGTATCGCACCTGGCGCTCAATCGGCCGTTCTTCCTGCAAAATTGCCTCGTACAGGCGACCCTTGGCCCGAAGCAGCGCGCCCCTCGTCGGGCGCTTGATTCGCCTGAACACCTCGGTTTCCTTCTGAATGCAATAGAGCGATGGGTCTGCCGAGAGAATCGACAGCAGCAACGTGGATCCGCAGCGCCCGCTCCCGACAATGAAGACCGGCGTTCCCCTCCACAGAAGGGGAAGCTTTGCGAGTTTGCCGGCCACGCGCATCTGCCGCAAGGGGTTCAGCCATCGCAGCCCGGAGGCGAGCACGGGATGAAGGACCGGACCCGACGGCCGGCGATCAACGTCTATTTTGCAATCTGCGTCCACACATTTCCCCTCTTGTCCAACTTTGGCGGCCGAGCGGTCACTTTGCTTCAACTCGAGCACAACGGCGAGGCAGGGCTCCACAGGCGAGCCTTTTGCAGGCAAATCGGGCCGCGCGAGGCCAAGGCGCCAATGTACCCGGGCGCCGGGTCAAGGTGCTGGAGCACCCAGTCCGACGGAGCGCCCGCGCCCACCCGCAGCAGCCGGGCCGTTTCGCCCGGCGCAAGATTGACAACCGTCTGATCGAGCGGCATGGTCAGGCCCGCGCCGATCGCCTTGCTGACGGCCTCCTTACGGGTCCAAAGCCGGAAGAAGCCCGTCCGCCGCTCGGGCTCCGGCAGCTGCAGCAGCGCCTCATGCTCCTCCGCCGCGAAGAAACGTCTGGCCAGAGCGTCCACATCGCCCAACGCCCCGCCCAGCCATTCGACATCAACGCCCACTTCCCGGCCCTTGCGCACAGCCAGCAACGCCAGCTCGTTGGAATGGGTCATGTTGAACTGGATGTCCGCCTCGCCAAGACAAGGATCCAACGAAGGCTTGCCGCAAGGCCCGAGCACGAAGCGCAGATCCTGCGGCCGGCGCGAAAGGAGATCGGCCAGAATCTGTCTCTGCGCAGCGCGGGCCACCACGAACCGACGGCGCGGACCCGCCAGCTGAAACGCATCTGCGCGTTCTCTCTCTGTGGCGCTGAGAACGTCCCTGAACCGTTGCTCCTCCTCCGGCGTGGCCATCAGCGGAATATGCCACACCACGAGGGCCCCAATCTCCCGGCCCTTCTCCGTTTCACAGGTTTGCGTCACTGTCTTCCGGCCCTGCGGGATCGGGTGAGGATTCGCTCTATCTCGAGATCGTTCCTGTGAAGATGGTCCTTCACGACGTTCCGGTCATGATCGTCCAACTTCAGACCCGCCGCGATCTTTGCCAGGATATCGATATCATAGAACCGGACGGCACTTGTCAGAGTGTAGACTTCGTCCAGCAGGTTTGCGGTGGTGCTCGGAGAGCAAATATCCGCCATGTTGTCGCAACCGATTCTGATATGAACACCGGCGGCAAGCATTTCAAGAAGCCGCGGAAAGCTGTTGCCGGTGGGCGTAAGCAGGGGTCGCAGCTGCCTCATGCCGATGGCTGCGGAGGGGCAGCTCACCACCCCGATGTTGCATTCCAGCAGCCCGTCCAGCAGCTTCTTGAAGCGCGGTTCTTCATACTTGGACGGGGAGATGACATGGATCGCCCAGACCATCGGCTCCCCCGAAGCAGAGCGGGGCGCGCCGACCTCCCGGACCGCCCTGATGAGCCGTTCGGTGCCGTCTTCCGTCGGCTCATTCCGCTGGTCGGTGTGCATGTGCACCTCCTTGTTCAGCTCCTGGCCGAGCAAAAGCATCCGCTTGAAATGTTCATCGATGCCGATCTTCTCCGGGTAGTCCAGGGTGTCATCGGCTTCCGGCAGGGAGCCGATGAAATCAGCCCGCCGCGCGCCTTCGACCAATAGCTCCCACCGCCCGGGGTCCGAATCCGAATACCCGAACGGCGAGTAGGCCCCGAGCCGAAGGTCTATTTCGCCGACCCGGGCGCGCTTGGTCTTCAGCATGGTATTCAGCGCCGACATGCCGACGTTGTCTGGCGTGACATCAACAAGCGTGTCCGCCCTGACGGTATTCACAGCCACCATGGTGTCCAGATAGGGGTTGATGCGCGCCTCCAGGTCGGAGGCTTCGTAGGCGGGGCCCTGGTGCAGCTTCACAATCAGACCATGCTTTGCGGTGAGGGAGAGATAGGACGTCTTCAGTACATCCAGCCCGGCATACTCCCAATAGCGCTTGTCCATAGTACCCGCCCGGTCGAGATGAAGGTGGGCGTTGAACATGCCTCCCAATTCACGGATCCTGGAACAGAGCTGCTGATAGAACGGGGTCTGAATCATCGTTGCCGCCATAAGAGGCCTCCTTTACGCGATCGAAACCATTTCAGCCGCCATCACGATGCTTTCCGCGAAAAACGATCCTTCAACCGGCGAAGCCTGCGCAGCGCTTTGAAAACTCCGTGCAGCCGATGCACCCTTACCCAGATTACCGGCGCGACGGAGCCCTTATCCTTGAACCATGCGTTGCCGCCTTCCACAAGGTCGATCTCAAGCTCATAGGCCCCCGCCGTCAGCGGCGCGGCAAGTCGCAGGTCCACGAGCGCTGTTGAGCCGGGCGGTAGATCCGCCGGCAGCGGAAACCCGGGATCCACCGACAAGGGTGTCACGATGCAATTCCTCAGCCAGCGATACCCGAGCGTCACGCCCGTCCCCGCTCCGGCCGGCCACGTGACGTCGCTCAGGTTCTTGACGCTGACGGGAACGACTACCCGGCCGCCCGGCCGGACGAAGATTGCGTCAGGGGCCTTCACCTCGGCCCGGAAGGCGGAGTCGCCAAGCCGCGGCCCGCGCGCGTGCGCCGGGCCGCTCACGCAGATACGCGGCTCCTTCTGCGCGAGGTCTATCTCCTCCATGATTCTTCCCGTGAGTTTCTGGATGTTCGGCTCCCGGAAGAATTCGCCATGGCGACCGTCTATAACGCCGACAGACAGCTTCCCCGTATAGAACTTACGCCACACGGTCTCCGGCTGGTTGAAATAGTGAAACGGATTGCGGGCGCTGTCATCGCCATAGAGCAGCGCAACCCGACCCGGGTAATACTGGGGAATAAAGAGCTCCTGCAGACAGAGCAGCGTTATGTAATGCCCCTTGGCCATCAGCTGCTCGGCGATGTGAAATGCAATCTGGGCGGCCTGACAATTGCCGCCGATCAGAAATGGCCCTTCCGGCTGCACCTCCAGGATCTCACTGACATATTGTGCCGCGAGAGCGTCCACAATGGGCTGGGTAATGTCCTTGAAGTCCACCACCCTGTGAGCCGAGCGCATTCCGTAGACGGGCTGGTCCGGCCCCATGTATTTGGCCAATTGGCTCAGCTCCCGGAATCCCTGGCAGCACCAGAAAAGGTTCTGCCGCCTCCCGTCGGTCTGGAGGCCCACAATCAGCGAGGTCGGCTTCACGCGCTTCCCTTCCCACCCCGCCGTATGCGTCAGGAGCCCATGGTGGATCTCGGGAGATAGTCCCGACGCCAGCGCCTCCGAGGCAGCGGCCAAAGATCCGGTGCCGCCGGGCCCGTCCGCGCCGGACGGCTGCTCTTCGTCCAGAAGGCGAACGAGTTCCTCAATGGTGCCCAGCCTGAACAGTGCGCGGGCAGACAGCTTCCGCTTCAGCAGGTTCTCCATTTCCACAACAAGCTGCACCGACAGCAGCGAGTGCCCGCCGAGGTCGAAGAAGTTGTCACGAATTCCGATTTCCTGGTCCATCCACAGCACCTTCGTCCAGATTTTCGCCAGCTGCCGCTCGAGCGGCGTACGGGGCGCAGCATACTCCTGCCCCGGGGCCCGGCCCGGCACCGGCGGCGGCAAGGCGGCCCGGTCGACCTTGCCGTCGCGAGTCAACGGCAATCCGTCGAGGGACACGAATGCGAAAGGCACAAGGTAGTCCGGCAGCCGCTGCCGTAGGAAATTGCGCAAGTCTTCGAGCTTGGGAATGTCAAACTGGTTGGGAACCACATAGGCGACCAGCTTTTGGAGTCCCGGCTGGTCCTTGTGCATGACGACGGCGGCTTCCGTCACCTGCGGGTGCCCCGCCAGCAGCGATTCCACGTCGCCCGACCGCAGCCCGAAATGAGCAACGTCTGAAACATGCTGATCCGGATTCGACGCCAGGGCGCCGAGCGTCGCAACGAAATCCTGCAGCTGCTGCGAAACGGCGGCGGTGTCAAAAAGGTCGGCATTGAACTCAAGGATCCCGCCCAACTGGCCGTCCCGCAGCTCCATGGACATCGCCATGTCAAAGTCTGCCGCCTGGTTCCTGACATCAACCGGGCTGGCCGTGATGCCCGGCAGCTCGAGGGCTCGGCCAGGCGCATTCCCGTATGAGAACATGGCCCGGGTAAGGGGGATGCGCGCAAGGCTCGGAAGCTCGGCAAGCCGCTGAATCGGAAGGTCCTGGTTCTCGTAGGCCCCAAGGGCCACTTTCCTCACTCTCCCTATCACCTCGCGGAAGGTTGGATTCCCCGATAGATCCGTGCGCAGCGCGACAATATTGTTGAAGTAGCCGATCATGGGCTCGAGCTCGGATCTGTTACGACAGGCCACAGGGGAACAGACAACGACATCCTCCTGTTCCGTATAGCGGTGAAGCAGGAGATCAAATCCGGCCAGCAGGATAATAAACAGGCTCCCCCCCTCCCGACGGCTGAGCTCATGGAGGGACTTCAGCAGTTCCGCGGGCACGACAAACGACCGGCTGTCGCCCTGAAACGTCGGTGCAGCCGGCCGTGAGCGGGCGGCAGGAATCATCAGCTCGGAAACAGATCCGTCCATCTGGCTCTTCCAGTAGGCCCCTTGTTTCTCCGCAGCCTCGCTGCGGAGCCACGACAGGTGCCAGTGGGCAAAGTCAACGTACTGCACGGGCAAGGGCGCTATATCCGGCGTCTTCCCGCTCACGATCGCGCTGTAGAAAAGGGAAAGTTCTCCCTGCAGCACATTCTTCGACCAACCGTCGAAAACCATGTGATGAAAGGTGAACGCCAAAATGTGATCCTCTTCTGCGAGCCGAAGCAGCCGAACCCTCCACGTCGGGCCCGCCGCCAGGCTGAACGGCTGCTGCACCTCATTCTTCAGCCGGTCCATGGCCTCCGGCAGCCGCCGGTCTTCCGGCAGGTCTGAGAGGTCCGTCACGGGCAGCGTCACGTCGAACGGCGGCGTGATGACCTGCCTGGGCTGCCGGGCATCAGAAGAGAACGTGGTGCGAAGAATCTCGTGGCGCCGCTGAATCTCGCTCAAGCCCCTGGCCAGCGCCTCCGTCTGAAGCGGCCCAGTCAGACGGTACGCCGCGGGAATGTTGTAGGCACTCGAATTGTGCCGCAGCTGTGCGAGTGCATAGAGGCGCTGCTGCCCGTAGGAAAGCTCCAGCCCCTGTCCCCTGTCGGCCGGTTCAATCGAGGCCCGAACAGGCCCTGCCGCAGATTCCGAAGACAGGGCCTGCCGGCCGAGAATCCCGGCGGCAATCCGGGGATGGTGCTGGTTCAGGAATCTTTCAAACAACGCGATCGTGGGAGCGTCAAACAACGCGGCGACGTAGATCGTCTCGCCCCATTGTTCCTGAATCCTGTTGATCACAGTTGCCGCCCGCAGGGAGTCGCCGCCGAAATCGAAGAAATTATCGTCGACGCCGATCGTGGATAGACCGAGGGCTGCGGACCAGATCTCGGCAAGAGCGACCGCCACAGGCGTTGCGGGCAGCGCCGATGCCGGCCGCGACTTCTGCAGAAGCGGATCCGCCGAGCGGAGAATTTCCGCGAGGGCATTCCGGCGAATCTTACCGTTGGGCGTTCGAGGGAGCTCGTCGACAAAAAAGACCGTCCGCGGCACCTTGAAGTAGGCCACTCTTTCCGATACGTAGGCGATCAGTTCGTCTCTTGTGAGCGTCAGGCCCTTCTTCAGGACGACCGCGGCCGCGATGTCCTCACCCAGGGACTTGTGGGCGATTCCGAACGCGGCGGCTTGCATGACCGCGGGGTGCCCGGCCAGCACATTGTCCACTTCGCTCGGTGAGATCTTTTCGCCGCCCCTGTTGATGATATCCTTGATGCGTCCCGTCAGAAACAGGTAGTTGTCCTCGTCCAGGTACCCGAAATCGCCCGTGCGAAACCAGGAATTCCTGAACGTCTCCGCGTTCCCGCCCTCGAGGTTCTCATACCCGCGCATGATGCTCTCGCCCCGTACCACGACTTCGCCCGGCTTGTTGGGAGGCAGGAGTGTGCCGTCCTCGTGCATGATCGCAACTTCAGGCCCTGCGGGCAGGCCGACGGACCCCGGCTTCCTTCTCCCCGGCGGCAGGGGGTTCCCCGCGATCAGCGCCGTTGTCTCCGTCATGCCGTAGATTTCAAGCACGGGAATCTCGAAGACGCTCTCGAACGATTCCGCCAGCTTCACGGGCAGCGCGGCGGCCACCGCCCGCATGAATCGAAGCGGCATATCCTTGGGCACGCGCTCAGGGTGGACTTCCAGGTCGACCAGGATCTCCTGGATCATCGTCGGGACCGCCTGGCACCATGTCGGCCGGAATTCGGCCAGGTAGCGTGTAAAATCGGGAACCGCGAACTTTGTCGCGCAGACAACGCTCCCGCCGGCCGACAGCGGCGTTACCAGCAGGTCGACCAGGCCGCCGATGTGGAACTGCGGCATGATGTTCAGGCACACATCGTCCGGTCCAAGGCCCACTGACCGGGCTATGTTCGCCGCCGAGGCGCAAATGTTGCGCTGGGTCAGGGGAACGATCTTGGGACGAGAGGTCGTACCCGACGTGTGCAGGACCAGCGCCACGTCGTCGGGCTGGGCCCAGGCCGCCTCGGAGCCTCCTGCAGCAAGGCCTTCGCCACACAAGCGGAACAGCCCGGCCTCAAGCTCCTGCGGTGCGCGCAGCTCCACCACGGGAATGCCCATGGCCTTTGCCACGGCGCGCGCGGGCGAATTCATGTCCGCCTGAATGAGCAGCAGCCTGGCGCCCAGGTCCGCCATGTAGAATTCGAATTCAGCGACTCTGTATTCAGGATTCAGCGGGGCACAGGTGGCGCCCGCCGCCACGGCCAGGCACGCCGTCGCCATCTCAGGCCCGTTCGGCATGACGATCGCGACGCGGTCCTGCCGCTGCACGCCCAGGCTGTGCAAACTCGCGGACACGCGCCGGACATGCTCGCACAGCCCCGCGAATGAAAGCGGCCGGCGGCCCGAAGCGCGGATGGCAACCGCATCAGGGCAACGCAGCGACTGGTCGCTGATGAGCTTGAAAAGATTTCCGTCGGGTAGCATATCGCAAATGGTTTGAATCGCCCGCGCCGCGGCGGATTGGCACACTCCGTGCCGGTCGATTATGCAGCCGGCCCCGCGCCTCTCCGCGCCGGAAGAACTAGCCCTTCATGAAAAACTTGACGATGGGGCTTTCCAGGACGCTGGACGCCCGGTCACGAAGCTGCTTTGCCCGCTTCACGCGGCTGTACAGAAACTTCAGGTCGCCGTTGGCTTGCGGCTGCCGCGAAACCGTCTCCAGCAGGTCGTTCACGTGATCCAGCTCAGTGGCTGCGGCCTGCATCTTCTGCCGCAAAAAGGCTAGTAATCCCTGCTGAAGGGCGGCGGCAATATTGTCCGCGGACCGGTAGTAGTTCTTCCGGTCGCCCTTCTTCCACACCCGGCGCACCAGCCCGAGGCTCTCAAGCTGGCGGATGGCGATGCTGACGGCGGCCTTGCTCAGTCCGAGCTCCGCGCCGATCGAGTCCAGCGAGCACTCGTGCTCCTGCAAGAAGAGATAGAGAAGAATCTGGCCAACAATGCGCCCCAGCCCAAGGTCCTGAGAGGTCCGTCCACCGGCCTCCACCAGGCGCCTGCGGGCTTCTTCTGCCACCGTGTTTTTCGACGTTTCCATCTTTTACAACTTTGTAAAACATCGATACAGTAGCAAAACTGACGGGCGGGTCAACAGGGATTTTGCACGGCTTCTTCCAGCGCGGCAAGGGTCTGGGTCGCCGTCCGGCTCCAGCTGAAAGTTGCCGCACGCAGCCCCCCCCGTTGGATGCGCGCGGACCGCGTCGCAGCATCCCATTCCAGCACGTCGCCGATGCCTGCAGCGAGGGCTTGCGCAGAGCGGGAATCCGCATACACGCAGGCGTCGCCCCCCACCTCCGGGATCGACCCGAATCGGCCCGTCACCACCGGCACGCCGGCCATCATCGCCTCCAGCACCGGAAGCCCGAAACCCTCATACAGGGATGGAAATACGAATACGTCCGCCGCCGCATAGAAAGATGCCAGCGCGCCGTGCTTTACATAGGAAATCCTCTTCACGCGCGTGGGATCCGCCAGCCTCCGGATCGCCGCCTCCACCCTGGGCTCCCCCAGCCGCGGCCGCCCCACGAGCACCAGGGCATGCGGTATCCGGTCCTGAAGGCATCCGAACGCATCCACCGCCAGGTCGATATTCTTGTGCGGGTACGTATTGGATACCACCAGCAGAAATGGCCCTTCGGGCCCGCCGGCCTCCGCCACGTCGGCCCGCGCGCGGCCCGCATCCACGCGGCGGGCAAAGCCGGCGTCCGCGGCTTCAAGCGTCACGCGCACCCGCTCCGCCGGAATCCCCGTGTGGCGCACGATCTCAGACTTGGAAAACTCCGACACCGCGAGCACCCGCGCGCTGCGACGCACGGCCACCTGCACGAGCACGTCGGTCGTGGTCCGCGCCAGCCAGCCGAGATCGTCCGGGTGGGTCTTGTACTGCATATCGTGGATGGTCGTCACCTGGGGACACGGGGCAGAATAAGGCGCCGTGTACCCAGGCGACCACAGCACGTCCACCCCCGCCCTGCGCACGGCGCCCGGCAGTTGCACCTGCTCACGGATGATCCGGCTGTACCGGTTCTGCGCGCGAAACCCGAGCGGCACAAAACCGGCCCCGGCGGCGGCCAGATCCGCCAGCAGCAATGCATCATTCTCGGTGTTGGTGAACAGCACGATGCGGTGTTCCGGATGGCCCCGGACCAGGGCCTTGAGCGTCTCCCGAAGATAGGTCTCCGTGCCGCCCACCTCGCCCGGAATCAGGAAAAGCGTGTTAACCCCGATCCGCACAGCCAGCCGCCCTCCTTTGCCTCGCCCAGGCCATGGCCGAATACGACCCGACGATCCCCCACCGCACGCCCAGGTGCAGCAGCGCCTGCGGGCTGAACCGGCCGGCATCCGCCACGGCCGCATCCCACTCCTCCTTGAACTGCCGCCGGAAAAGCCGTCCGCTGATGGACGCCTCGTGCCAGCGGAACGCTGCCAGCGGCGGCCCGGGAATGCGTGCCGCGCCTCCCTGCCGCCACAGGCGCAGAAGAAACTCGTAATCCCAGGCGCATTTCAGGTCCTCCCGCAGCGGGCCCGCCTTCTCCATCGCACCCCGCCGGAAGAACATCGCCGGCTGGGAGACGTAGTTGATGCACTGGATCATGAAGCGGCAGGACAAGGGAAAGAACAGCTCCTTGAATCGCGTGATCCCGTTCCGGATCTCAGAGCCCGCCTCGTTGACAATCAGGCAGTGGCCGAAACAAAGCGCGCGGCGCGGCTGGCTTTCCATCATCCGCGTCACCCGTTCCAGAGCCCCGGGGCGATAGGTGTCATCCGCGTTGAGCCAGCCGATCACATCGCCGGTGGCACGCTGGAGCCCCTTGTTGATGGCCGACGCCGGGCCGTGATCCGGTTCACAGATCAGCACGTCGATATCCTTGCGATAGCGCGCCAGGATGCCCGCGGAGCCGTCGGTGCTCTGCCCGTCCACGACAATGAATTCGACCTCAGCGCCCTGCGCGCGCTGGCTGACGACGCTGCGCAGCGTCTGCTCCAGGTAACGGTCGCCATTCCAGTTCGGCGTGATAATGGAAAGTCGCATCTCCGGCGTAAGGTACGAGCTAAGCGCGGCCTCGGCAAGTTCAGACTGCCCGCCACCGGGACTGGCGAAAGAAACTGGCGCCCCCTGGGGGAATTGAACCCCCCTTTCCAGGATGAGAACCTGATGTCCTAACCGATAGACGAAGGGGGCGATACCACGACCCGTCGTTTTTTTCGCGGTGGGGAACTTATCCTGTTCTCCCCCGGAGCGTCAACCATGAAGTCGACTCCATGAAGTCGACGGTGCGACGCGCGGGCGCATGTGGGTTCCGGGGATCGCCGCCCGGGGGAGATGCGGCGAAGCTCGGAGCGAACGCGGCGGGGTCGCCGCGACTCCAGCGGAACGTCTGATTTCGCTCGTTTCCATGCTCCTGGCAACGAGAGAGAGAAGCGCGACGTGAAATGCCGCGTCTGTTCCCGTGCCTGACATTGACTTTCCAGCCGGATTCCCGGATGCTCTCCGACACAAAGCTGATTCCGCCGCTAACCTGCACGGACGTGCGCCAGTTACCGTCGGCAAGAACGGCTTCTTATCAACAGCAAGGTCCGAGCAATGGTCGCTGAGAAACAACGATTGGCGAGTTCCCTATTTTCGTATATCGGAAGGCGGCTCGCGCTTCTGCGCAACCGCCGGCAATCGTTCCGTCACGAGCTTGCCGTTGGCGCGATATTCAAGAATGAAGACCGCTACCTGGAAGAATGGCTTACGTTTCACCACGGAGTCGGAGTCGATCACTTCTATCTCTACAACAACAACAGCACGGATGCGTTTCTCAAGGTGCTGCAACCATGGCGGCTCCGCGGCCTCGTCACGTTGATCGACTGGCCGGAGGAAGGCGGGCAGGTCAGCGCCTACCGGAACTGCATCCGGCGCTTCCGGAATCAGGCCCGCTGGATCGCCCTCATCGACATCGACGAATTCCTGTTCTCTCCGCAATCCGTTGATCTCAAGGAGGTGCTGCGGCAGTACTCCGATGTGCCGGCCCTTTTCGTCTACTGGGTGATGTTCGGGTCCGGGGGCCATGTTTCACGGCCTGCCGGCAACGTCATCGAGTCATACAGGCGCTGCCTCGACCTGCAATCAGCCATCAACGATACGTTCGACCATCACAAAGTGCCCGGGAAAGTCAATTACGTGACCGGCTGGGCCCAGGACGGCAAGTCGATCGTGAACCCGCGACTTGTCCGCAGGTTTGTCGTGCATAAGCCCAAGGAACTCTGGCAGGGAACCACCCTGGACGAGAACCGGCGGGTGCCCCAGCAGAGGGTATGCGGCGCCGCAATCAGCTATTCGGTTGTTCGGATCAATCATTACTGGTCCAAGTCGATCCAGGACCTCACAGAAAAGGTGGGGAAAGGCATCGTAAACTTTAAGACCCAGCCCAAAATCGAACTCAGCACCTGGCTCGAACGTGAGAAGACGTTGAACACCGCGGAGGACGAGACCATCCTGTCCACGTGGCGGGAGATCCAGTCGCGAGCCGGCCAGAGGACGGCGCCATGAAGCCGATTGCCTGCCGTCAACAAGGGCCTGCGGCTGGCGCACGCGCCGAGGCTGCAGAAGAGAACGCTCACGGGCGATGCCCGCCGTGCCGCAAGTTGGAAAGGCCGCGACTATGAAGCGCTGGAAACACAAGGTGTCTCGATTTCTGGGGGCTTGCGTCGCGCGAGAGCCCTCCCACCTTCCCTATGTCTTCATCATAGGGTTCAACAAGACCGCGACAACAACGCTTCACGTCTTCTTCGAGAAGAACGGCTTTCCCTGCGTGCACTGGGATAACAACCGGCTCGCCGCCACCATGATCGACAACTGCCTGAAAGACCGCCGGATCCTGACCGGTTACGACAAGAGGTACCGTGTCTTCGCGGACATGATCGCCCAGACACAGCGCATTCGATTCGAGGCGAATTCGCTTTTCAGGATCCTGGATACCGACTATCCGGGGTCCTACTTCATCTACAGCAACCGGCGAACAGAGGACTGGCTGGCGAGCCGCTGGAAGAAGCCTTGTGCCAAGTATAAATGCAGCAATGTCGAACTGGAAATGCGCATCTTGAACACGAAGGACCCGCAGGAAGTTGTCGACACCTGGAAGAAAGCGAAAGTGGACTTCGAACGGGAGATCCGGAAGTATTTTGCGGGCAACAGCCGGTTTCTAGAATTCGACATCAAGGACCCCGACGCACCTCACAAACTATCCGGACTGCTTGGCATGAAGCTCGACCCCTCCCACTGGGGACATCACACCACCAACAGGGCAAGCGATCCAATGAGCGCGCGCATTTCGGCTCTCGGTCCATGCCCGCCAGCGCGGATCTGACGAGCTGCGAACAGCGTGCGAACCGGCACCTTCAGGATGTGGAGAAAGCAGCTGAGGCCTGCCCTGCCCGC
>CAYRKB010000013.1:0-21239 GCA_964424705.1 uncultured Victivallales bacterium
CCCTCAAATCACGTCCGGGCCAGCACAAAATCCCCACACAAACCCAGAAGCGCCTAAAGTCCAGCACTTGTGGCGCGATGGTCTGTCTGCGAGCGAAGGCGAGGAGCTGGCGCGTGAGGTCGGCCGATCGCTGTGCGACCGTCGATATCTCATCAAGGTAGCAACGGACAGGGTGGTCCGCCGCAAGAGAGTCCCGGCACAGATCGACGTAATTCATGATGCCCATGAGAAGGTTATTGAAGTCGTGGGCCACGCCGCCGGCGAGGCGGCCGACGGATTCCATCTTCTGGGCCTGGAAAAGCTGCGACTGCAGCGTGGCCTGTTTTGCCTCGGCCTGTTTGCGATCGGTGATGTCGTGCGCTATTGCCAGATACGTAACAACTCTGCCGCTATCATCATGTAGAGCTGAAGCATTGGTGGTATGCCAGCGCCAGTTACCATCCTTGTGTAGAGCTCGATATTCGATGCTGGCCTGTGCTACCCCCGTCTTGATTGTACGTTCCAGAAAGGCGAGACACGCTGATATATCCTCGGGATGCACAAAGGGCTGAAAAGGATGATTCTCCACCTCGCTGACGTCGTGCCCAAGTAATCTCGTCCAAGAGGGTGAAACATAGGTAAAGACACCCTCAGGCGTCAATGAATACACAATGTCGTTGGCCTTTTCGACAAGGATGCGAAACTTCTTTTCGCTCTCTCGCAGCGCAGCCTCCGCCCGCTTGCGCGCGGTGATGTCGCGGTGGAAACACTGGAGGTAGACCTCGTTGCCGGAACGGATGAGACTGGCCGAGACCTCAAGCGGGAAGACGTGGCCATCCTTGTGATAGTGTTCCACCTCGAATGTGAGGGCCTCGCCAGCCTGAAGACGCGCCATGCGTTCCGGCACGCGCTGGAATGTATCGGGAGCATCCAGATCTTTCAGGCTCATGCCGCGCATTTCTTCCACGGAATATCCGTGCATGTGGGCGAAGGCTTCATTGGCCGCAAGCAGTCTGCCGTCAAGGGCCATGAGGAAGACGCCTTCACCGGCCCGGTCGAAGAGGGCCCGGTAGTGATCCTCGCTCTGCTTCAAAGCTTCTTCGGCCTTCTTGCGCTCGGTGATGTCGGTGATGACTCCGATGAGCCCGATGACCTTGCCGTCACTGTTCTTGATCGCGTCTGCGCGCTCATAGGCGGGAAAGACGCGGCCGCTCTTTGTCACCATTTCCAGTTCGCCCGCCCAAGATGTGCCGCTCATGATGTTCTCGAACATCTGCCTGGCGACCTCGGGATCTTTGACAACGGCCGGCCCGCCGCCAGCAGCCTGCAGTTCCTCGGCGGCGGCGTATCCACAGAGATCAGACAACGCCTTGTTCTGGTAGAAATGGCAGCCCTTGGCATCCGAGATTCCGATGGCATCGCTGGCGGATTCAACGGCCTTCATAACAGAACCGAGTTTCTCTTCCGCCCTCTTGCTCTCGGTGATATTGCGAAAATACCCAATCAGGCCTTCAGGGCTTCCGTCCGGGGCCAGGAGGGGAACATACGCGCCATCGAAGAATTCATCCGCGCCCTTTTGGTTCCTGAGCGACGTCTGCAGTGGATAGGGTGTGCCGGTCTCCATCACCTTCCGCTTGATTGCGGTAAGCTTCCCGGCGTCCTCCTCCCTGAGGAAATCTGCGTCGGTCTTCCCGATCATGTCGGCCTCGGTGAGGCCCATCTGTGGATTGATGACCATGGTGTAGCGCAGGTGACGGTCCTGCATCAGGATGTGGTCCGGAGTGTGCGCGGCGATGGCTCGTAAGCGCAGGTTAGCCACACGCATGGCTTCTTCGGAACGGCGGCGCTCGGTGACATCCTGCGCCGTGCCAGAGAACCGTATAGGCTTCCCGCCAGCATCCCGATCGACCTCGCCGTAGGCATGGACCACCCTCTCCGTCCCATCAGGGCAGCGGATCCGCATGTAGAGGTCATAAGGCTTTCGCCCCTCCAGCGCATCGGCAATGGACTGCTTCACCATGGCTTGGTCATCGGGTTGGACGGCCGAAAGAAAGGTCTCCACGGAGGGGCGGGTCTCAGGCGGAAGTCCGAAGATCCCGTAGTTCTCCTGCGACCAGTAAAGGGCGCCGGTTTGGACGTTCCACTCCCAGTAGCCGATGTGCGCCATCTTCTGGACCTTTAGCAGGCGTTCCTGGCTCAGGCGCAGCTCGTCGGCTGTGGAGAGAGTATGGGGCGGAGTGGATGTGTGTGGCGGAGTTTCTGGAGACACACCCTGTGTGTGTTTCTTCGTCATCGCCGTCCCTTCAGCACAATCCACCGTCCGCTTGAGGCGGTCGTAGCCCTTCGACTTCGCTCAGGTCGTGGCAGACTGCCATCTAACCTGACTGGTAGAGTGCGCCTTCAAAGGCCTGAGCGCAAGATCTTTTGGTGCACAGGCGCTCTTGGGCGCCCCGCTTGAACTTGGTCCATCTGCTTCCTGTTTCCACCCCTGTTTCCCGATGCCAGCGACAGCCTACAACCGACTGGGGGGGATGCCCCCCGTGATCGATCGCCGCCCACCGGAACCGCTTACAAACTTCTTACAAGGATTTCCTGTGTTTCCTCCGCTCTTCGTGGAACTATTCCGGGGTGACGAGCGTCTGTACAGGCGGGCAGGCAGACACACGGCAACCACGGAAGGGAAGAAGGACATGAAACCGTTCGCATTCTACATGATGGTTGTGTCTGCGATGGCTCTGGTCGGCACGGCTTGGGCGGGCAGCGACAAAGAGGAGCCGCGAGTTCGGCTTGAACTGGACCTGATTGACGGTTCACACATCATCGGCGTCTCCAGTATCGAATCTGTTCCCGTGGAGGCATCCTACGCCAAGATGAACGTCGCCCTGAAGCAGATCCTTATGATCAAGATTGGGGACGATCACGAAACGGCATCCATCGACTTGCGGAACGGCGACAAGCTGAAAGGCGTAATCAGTCTGCCGCCGATCCAGCTGGAGGCATTATTCGGGAGCGTGAGGATTGGCATAGAACATGTGCGCGAGGTTCGAGTTGTGCTATCGGGCGGGGAGTTGCCGGATGTGCTGAGAAAAGGGATGATTCTGTATTACTCGTTCGACAGAGACGAGGGGAAGAAGGTGTCGGACCAGAGCGGGACGGGGAATGACGGCGAAGTGGACGGCGCCACATGGACCGCAAAGGGGATCAAAGGCGGCGCGTATGCTTTCGACGGCACGAACGATCTCATCACCGTGAAGCCCAGGAGCAACATGTCGGACACTGGGGATACCACGGTGTCGCTTTGGACCTATGCCAGGGGCCGGAAGCCGACCGGGGACAGGCAGTTCATTTTCGATAGCCATTCCGATGCCACGTCAGGGCAATACCGTCAAGGGGTATGCCTGCTGTATGACTTCTTCGCTTCCGGGAAGAGCGAGATTCACAATGCGATCCTTTACGACAGCGATGTAGCCAAGTGCCAATTTGTTGAACAGGCTACTCCCGTCGAGGTTGCCGGGCAATGGCATCACATGGTCTTTGTGAAGCGCGGAAAGGACGACTGCACCTACTTCGACGGCAAGCGGCTGGATTCTTCTTACGCCCGCGAAGTGAGGCGGGACAATCGGCTGGATCTTAACCACACATGGTCCATCGGCACTTTCGCCGGAAACAAGGCTTCTGGGAACAACAACAACTCGTTCAACGGTCTCATCGACGAAGTCATGGTCTATGACCGAGCGCTGGCCGGGAATGAGGTCGAACAGATTTACGACGCGCAGAAGTAACGGGCGGGCAATGGGGAGGATGATATGAATCGGTTCGCATTCGGCATGGTGATCTTGGCTGCACGCTCCCTCTAGGGGCTCCCTGCCGGTTTACCCGGCAGGAGCCTGAATTGCGACTCCTGCGCCGCAAGGGCGCAGGGAGCTCCTTTCTGCATTGACTCCCTTACTTCGCCGTGGCCGTAATGAGACCTGCCGCAGAAATCCGCCCGAAGGGCGCGTATACGTGACTATCTGCGGCTGCTCCTCTTCCCTGACTGAATTGTTCCGGCTAATGGCCTGGAACGGCGCGAATCGACACTTCGTCGGTTACGTTTTGGCCGGAACGATGCAGCGGAACGAGAAATGGAGCCACGGATTCACGCGGCAGGAGACGCGGATCTGAGACCAGTGAGAAAGCCGTTCGCGTCTCACCCAATAGTGAAGTTCCGAGCGCCTGCGGACGACCTCTTCGATCCGCGTTTATCCGCGACAATCCGTGGCTTCTCCTATTCCCAGACTGCATCGTTCCTGCTTAGTCCTGACGCTTCGTCAATGCTCCGATGAGAGCGGCTCTGTGCTTAGATCAAAGATTGACCCCACAGAAACCCGGCAGTCTGCCCGAAGGCGTTTGAATGCGCGCGCGTGACAGCTCGCGCGGGAGGCTTGCAGTGGGGGCGGGAAGGCAATAGAATCCGTCTCTTAGAGTTCTTGTACTGCGCAGATGGGGGAGACTAACAATGAAACGCCCGTTCGCATTCCTTCTGCTTCTCTGCCTCGCGCCTTACTGCCAGGCGCAGACCAACCTTGCCTCATCGAAGGCGGACTTTGATTCGGCCCTTTCTAATCTCGAGACGGTCTGCGCGACTCAGAAAGCCGATGCCATGACCGCGTACGGCAAGGACCTCAGTGCGGTCGCGCTCAGCCTGAGGCAGGCGGGCGATCTGGAGGGGTACCTGGCGGCGGAAGCGGAAAAGAAGAGATTCGAGGCCGAGCAGAAGGTTGTTGCGGACGACGCCGCTATCAAGAACAGCGGCGTGTTGACCGTCATCAAGAAGTATCGGGCCGCTGCTGCCAAGGCTGAACAGAACAAGAACGCGCGGCGCGCCGTCTTGCTGAAGTCGTATGTTGCACAGCTCGATGCCATGGTCAAACAGCTGGTGACGCAGGACAAGATAGACTCCGCCAAGAAGGTGCAGGATGAGTTGCGCAGGGCGAAGGCCTCGCTGGCGGAACTCGAGCCCAAGGCCCCCGCGCCCACGCCCCCCGTCGAAAAGGGATCAAAGCCGACGGTTGACCCGAAGCCGTCGTCGGCTCCGCAGGTGGCGGGCGGCTTCCGGGCAATAGACCTCGGGGATGGCCTCAAGATGGACTTCGTCCTGATCCCTGCCGGCTCCTTTGCGATGGGGTCGACCAAGGGCGAGGTCCCGCCGACCAAGGTGGCGATTACAAAGGCGTTCTACATTTCGAAGTGTGAAGTGACGCAGGAGCAGTGGGAAGCGCTCATGGGCGGAAATCCAAGCAGCCACAAGGACGCAAAGAACCCGGTGGAGACCGTAAGCTGGGGCGACTGCCAGAACTTCCTCTCGAAGTTGCAGGAGAAGGCGAATGGAATGGATGTGCGTCTGCCCACGTCAGCGGAGTGGGAATATGCGTGCAGGGCAGGAAGCAAGACTGAGTTCTGCTACGGGAACGAAGAAATCCAGTTGTCGCAATACGGCTGGTGGATGGGGAACTCCGACAACGCCACCCATCCGGTCGGGGCGAAGAAAGCCAATGCCTGGGGCCTTTACGATATGCACGGGAATGTGTGGGAGTGGTGCTCCGACTGGGACGGAGAGCCTGACGGGTTTGCTGCGAAGAATGACCCGGCGGGACCCCCCGAGGGGACGGCGCGCACCCGCCGAGGCGGATCTTTTGATAATGAAGCCGGGGAGTGCCGGTCCTGCAGCCGCATCGGCCTCGGCCCGGACGATCGCGCCAGCGACGTCGGGTTTCGTGTGGTTGTGGCGCGCTGAGGGATGGCCTGTATGCTTCTTCTGAGATCAGGATTATCACGAGGCGCAGGCGCCGGGATGATGGCGCTGGCCGCGCTGCTTCTGGGCAGCGGGTGTTCATCCACGAGCGTGTTTCGCAGTTACCCCTCGCAGATCAACCCCGTGATTGCAAAGGTGAGGAACAACGAGACGCTCAAAGAACAATTATTCGTCAGGCAGACCCAGGGCAAGGATAAGACCTTGTACCTGATGGAGCGAGGGCGCGTGTCGCAGCTGTACCGGGATGCCGCAGGCAGCCGAACCAATTTTGAAGCGGCTATTGCCGCGATCCGGGTGAGTGATGAGAGTGCGAGGATCAGCGCTTCAGATGCAGCGGCGCAATCGTCGGCGATTCTTCTCAATGATAATACGATCCCTTACAAGGCCGCAGGGTACGAGCGCGTTATGCTTCGCTACTTGCAGGCTGTCAACTACCTGCAGGCGGGGGATCTTGACGGAGCAAGGGTGGAAATCGCCAACGCCGACGCTGAACAGAGAAGTGCGGCGGAGCGCCATGCCAGGGAGGTTGAGAAGGCCCGCAAGATGGCTGCAGAACGCGAGGCGGCTGGACGGTCTTCGCCCGCGTCTCGATCTACTCCGCAGCAGGGAAGCGCGCCGCCGGCCGCTGATTTCGGGGCGACCATGCGGTCGGTCAATGCTGCCCTGAACGACAAGTATGCCGGTCTTGATGAAGTGGCGGGAAATGTGAAGAACTCCTTTCAAAATGGCTCGGCCTACTATCTATCCGGCCTGATCTATGAGTCGCTCAAGGACGACAATAACGCGTATATCAGCTACAAGCAGGCCCTGGAGCTGTTCCCCGAGAACAAGACGCTGCAGAACGATGTGGCCAGAATCGCAATGAAGGATGCGCGGGCGGATGACCTTGCCGAGCTGAAGTCGCGTTTTGGCCTGACGGACGCTGACGTCAAGGGGCTGGTGGAGCCGACGGGCTTCGGGCGAGTGGTTGTGCTCTATGAAGATGGATTTGTGACGCAAAAGAGGGAGATCAAGCTTCCGATTCCCGTCATCGGATTGGAAACGTCCGGATCTGGCCCGCGGAGGATAGATACGCAGGGGATCGCGTACATTGTGTTTCCAGTCTACGAGGTGCAGCGGAGCCACCCCTCGCCGCTTTCGGTGGCGGCGGGGGATCTGAAGGGCGCCACCATGCTGGTTTGCGATGTCAATGCGCTAGCCGTCAAGAGTTTGAAGGAAAATGCGCCTGCCATGGTTGTTCGGCTGGTGGCTCGCCTTGTTGCAAAAACAGCTGCGACCAAGGTTGCGTACGATGAGGCCGGCCCTTTAGGGGGCCTGCTGTCTTCCGCGCTGGCCTCGGTGACTGAGAGCGCAGACCTGCGCAGCTGGCTGACGTTGCCGCAGGATATCCAAGTCTACCGGACATCGTTAGCCGCAGGCCTTCACCCGCTTACGCTCAGTGCTGGCGGCGGGTCTGAGCACAAGTTGGAAATTAAGGTGGAAGCGGGAAGAACAACCTTCGTCCATGTGGTAGGGGCTGGAATTAACCTTCTTGCTACCAGTTCCGTTTTTTGAAATCATCAACGCTAATGAACAGCCACCGCGGAAGTGGCGCGGCAGCAGGGAGAAATATGAAGTTCAAGCATTTGTTACTCGTGCTTCTGTCGGCTGGCGTGGGATCGGCGTTTGCGGAAGGCCCTGCCCCGGAGAAGTCTGCGGAAAAGCCGATGCTGACCTCGGCCATCTTCGTGATGAATCGTGCCGGCAAGGAATACGATGCCAAGCTGGATGTTCTCAATGACATGATCGCCACCCGTCTCGCTGAAAAGGGGTTCTCGATCATTGATAAGAACGAAGTCCTCGCAAAGTTCCGAGAATATCGCGAAGTGCAGCGCCCGGAGGGCAAGGAATCGGGCGTGGCTGTCGTGCTGAGCAAACTGGCCGGCGAGGAACCCAAAGAAGCCAAGTCGCTGGACGAGCTGATTGATACGTATAGCGCAAAGAAGATATCCACCATTGCCCATGCTGACTACATTGTCATCGCCACCATCAATTCTGTGGGGCGGGAGACGCGCAAAGGAGAAGCGTTCGGGCAGAAGCTGGGCGTTGTCACGACGACCCTGCGTGTGGCGCTGAAGGTCCTGGAAGGCAACTTGGGCGGTTCCGTGGCGGGTACGATGGTAGAGGCCAAAGACAGCACGCCGCTTATGGATGGGGTGCAGATTGAGAATTCGGACCTTCCCAATCAATTGCTGGATCAGTGCGCCCTCAAGGTGGCTGAAGACATGGGGAGCAAGACCGAGAGAATAAGGTCCGTCGTGGTGAAGGCGGCGTCCATGGTCGCCGTGACGGTCAATAGCAATATTGAAGGCGCTGAAGTTTCGTTTGACGGAATTGTGTACGGCACGACCCCTTGCAAGGTCATGGTTCCGCAGGGGCCGGCGTCGCTCAAGATATCGCGCCAATGGTTCAAGCCGATCGAGAAATTCATCAACCCATTTCAAGGGCAGCAGTTGAATGTGACGCTGGAGCTCACGGACGAAGGGGCGAAGAGCTGGAAGGATGCCGAGGCGTTCAAGCTGGCTATGGCTCGCGAAAGACAAGAGCAGGAGCTGGAGAAGAAAGAGCGTGAAGCCGGGGTTGCCAACGCTACTGTGCAAAGTGAAGCCGATGCCAAGGCCAAGGTGCTGGTGGCTGAGGGCGAGAAAAAGAAGCGCGAGCAAAGCTACGTGCACGACGATGGCATAGGTCATGAGATTAAGGAGATTATTCATGGCAACAAGTAGAGCCGCGGTAACTGTGGTGTTGCTTCTTGGCGCCTGCGTGATGGCCCGCGCGCAACAGGACCTGACGAAGGGCTCCAAGGACAGGGTGTTCATAGGGGACTTGAGCGTGGCTCCCTCTGTGACCCAGTTGAACAAGGACACTGGAAAGGAAATCCCTCTCCGCCGAATCAGCGACACGCTAAAGTCTCAATTCACGAGCGCCTTGAACGGTACCGGGCAGTTCGAATTGTTGAATCGCGATCGCCTGGATGCCATTCGCGAGGAGCAGAAGCTGACGCTCCTCGGGCAGATCGATCCCAACGACAAGAATGCGGCGCAGGCCTTGAAGCTGGCGGGCGCCAAGTTCGCCTTTCTGCCGCAGCTGGACGCCTTTGAAGATCGTTCGGAGGTAACCCAGTTTCAGCAGGTCGGTCGGACATCCATGAAGCGGAAGCTGTTCCTGTCGTGTGTTGTCCAGATCGTGGACACCACAAAAGGAACGCTCCTTCCCGACTCTCCCAGCGTGCAGTTGGAAAAGTACGAGTCCGTGGAGATGGCGCAGCAAGGTGCCCCGATGGCAAGCGATCAGGTCCTGCTTGAACTGGCGAAAGACATGGCCAACCAGTTGTGCCAACAGTGTGTGAACAGGATACGGCCCGCCAAGGTGCTTACGGTGACGGGCAAGCAGATCATGATCAACCGCGGGACGGCCGCAGGTTTCAAGGTGGGGGCCATGGTTGAGATTTATGCCGCCGGCCAGGAGGTGGTGGACGAGGATACCGGCGAAAAGTTCATGCCCGAAGTTCCCGTGGGCCAGGGCAAGGTCGTGAGGGCAGAGCCAAAGCAGAGCTACGCAACGATGGAGGGGGACGACATGGGGATTCAGAAAGGGTGTGTGGTTCGCGTGTTGCCGGCTCCTGCGGCCAACGCGGCGCCCTTGAATCCGGCAGGTGGCGGCAGCAGCAGCCCTGGATCGAGCGAGAAACCGTTAAACATGGAGTGAAAGGAGATTCATGAAGACACAGGCGAAGACCTTCTTGTGGATTGGCGTACTGAGCGTGATGGCGGCGAGCGTGATGACGGGCTGCAAGACCCGCACCTCCGGGATAGAGGGCGGCGGCGCGGCGATTCAAACCCCTGAGGGGGATACGCAGCTGAGCAAGTTTGTGGTGATCAACAATACGAAGCTGGCCCGCGGCATCCAAGTGGTGGACATAAAGAGCCAGTTCGCCGGGGATTTGCTGAAGGCCCAGGTCAACATCGTGAATAAGTACAGCGCAACTTTGAAGTTTCAGTACAAGTTTGCGTGGTTCAACAGCAATGGCATGGAGGTGAATGCGGACGGGCCCTGGCTGCCCCTCGTGCTGAGCGGAAATGAAAGCAAGACGCTGCAGGCTGTTGCCCCGAATGCGGCGGCGCGTGAATTCAAAATCAAAATCAATGCGCGGTAAGGCGAAAATATGAAATACAACAAATGCATGACGGTATTGTGTGTCGCGCCCCTTCTTGGATTGCTGGCGGGCGGGTGCGCCACGGATGTGCAATATGGCGATGCCACGGCGATAACATCCATATCCACGGACTTCAGTTCCACGGATCTGCAAATGATTGCGGGCTCCATGGTGGACTCGCTTCTGACGTTTCCCCCCATCGTGGAAGTGACGGCGGCGCGGCGCCCCATCATTGTGGTGGATAAGGTCAAGAACAAGACCATGCAGCACATTGATATGGAGTCCGTCACCGATACCATCAAAACCAAGCTGACGAAGTCAGGCAAGTTCCGGTTCATGAACCGGTCCACGGATCAGGCGACGGCGGCGGAAATTGAAAAGCAGCAGACGGGCGGGCTCACCAACCCTGACAAGGCGGTTCAGTTCGGCCAGCAGGAAGCGCCGGAGTTCATCCTGTATGCCAATTTCTCCGAGATCGTGCAGAAGAATGACAAAGTGAAGGATGTCTATTACAAGTTCACGATGTCCTTAAAAAATCTGAAGACCGGCATTGAAGAGTGGACCGACGAGAAGGAAATCCGCAAACAACAGCAGCGCAAAATGTTTGGAGGTTGATAGACGCCATGAAGAACCTACGTATGACCGGCGCGGCAGTTGCCGTTGCGAGTTTGATCGGGGCTTATGCGGCCTGCGCACAGGATGTGCCGGGCCTCGGCATCGGCGGCTTCGCGGAAACCCGAACTGAGGCCAAGATTGGCGACGAGACGCTGGGGTTCACCTACTTTGGAGCACGGGTCAGGATCCGTGACTGGCGCTTCCTTGAGGCGTTCGTTGACATCGGAATGCAGTCCATGGATCTCAAGCCCTATACTGCGGATGATAAGGGCGCGTTCGGGCTGGGGGCGACGGTGTGGCTGATCAGGGCAGAGGACGAGCTGATGCTTCCCGCGGATATTGGCCTATATGCCGCCTACTATGTGGCGGACCACACCCTGACAACGGATGGCGAAGCACCTGAAGGCAAAAAGGAGACGGACGTCAAGTACCGGCGCTTTCTTGTGCAAGGAGTTGTTCGTGCGGAAGGCTCCGTGCGCCCCTACTTGCGCGCCGGCATCCAGAGCTCGAAACTGGATATTGAGGACGAAACGGTTTTGAGCAACGAAGGAGCGGACGAGGTGAAGCCGGCGGTCAATGTCGGTGTTGAGTGGAGTGTTTCCGAAGTGGCTACGCTGACGCTCGAGGGCAACTACTCCGAAAGCGTCGGCGGGGCGGTACATCTGGATTTGTGGTTCTAAACTGCTTGGAACGGGGCTGGCGCGGGGCCCGGCCCCTTCTGCAGCTGGCTGATTACTTATCGAAAGGAGCGCGCAGTATGGCGGACTTGAAGGGAACGCAGACGGAGAAGAACTTGCAGGAGGCGTTTGCAGGGGAGTCGCAGGCGAGGAACAAGTACACCTACTTCGCCTCGGCGGCCAAGAAGGAAGGCTATGAGCAGATCGCTGCAATCTTCCTGGAGACCGCAGAACAGGAAAAGGAACATGCCAAACTGCACTTCAAAGCGCTGAGCGGGATCGGCGATACCCTGGCCAACCTCAAGGCAGCTGCCGCGGGCGAGGGCGAAGAGTGGACCAGTATGTATCCGCGGATGGCGCGGGAGGCGAAGGCCGAAGGGTTCGATGAGATCGCCCGCATCTTCGAGGGCATCGGAAAGATTGAGAAGGAGCACCAGGCGCGGTATTTGGCGCTCCTGAAGAACCTGGAGAGCGGAGCCGTCTTCCAGAAGTCGGAGAAGACCAAGTGGCGCTGCCGCAACTGCGGCCTTGTTCACGAGGGGCCCAAGGCGCTGGAGAAGTGCCCTGTCTGCCAGCACCCGAAGGCGTATTTCGAGATCGTGCCGGCCAACTACTAGTCGTCAGAATCGTCGTCTTCTTCGTCCTGATCGTCGTCCCCGTGCTTGCCGGACTTTACGGATGAGTCCGTTTTGCCTTGCGCGCGGGCGACCTTGGGGGCCTCGGACTTGGGAAGCTCAGCCTTCCCGTCACGGACCGCGGACAAGTATTGCGCCATGAGGGTGATCTGCTCTTCGGTAAGTTCGGCTTTCTTCTTGAAGTGCCGGGCCATGCTGGCTGGCGCGTGTTTCTTGAAGAGGCTGGCGCTAAGGGGCTTCTTGCTCGCATGGCAGTTGTTGCAGGTGTCCTGCACGATCGCTTGCGCAGCCTTGGTTAGCTCGTGCGTCATGGCCTGCGGGCCGGCCGGCGCCGTCTCCTTCACGACCTCGTTTCCGACGGCAAGGCGGACGATGCAGGCATATGCCAAAACGAATCCAGGAATCTTGCGGCATTTCATTTCGAATCCCTCATTTCTTTAACTCCACTTCTTCCGTCCGCGATCAGGCGTGCCGAGGCCTGCTGAGAGACGGCGGGACTGCGGTGCCCGCTGCGATTACATCGGGAAGAAGCAGGCGCGGCTTATCGGCCGCCACTGCGCACTTTCCCCCTCCGCACTGCTTCTGTAGCCAAGAGAAATATAGGCGCCGGAGCTTCCGTTCTTGTCGGATGCCGGGGTGAATCCATTCGCGGCTTTGTCAAAAGCATCGGCATATGTGACCTCGACATGGCCGTTCTTGATTTGCAGCCCTTGCAGCACAACGGTATGCGAGTCTGTTCCCTGCCTGCCCGGAATCAGCACCATGATTCCGAAGATCCTGTCTTTCGGCTGCGCGCGGTTGAAAACAAGTCTCAAGGTCGCAGTGAAAGAGCTGTTCATGCGGATTGCCTCCGGCCGTTGAAGAGGGATGATGAAGCACTGTTCGTCAAGCTCCGCGGACGTGAACGTTACGCTGGAGCTGTAGCGCTGCATGGCCGCGAGAACCGTTCGGTCGTTCTGGGTCAACGGAAAGCCCCTGAGGTCAAAACTGTAAGACGGCTGGGCCTTGCTGACGTCTCGCACGAATCCTGCCAGAATGACGTCGATCATCTTCTTCTGGTCCTCCTCAGAGGCAATCTCGTTCCTTGCGAGGATCAGCTGGTCGTTGCTTGAGAGATATGCCTCGACCGTCTTGGAAGAGGCGAGCCGAGCAACGGCCTCCTTGGTGTTAAGGCCGATTGCCAGGTGGCGGATTGTCTCAGTCAGCCCCGCAGCTTTCTCTTTTTGCCCGGCATCCGCCAAAGCCGTGGCCAGGCTCTTGACCTCGAGGAAGTCATTCACGCTGATCCTGTTGGTCTTGGACATGACGTCGAGATGCGCGAGCCCCACCGCAACGAATTCATCCTTCACCGCGGCCACAGCCGCATCGATTTTTGCCGTGTATGTTCCCTGCACGTCTTTGTACTTGAGCATGCCCAGATCCATCGTGGCGCCCTTGTACGCCTTGATCCCCCTGTCGCCCGCCTTGAACTTGTCGGTGATCGCGTCAATCTGCTTCGCGAAGCCCGGGTCGCCCTTCTGAAGGGCCTGCCATTCGTTCTGAAGCTGCGTAAGCTCCCGCGTCAAAGACATGTGCCTCGCAGCCAGCGCTTTGATGTTCGCAAGATTGGATTTTATCTGTTCCGGCTTATACTGAACCCCCCTTTGCACCGACGGAACGACGCCTTCGACGATCGAGAGGGAAAGGGGTTTTTCGTCGCCGGTGGTCTTGTCAATGTAGTAGAGGGCCTTTTCGTCCTTCCGGACGCTGACCGTCCATAATCCCTTGCCGTCCTTGGTCACAACGAAGGAATCGGCATACGCGCCAAGACTGAAACACGCCAACAAAGTGGCCAGCCAGCTATACTGTAGCATCTTCATTCTCGGCCTTATGCTCTTATGCTGAGACGCCGCTTGCTGCGGCACCGGTCAGACATGGGTGAATATGAGCATTGAATCCCGAAGGATTCAAGTATATGAGTAAGACATGGAACGGAATCTTGGCGAACAGCCTATTGCGCGCGTCATGGCCGAGGCCGGGCTCAAGGCGCGTGATCTTGTGGACAGCTCGACGGAGCAGCTCACTTTCAAGATGGTTTCCCGGGCCTGCAAGGGCAGAAGATTGACGCCGAACGTTCAGTTCAAGATCCGCAATGCCTTGAACCAGGCCACGGGCAAGACCCACGCGCTGGCGCAGCTCTTCACCTACTGACCTGTTTCCTCGTTGAAATCAAAGGAGACGGGCTGTACATTGCTCCGTTTGTTGATCGTGGTGCGCAGGGGGAACGACAATGTCATCGACGCTTGGACGGGTATTCCGGCTGACGACTTTCGGGGAGTCGCATGGCCCTTGCGTGGGGGCGGTGGTGGACGGCTGCCCCGCGCGTCTGGCGCTCACGGAGGCGGATATTCAGCCGCAGCTTTCCCGGCGCCGGCCGGGGCAGAGCAGCCTGACGACTCCGCGCGACGAAAAGGACAAGGTCCAGATCATCTCGGGCGTGGAGAACGGCCTGACCCTCGGCTCGCCGGTGGCGCTCTGGGTGGCCAACGAGGACCGGCGCCCGTCGGACTACGGCCATCTGCGCCAGGTGCCGCGGCCCTCCCACGCGGATTTCACCTACATGGCCAAGTATGGCGTCCTGGCTGCCAGCGGCGGCGGGCGCGCCAGCGCCCGCGAGACCGTGGGCCGCTGCGCTGGCGGGGCCGTGGCGGAGAAGCTTCTGCGCGACTGGTACGGCGTGGAGATTACGGCGTGGGTCAGTTCGGTCGGCGGCATTGATGCGCCGGCGGCGCTGCTGGGCCGCGAGATCACCCGCGCCGAGGTGGACCAGACCGCGGTACGCTGCCCCGATCCCGAAAGCGCGGAGCGGATGGAGAATCTCATCAAGCAGGCGCTCGATGCCGGCGACTCGGCCGGCGGCGTAATCACCTGCGTCTGCCGCAACGTGCCGGCGGGCTGGGGCGAGCCGGTCTTTGACAAGATCGACGCCCTTTTGGGCCGCGCCATGCTTTCGATCCAGGCTACGGTCGGCTTCGAGATCGGAGCCGGGTTCGCCGCCACGCGCATGCGGGGCTCGCAGCACAATGACCCGTTTGTCATGAAGGGCGCCAGGCTGGGGACGAGCACGAACCATTCCGGGGGCGTGCAGGGCGGGATCACCAACGGCGAGCCCATCGTCTTTCGCGTCGGGTTCAAGCCCGTGGCCACCATCAAGGTGCCGCAGCAGACGGTGGACTACGAAGGCCGGCCGGTGCTGCTGGAAAACAAGGGGCGGCACGACCCCTGCGTGCTGCCGAGGGCGGTGCCGATCGTGGAAAGCATGACCGCGCTCGTTCTGGCTGATATGGCGCTGATTGCCGGAGGCTATGAACACGCCCGGCCAGTTTGAGGTCTTACAGTGCGATCCCGGCTCCCGCGCGCGCCGCGGGCGGCTGCATACGGCGCACGGCGTCATCGAGACGCCCGTGTTCATGCCCGTCGGCACGCAGGGCAGCGTCAAGGCCATTACGCCGGAGGAACTGCACGGGTTCGGCGCCGAGGTTATCCTCGGCAACGCCTACCACCTGCTCGTGCGGCCCGGGATGGATGTGATCCAGGCCTGCGGCGGGCTCCACAAGTTCATGGCATGGGACCGCGCCATCCTTACCGACAGCGGCGGCTTCCAGATTTTCAGCCTCGGTAAGCTGCGCAAAATCCGCCCGGAGGGGGTGGAATTCAGTTCCCACGTCGACGGCAAGCGTATTTTTCTCGGGCCGGCCGAAGTCATGGAGGTGCAGCGCATCCTGGGCTCGGATATTGCGATGGTGCTCGACGAGTGCGCGCCTTATCCCTGCTCGCGTGATTCCGCTTGTCAAGCCGTGGCCAACACTCTAAGGTGGGCAGCTTTATGTGCCCGTCAGACGAGGGCCAAGGGGCAGTTGTACTTCGGAATCGTGCAGGGCGGCGAGCATGACGACCTGCGCGCCCAGTGCGCACGCGAGCTGAAGGCGATCGGATTTGATGGCTACGCCATCGGGGGCGTGAGCGTCGGCGAGCCGGAAAGCGTGCTGGTGGCGGGCATCCGCGCCGGCGTGGCGGAGCTGCCTGAGGACCGGCCGCGCTACCTGATGGGCGTGGGCCGGATGAAGCAGCTCCTCGAAGCAGTCGCCTGCGGCGTGGATATGTTTGATTGCGTGATCCCGACGCGCTTTGCGCGAAATGGGACCGCGTTTACGCGCAAGGGGCGGTACCCCGTGAAGGCGGCGGTCTTCCGGCTGGACACCGGCCCGGTGGAAGAGGGCTGCGGCTGTTATACGTGCCAGCACTATACGCGGGCGTACATACGGCATTTGCTGAACGTGAACGAGATTATGGGGGTGGAATTGCTCACCATCCATAACCTCTTTCGCTATATGGAATTTATGGCGGATATGCGCCGCGCCCTGGAAGGCGGGTACTTCCAGGAGTTCCGGCGGGATTACGAGCGCGACTACAACGAGGTCATAGGACTGAATAAGGAGACGAAATGAGCGAGATGAGTTTCTTCCTGGCCATGGCGGCACCGGGCGGCGGACAGCAGGGCAATCCGTTGGGCATGATGGCGCCGATGCTGATCATTTTTGCCATATTCTATTTCATGCTGATCCGCCCCCAGCAGCGCAAGGAGAAGGAGCGCGTGAAGATGATCAACGAGGTGAAGGCGGGGGACCGGGTGGTCTTCAGCGGCATCATCGGCACGGTGAGCAACGTGAAGGACAAGATTCTGGTCGTAAAGATTGCCGACAACGTGAAGGTCGAAGTCGTGCGCGGCGCGGTGGGCAGCGTGCTGGACAAGGGCGAGATGCCCAGCGGCGACGAGAAGAAGTAGCACAGGCAGGAGAGCAGGCATCATGGATAAGAACGCAATTTGGAAGTGGCTGCTGCTGGCGGCGCTGATCGCGGTTTCGGTGGCGCTCATCGTCCCGCCCTCAAAGAAGATCAAGCTGGGCCTGGATTTGAAGGGCGGCACCAGCTTCATCGTGCAGATCGACCAGAAGACGGTGCGCGATGAGATCAAGAGCCGCGAGCCGGATATGACGGACCTGCAGCTCGATGCGGCCGTGCAGAAGACGCTCGACGGCGCGCAGGCCCGCGTGCTGGAGGTGCTGCGCAACCGCATCGACAACCTCGGCATCGCCGAGCCGGTCATCTATCCCGGCAAGGACAACCGCATCGTTATCCAGCTTCCTGGAATTGATGAGGTGCAGCGGCAGCAGGCCGAGGACAGCATCAAGAGCGCGGCGTTCCTTGAGTTCCGCATGGTGCACGAGAAGAACGCCGAAAAAGTGGACGAGCTGTTTCAGAAGAGCCTGGCGCCCGAGGGATATCGCATCTTCTCGGCAGGCAGAGACAACTTCTACAAGCGGGACCCCGCGTTCGACGACAAGAAGATGGATTTTCCGTTCCGGGAGCGGATGCGGCGCTGGCAGGCGCCGGCCGGGCATGAGTTCATGCTGGAGAAGACCGAGGAGGAAGGGCAGACCGTGTATCGCCCCTATTTCGTCAACCGGCAGCGCGAGTTGACGGGCGACTCCCTGAGCAGCGCGGCCGTGGACTACCAGCAGATGGGCCAGCCCGTGGTGAAAATCGGATTCGACGCGCGTGGCGCCGCGAGGTTCCGGCAGGTCACCACAGACTACGCGCCGAACGGCCCGCGCAATAGGAACGGCCCGAACGGCTATCGTTTGCTGGCCATCGTGCTCGACGGACGGCTGTATTCCGCGCCGCAGATCAACGAGCCGATTTCCGGCGGCAAGGCGGAGATCAGCGGCCGCTTCACTGTGACGGAGGCGCATTACCTGGCCAACATCCTTCGCGCCGGATCGCTTCCGGCGCCGGTGGAGATCATCGAGAAGCGCTCCGTGTCGCCCAGCCTCGGCGAGGATTCCATTCGCAGCGGCGTGCGCGCGTCGCTGTATGGCGGCCTGGGCGTGCTCCTGTTCATGGGCATCTACTACCTGTTCAACGGCCTCATTGCCAATATCGCGCTGCTGCTGAATCTCATCATCCTGCCGCTGGGCATGGTGGCGACAGCGGGCTTCATGGGAATCTTCCTGCGCGAATCCACGGGCCACTCCGGGGTCGGCCTGCCGGTGCTGACGCTGCCGGGCATTGCGGGCATTGTGCTGAGCATCGGCATGGCCGTGGATGCGAACGTGCTGATCTTCGAGCGTATTCGCGAAGAGCAGGCGTCGGGCAAACGGCTCTGGAGCGCGGTGACGGCGGGCTATGACCGCGCGTTCATAACGATTCTTGACTCGAACCTCACCACGCTGCTGAGCGGCGTCATCATGTTCATGTTCGGCTCCGGCGCCATCCGCGGGTACGCCATCACCCTGTGCGCGGGCATCATCGTCAGTATGTTCACAGCCATCGTGGTAACCAAGCTGATCTACTCGGTCGTTATCTCCCGCGGCTGGATCAAGGAGCTGAAGATGCTCTCGATCATCAAGGGCGCGACCAACATCGACTTCCTTGGCAAGCGCAACATTGCCATCGCGGTTTCGCTGGTGGTGATCCTCGGCTCGTGGGGCAATCTCCTCTACAAGACCTATCGGAATTCCAGCTCGACGCTGGGCGTGGACTTTGTCGGCGGGGCCGCGATGACGTACACCTCATCTCAGCCGCTCAGCGAGGACGGCATTCGCAAGGCGCTGGACGAGGCGGGCATCCGGGTTGCCAACGTGCAGCAGCAGCGCGAGTTCGAGGGCAGCGGCGCGAAGTCCGTGCTGGTGAACACCTCGCTCGACAAGGTGAACGGCAAGGACCCGTCCGAGGCGGCGACCGAGGTGCTGCAGAAGACGTTCCCCGGCGCCGACGTGCGGCTGCTGCAGGAGGAGAAGGTGGGGCCGCAGATCGGCAAGGAGCTCAAGTACCAGGCGCTTCTGGCCGTGCTGCTGTCTTTCGTGGGCATGATCGTCTACATCAGCTGGCGCTTTGAATTCGGGTTCGCGCTCGGAGCCATCGTGGCTCTGTTCCACGACGTGCTCATAACTGCCGGCGTGTTCGTTCTTCTCGGCCACCAGCTGACCATGCAGACGGTGGCCGTGCTGCTGACGATTATCGGTTTTTCCATCAATGACACGATCGTGATCTTCGACCGCATCCGCGAGGATGTGCGGGTCGTCAAGAACAAGACGTTCACGGAAATCTGCAACCAGAGCGTGAACAGCACGCTGGCCCGCACGATTCTCACGACGCTCACCGTGTTCATCACGGTGGTCATGCTGCTGGTGTTCGGCGGCGGCGCCATCAACGAGTTCGCGCTGGCCCTCTTTATCGGGCTGATCGCGGGCACGTACTCGACGGTGTTCATCGCGACGCCGGTGGTGCTGGCCTGGCACAAGGGCAAGACGCCCGACCTCGGCAAGCACCCGTCGGCCGCGAAGTAAACGGCGGCAAAGGACATGCTCTCCGCGCGGCGGCAATGGAGGACGCTCGAAGGGGACGCCGCCGCGGCGTCCCATCTGGCCGGTGCCTTGTCGCTCCCCCTGCCGCTGGCGCGCGTGCTCGCGGCGCGCGGCCTGGCCTCCGTGCCGGAAGCTGAACGCTTCCTTCTGGCGCGCCTCGGCACGGTGAGCGATCCCTTTTCCCTCCACGACATGGGCCGCGCCGCGCCGCGCGTGCTGGACGCCGTGCGCCGGCGCGAGCGCATTGCCGTGTATGGCGACTACGACTGCGACGGCGTTACCAGCTGCGCGCTGCTCGTGCGCGTGCTGCGCGCGCTCGGGGGCGATGCAGTTCCCTTCCTTCCCTCGCGCCTGGAAGATGGCTATGGCTTCACGGCCGGCGCCGCGGCCCGCTGCGTTGCGGAGTGCCGGCCCGCGCTGATCATCACCGTGGACTGCGGCACCACCGCCGTGGATACCGTGCGATCTGTTGCCGCCACCGGCGTGGATGTGATCGTTACCGACCACCACGAGCCCGGCTCCGAAACCCCGCCCGCCGTGGCCGTGGTGAACCCGAAGCTCGCCTCCGAGCCTGGCGGCCAGGAGCTGGCGGGCGTCGGCCTCGCGTTCAAGCTCTGCCACGCCGTGCTCAAGCTGGCCCGGGCGGAAGCCCTGCCGGGCGCGGAGTTCGACCTCAAAACCGTGCTCGACCTGGTGGCGATCGGAACGGTCGCGGACGTCGCGCCGCTGACGGGCGAGAACCGTATCCTCGTGCGTCATGGCCTTGACTGCCTGCGCCGGACAACGTCTGTGGGCCTGCGCGCGCTGATGACCATGGCCGGGGTGGGCGAGAAGGTGGACGCGTACCACCTCGGGTTTGTGATCGGGCCGCGGCTCAACGCCGTCGGGCGCATGGGGTCGGCCGACGAGGCGCTGCGCCTGCTGCTGACGGCGGACGCGGACGAAGCCCTGGCCTTGGCGCGCGTGCTGGAGGAGGCCAACCGGGAGCGCCGGCGCGTGGAGAACGAGACGCGCGAAGAAGCCGAGGCGGAAATCAATCGCTGGTTTCAGCCCGCCGAGCACTTCGGGATTGTCGTGGGCCGCGAAGGCTGGCATTCCGGCACGGTCGGCATTGTCGCCTCGCGCCTCTGCAGCCGGTATGCGCGGCCGGCGGTTGTTGTCGCTTTCGACGGGGACGGCAAAGGCCGCGGGTCGTGCCGCAGCGTGGAGCCGGTGGATATCCTCGAACGGCTGCGCGAGTGCGCGCCGCTGCTGGAATCTTTTGGCGGGCACAAGGCGGCGGCGGGCCTCGTGATCCGCAAGGAGAACATGGAATTGTTCAAGGCGCAGTTCAACGCGGCGTGCGCATCCGTCCTGCGCGGCACGGATATGCGCCCCGTGCAGACGGTGGATGCGTGGATCGCGCTGCGCGAGGCCGACCACCAGCTGCTGGAGGCCCTGCGCCGGTTCAAGCCGATGGGAATGGGCAACCCGGCGCCGGTATGGGGCCTGCGCGGGGTCAAGGTGGCCGGCGAACCGCGGCGGGTGGGCAAGGACGGCATCCACCTGCAGCTCACGCTCGAGGGCGAGGGCGCGCGGATGCGCGCCGTGGCGTTTAACATGGGGCACCTTGATCTGGCTGCCGGCGCCGAACTCGACGTTCTTGCGCACCTCGAGGAAAACGAGTACCAGGGCCGCTGCACCCCTCAGCTGAACATCCAGGATGTTGCGTCCAGCGCCGGATGAGGTTGGCAGGACTCAGGGCTCCGGCTTCAGGCTGGATGTACCGGGCTGAACCAGCCACAGGGGGGCGCGGATGTGCGCGGATCAGAGCTTCTTTCGCGCATAATCGTCTGGCTCAAAGCCGCCTTCGCGGCGGCGTGGGAGCCGTCTGTCAGGAGCCCATCTTGCTCCCCGAAAACCGAACCCTTGCCCCCCCCTCCTGCTCACCTTGTGGCG
>CAYRKB010000013.1:21249-39807 GCA_964424705.1 uncultured Victivallales bacterium
GAGCGCGGGCCTCAGCGCGCAGTCGGCGCACGCGGAGCGGTTGTTCAGGCAGAAGTCGTGGAAGATCTGCAGGAGGCCCTGCTGCTTGAGCCCGTCGTGGTACTCGGCGGGGTTGTGGTCACGGCCGAACAGGGAGTGCGCCGTGTGCCGGATGAGGCTGTTGTCCTCCTCCGCTGGAAGGAGCGGCAAGAGCGGCGCGATAGGCCATCCCGTGGCGGCGAGGAAGGGGACGACCACGTTGGAGAGCACGGCGGCGAGCCGGCCTTCGCCAAGGAGCGCAATTTCCACTTTCTGCCGCCGGCCCCCGAAGCTCAGGCGGTTTTGCCAATAGGGAAGAGCCGCGGGCGGATCGAGCAGCGCGCGCGCCTGACAGAACCACTCTGCGGGATCCGCGGCGCTGAGGCGCGGCAGCTCTTCGACAAGCGGGCTCCGGCCGGTGAACAGGCCCGCGGCGGCGGCGAGACGCCGGACCGGATGGTTGTGCGGGCGCAGGCTGGACAGCCGCCAGGCCGCGGGCTGCAGCACGAGCCTGTCCCACGCCGACCTGCGCTTCCACCAGTGATCCCACAGGCTGCGCACGAATGCGCTGGTTCCTTCATCCCAGCGCGTCTCGATTTGCGCGGGGAGCAGCCCCGCGACGCCGAGCAGGATCGCGTAGGCGGCGGCGGGATCGTCGCCCGACTGCTCCCGCAGGGCAGCGACCGGCACCGTGCGGGCCAGCAGGCGGAAGGCGCCCCGGTTGTGCTTGTAGCCCAGGGCCGTAAGCAGGTCCTCATACAGCGTCTGCTCCGCGCCGCGCTCGGCGATGTCGGCCCGCATGCGCAGGGCTTTGCGCCGCAGCCGCTCCTCGCCGGCGGCGTTGAGCAAGGCCGCCTGCCCGGAGGGCGGCCACCGCGCGAGAATCGCGGCACAGGGAAGGACCCGGTCGGGCGGCCGCGCGAAGGGGTACGCGGTGACGTCGATGTTCTCGAACGAGAAAGCGGTGTTCGCAAGCAGGTCCTTGCGCAGCGAGATCTGCAGCGCACCCGGCGGCAGGGATCCAGCGGGCAGGGCGCCGGCGCTGAAGCAAACATGGGCCGCCACGTTCGCATAGCGCGAATCGCCGCCGTGGGCGTGGTGCTCCCAGTCTGAGGGCCGCACGTGGATTTCCACGTCGCCGCGCAGATGCCGGTGGCCGGGCTCTACCACGAGGCACGCATCAAGGAAGTCCGGGCCCGCTTCAAGGTTCCATCGGCCCGGATCGAGCACGCGCACCTCCGCGCCATCGGACGCGTGCAGGATGGACGGCCGGTGCTGCCCGTCTGCCCAGACGCACTGCAGGTGCCGCTCCGAATAGGGAAACACGTTGAGCGCGCCAGGCGTTTCGCGCACAAGGCGATCCTGCGGCAGAAGCATGCGGGCATAGGGCTCCGCGCCGGGAAAGGCATTCCCCAGCGCGCATGTCGCCGCCGCGTTCCCCCGCGCACTGCGCTCTGCCGCGCGATCCATGGATTCGCTCCGAGTGCCGTTCTTGACGGCGGCACCTGAAAACATAATACTGCGAACGTTTTCAGTGTCAACGCGATGAGTATCTTTTCGCACAGAAGGTAACGTGTGATCCAGGCGCTTGAGCTTACCAAGGTGTTCGGTCGGACCCGGGCGGTGGATAACCTCTCGTTCGAGGTGGCCCAGGGCGAGACGGTTGGGTTTCTGGGTCCGAACGGCGCGGGCAAGACGACGACCATGCGCATGTTGACCGGATACCTGCCCGCCACAGGAGGAACGGCCAGGATCGCGGGGCTTGACGTATTCAGCGACTCCCTCGAAGTGCGCCGGAACATCGGGTACCTGCCTGAAAGCGTGGCGTTCTACCCCGAGATGCGGGTGAACGAATACCTGAAGTATCGCGGCCGGCTGAAGGGCGTGCACGGGCGCAGGCTGCGCCAGCGGCTGGCAAGCGTGCTCGAATCGTGCGGGCTGCAGGAGTCGAGCCGGACGGTGATAGGGCAGCTGTCGAAAGGATACCGCCAGCGGCTGGCGCTGGCGGACTGCCTGATTCATGAGCCGCCTCTGCTCATTCTCGACGAACCCACGATCGGGCTGGATCCCAACCAGATCCGCCACGTTCGCAGCCTGATCCGCAGCCTGGGGAAGCGGCACACGATTCTGCTTTCCAGCCACATTCTTTCCGAGGTGGAGATGATGTGCGAACGCGTGCTGATCCTGAACAAGGGGCGGATCGTGGCCGCGGATCGCACGGAGAATCTGGTAGGGCTGATGCGGGGGCACCCGCGGATCGATATTGAGCTCAAGGCGCCCGCGGCCCTCGCGCAGGTCTGCCTGGCGCAGATTGAAGGCGTGGAGCGCGTGAGCCTTCGCGACGAGGGCGGGTGGCTGTACGCGACATGCGAGTGCAGCGCGGGCAGGGACCTGCGCGAGGCAATCCACGCGGTGGTGGCGGCAAGGAGCTGGCCGCTGCGCGAGCTGCGGATGGAGAGGCGTAACCTGGAGGACGTGTTCGTCGAGATCACGGCCGACCAGGCGTCCGCGGGAGCCCACGCGGCGGAGCGGGGAGGCTGAATGCGTAACTTCCTGACAATCTGGCGGCGCGAAATGGCAGCCTGCTTCCTGTCGCCCGTGGCCTACGTGACGTTCGTCGCATTCCTTGCCGCCTCTGCGGCGACCTTCATGGTTGCGGTGCTGCGGAACGCAGGCGAGACGGTGGTGCTGTCCAACCTTCTTTTCGATGCGCTGGTCGTGTGGCTTCCGATTCTGCTGACCGTGGTGTCGATGCGGCTGTTCGCGGAGGAGAAGCGCTCCGGGACCATTGAAATGATGATGACCGCGCCGGTCAGGGAGCGGGAGATCGTGTTTGGCAAGTATGCCGGAGCCTTCACGTTCGTCCTCGCGGTGCTGCTGCCGGCGGCCTGCTCGATCTTCTTGCTGGACGCGATGTGCCCCGGCATTACCAGGCGGGACGTGGACCTGGGCGCGATTCTGGGCGGCGGACTCATTCTGGTCCTGGTGTCGGCGTTCCTCCTTGCGATGGGGCTTTTGATCTCGCTCACCTCGCGAAACCAGATTGCCGCGGCCATCAGCACGCTGAGCCTGATCTGGTTCGTCCTCATGGCCGGGTGGCTGATGTCCCTCGTTCCGGGAAGCTCGCGGCACGTGACCGACTACTTTTCCGTGACGCGGCACGTGACGGATTTCTCCCAGGGCATGGTGGACCTGCGGCCGGTGATCCTCTACCTGAGCGGCACCGGCTTTCTCCTGTTCGTGGCCGTGCGGCTCCTTGAATCGGACCGCTGGAAATAGGATGCATCGATGAGCGAAGAAACCATGCGGCGCGGAGGAAGGAGCAGCATTTGGAGGCAGCGCCGGCGACGCTATGCCACGGGCCTGAATGTGCTTCTGGCTACGCTGTTGGCCGCTGCGGTGTTTGCGATGGTTAACTTCATCGCGTACCGGTATTTCGACGTGCGCTGGGATATCGGAGCGCGGCGTTACTATGAGCTGTCGGACAAGACGCGCGGCCTGCTTGGCAGCCTCCGGTCCCCGGTAACCGTGGTCGCGTTCTTCCAGCAGAGCCGCAGGGAGTTCGACGACGTGCGTCAGCTCCTGCTCCAGTACGAGTATGCGGCGGCCCGCCTCGACGTCGACCTGCAGGTCGAGTTCGTCGATCCGGACCGGGACCTCTCCCGGGCCCGCGAGCTGGCGAGAAAATATGAAGTGAGCGAGGACGAGGCGAACGTGATCGTCTTTTCGTGCGAGGGGCGGCGAAAGTTCGTGCCGGCCGCATCGCTGGTGGATTACCAGATCACGCTCAGCGGCCGCACCGTGTCCAAGCGCCTGATCGGGTTCAAAGGGGAGCAGGCCTTCTCTTCGGCCATCCAATCCGTCGTCCAGATGGTCCGCCCGACCGTGTATTTCCTGGCGGGTCACGGGGAGCACGACGTGGAAGACTCGTCTCCGCAGACTGGCTACACCCGGCTGGCGCGGCTGATCCGCAACGACAACGTCGAGATCAAGCCCTTGCTCCTCGCCGGGCAGCGGGGCATTCCCGACGACTGCGCCGCGCTGGTGATTGCGGGGCCCGACCGGAGGATCTCGCTCGCCGAGACCGACATTCTTGCGAACTACCTCAAGCGCAACGGACGCCTGCTCCTGCTGCTCGATGCGGGCGTGACGAGCGGGCTGGAGGATCTGCTGGTCGCCTGGGGCGTGCGCGTCAGCCAGGACCTGGTCGTAGGGGAGCTGAGCCTGACCGGGCGCGACCTGGTGGTGAACCAATACGGGGACCACCCGATCACGCGCAACCTGAATAATGTGACCACGATGTTCCTGCAGCCGCGCTCCGTGGAGCCTGCCGAGAGCGTTCGCATTTCAGCGGACGATGTAACCGACAAGGCGCGGGTCACGGCGCTGGCGCTGAGCGGCAACGACAGCTGGGCGGAATCGGACATCGGGCAGAGCCCGGCTCAGTTCGACAAGGACGCCGATCGGCTGGGCCCGGTATCGATCGCTGTTGCCGTGGAGAAAGGCCCGCCCGGCGGCATCGATATGGAGCTCAAGCCGACGCGCATGGTCGTGATCGGGGAATCCGACTTTCTCTGCAATGCGGCGCTGGAAAGCGGAGTGGGCGGCAACGTGGATTTCCTCCTGAGCTCGCTCAACTGGATCCTGGAACGGGATGCGCTTCTTGCGATCGCCCCGAAGGCGCCGGGGGAATTGAATCTGGACGCGAATGGCCGGCAGCTTGCGGCCGCGCTCCTTGTCGTGATTGGCGCATTGCCTGCCGCGGCGGTCGCGCTGGGCCTGCTGGTCTGGCTGTGGAGGCGCCGATGAAATGGAGCACGACGCTCTGGCTGCTGGTCCTTGCGCTCCTCCTGGGCGGCCTGATCTGGCTCGGCGAGCGGAACCCCGGCCCCCCACGCCGCACACCCGGCGAGGAGCCGCTCAAGGTGCTGCGCTTCTCGCCGGGCCAGGTGGCGGAGCTGGAAATCGCGCAGGGCGAGCTGGACGTGTGCCTCGTTCGCAAGGACGCCGCCTGGTTTCTGGTGCGTCCCGTGCAGGGCCGCGCGGACGCAGGCGAGGTGGATCGCATTCTCGGCGTGCTTGAAACGTTGTACCGTCGCGAGGTCGTGACGGAGGATGAGCGCCACCGGCGCGATCTCGAGCTGAGCGACTATGGCCTTGCTCCGCCGCGGGCGCGGATCCTTCTGCAGGACGCCGCGGGGCGGCACGAATTGCTCGTCGGCGGCGATGCTCCTCTTGGCTCCCTCGTCTACGTCAACACGGTTTCTTCAAAAGATGTCGTGGCCGTCTCGCGCGACGTGCTGACGGTGCTTCCCCAGGATCTCCTGAAGCTGCGTGACCGCACGATCCTGCCCGGCGACGCGGCGCGTACGGCCCGCATCGAGTTCCAGAGGGCGGGCGGAGGCCTGGTGCAGCTGGCGCCGACCCCCGGCGGCTGGATGATCCAACAGCCCCTGCTGCTGCGGGCGGACACCGCGCGCGTCCATCGCATGCTGGAGGCCCTCTACACGCTGCGGGCCGAGCGCTTTGTCTGGGATCCCCCCCGTGCCGGCACGGCGACGCAGGAGGTCGCGCGCGCCGCCTCAGCGTCCGCGGATGATGCCCGGCTCGAAACCTACGGGCTGGCGGCCGATACCGCGCGGCTGCGCATCCAGGTGTGGGCGCCCGGGGATCAGGTGGGCAAAGAGCTGCGCATCGGGAAGCCGGTCGATGAGACCGCCACGCTCTTGTATGCAAAGCAGCGCGATCAGCCCGCCATCTACGCCGTGCCCGCCGCGATCACGAATCTGCTCGCCGTTACGCTGAACGACTTGCGCGACCGCAACCTGTTCTCGCTGGAGGCGGCGAAGATCCGAAGGCTCGGCTTTCAGGCGGGGGAGCAGAAGCTAACCCTTCTCCGCGACGCGAAGGAAGGCTGGAACATCGTGGAGCCCGTGCAGTGGAAGGCGGACGACGAACTGGTGGATGATCTGGCGCAGCGCGTCAGCAGGATGAGAATTGAGTCCGTGATTGATAACGCCGGAACCAACGTGGCGGCATACAGGCTGGAGGCGCCGGCGTTCAGCCTGTCGGTTGCAGAGCTGCCCGCGCCGGGAACGAATGCGGCAGCTGCGGAGAGCAAGCCTGCAGCAGCACCCGCCGTCGACCTCTGCGTGTCCGTCGGCCGTCCCGCGGCGGGAGACGACACGTCGTACGTCATGTTCAAGGGCTCGCCGACGGTGCTGGCCGTGGCGGAAGCGGCCCTGCAGCCGCTGCGCCTGCGTCTGGCCGACCCGCTTCTGTATCGCAATCGCACCATGCTGGCCCTGCGGGCGCCCGATGTCTGGCGGATCGTCCTGACAAAAGGAGCGGCGGAGCAGGCTGCCGTGCGCACGGAGAGCGGCGAATGGGGCGCCGCAGGCGCCGCGACCCAAGCTGTCAACCAGGCCGTGCTCGATGATGTTCTTGCGCTGGCGTCGAACCTGCGAGCCCTGAGGATTGAGTGTCACAATCCCCGGCACCTTGAATCCTACGGGCTGGATCGCACGGGAACCACGCTGTCATTCAGCCTCTCGGGCAAGGAAGGAATCCAGCGCACGCTGATTCTTGGCTTCCGCGCGCGCATGGATGGGGTCTTTGCGATGATTCAGGGGCAGGATGTTGTCTTCGTGCTGACCAACTCAGTCGCCGAACTGCTGACCCGGGACCTTTCGCGCCCGGTCGCGCAGGATGCGTCGGCACAGCCGGTGAAGAGCGGCGCTTCCCGATGACCCGCCGGCGACAGCGGGTGCTGCAATGTCTTGGCAGCCTGTTCACGTGCGCGCGGGCCGCATGTGCATTTCTCACGCTCGGAATCCTGATTGTGCTTCTGTATCTGGGGACGGTGGGGTTCCCGCCCTGGGTGGTGCGCAGGATCGTCGCGAGCCTCAATAGTGGCGACGTGGCCGTGGTCGCGCGGGTCGTGAAGCTGGCACCCCCTTTCTCTCTCGTGCTCCGGGATGTGTACGTCTACCCGCGGCGAGTCCTGGGCCCGCCCATCCTTGAGGCGCGGCGCCTCATCTTCTCCTTCAGCCCGCCTCGCCCTTCGTTCAGGCACGTGCTGCTCAAGGAGGTGATCGTCTCTGACGCGGTCTTCCGGCCGGAGCTCATTTCTCGAACGGCCGCTGCGGATAGCGTAGCGCCGCAGACGGCCAACCTGCCGGTCAAGGTGCATGCGTCGCTGCGCAACTGCGGGTTCCAGGGCGTGGTGATCGAGTCGCTCGACGGCGAGCTGTGCGTCACGGCTGCCGCCGTCGAAGTGCGCGGCGCCAGAGGCGCGCTGGAGCACGCGGGGAGGCGCGGAACCTTCAGCGGGGATGCCACGTACGACAGGGCGTCGCACAAGGTGGCCGGGCGCGTGAAGACGCAGTGCAACCCGCATCTCCTGATCCCGCTGATGCACGCGATGGAGCTGTCCTTCCTGCGGGAGCTCACGGAGCGGTTCCAGTTCGGCGCGCCGGTTCCCACAACGGACCTGTGGTTCGAACGGACACCCGGCGATGACGGGCAGCTGCGCCTGGGCGGAACGTTCAAGGGCGCGGACTTCTCGTACGTCGGCGTGCCGGTGAGGGAGACCGCCGGGGAGTTGGACATAACCTGCGCGGCGACCAGCACCGTGGTGCGCGTGCAGCCCCTGCGTATCGTGCGCGAGGAAGGGGAAGGCCGGGGCGGCTTCACGGTGACGGTCTCGAAACATGTCGGAAGAGTCGATTTTGATGTCGTGTCCGGAGTGCACCCCGAGGCTTTCCTTCGCATGGTGGGCCTTGTCCGCCCGAATGACGCGGTCCCGTACAGGTTTGAGGCGCCCTTTCGCATCGCAGCGCAGGGGACGGCGGATTTCTACGGGATGACCAACACCCTCTTCACGGGCCAGGTTGAGTGCGGCGGCATCGGCATCGAGAAGCTTCCCGTGCGGGACTGCGCGTTCGACCTTTCGATGGCGGGCACCACGTGCCGGTGCGACAACGTGATCGGGACCCTGTATGGCGGAAACCTGAGCCAGACGATTGAGGTCTTCCTGCCCCAGGGCGCCTCCTCGGCCACGGCATACCATGCGCGCGGGACGCTCTCCCATGCCGATTTCGAGACGTGTCTCAAGGAGCTCGTCAAGTCGTCTTCGCGCGATATGCGCGGCGACCTGTCGGGCACGTTCGACCTGGTTGGCCAGGTGGGCGATCCCGATTTGCAGCGCCTCACGGGCACCGGCACGGTGCGCATCAAGAATGGCCGCATCTTCACGCTGCCCATTTTTGGCGGCCTTTCGGAGATGCTCGCCCGCATTGTCCCCGGGATCAACGCGCTGATCGGGCAGACTGACGTCAAGACGACCTTCACGCTCGCCGAGGGAAAGGTCTCCACGGACAAGATCCTGATCGAAGGCGGGGTCCTGAGCCTGAGCGGGCGAGGCGCTTATGCGTTCACGGGGGATCTCGATTTCGACGTGCAGGTAAAGCTGATGAAGGAGCACACGCTCGTGGCCAAGCTGCTGCGGGCCCTGACGTACCCGATCAGCAAGCTGTTCGAATTCAAGCTGCAGGGGCAGATATCCGAGCCGCGCTGGTATCCGGTGAACTTCTCAAGCGACCTGCTCAAGCGCATCGGGCTTGTGATCGGCCCGTACACCTCGCGCCAGGATTCATCCCGGAAGCCGACGGAAGAATGAAATTCCTGATTCGAACCTACGGCTGTCAGATGAACGTGCGCGACTCGGAGTCGGTGGCCGCGCTGCTGCTGCAGCACGGCTGCACGCAGGCGCCGGACGAGGAATCCGCGGATCTCATCCTCGTGAACTCCTGCAGCGTGCGCGGCAAGGCCGAGGCCAAAGCGCTGGGCAAGCTGGGTCTGCTCGTGGCCGGCAAGCGCGACTTCCCGGGCCGGATCGTCGGCGCCACGGGCTGCATGGTGCAGCGCCTGCAGCAGCGGCTGTTCGCGAAGGTGCCGGGGCTTGATTTTGCTGTCGGGACGCAGCGGCTGAACGCGCTCCCCGAGATCCTGGAGCGCGTTGTGGCGGGGAGGGGGCCGGTGCTGGACGTCGCCGAGAGCGAGCAGCAGGGCGACGGCCTGGCGGGCCACGTGAACGCCGGCGCGACCGCCTTCGTCAACATTCTCTTCGGCTGCGACCGCTTCTGCACGTACTGCATTGTCCCCCACGTGCGTGGGCGGGAGCGCAGCCGCGAGGGGGCGGACGTCCTTGAGGAAGTGCGGCGGCTGGCGGCCGCCGGAGTGAGGGAAGTGACGTTGCTCGGGCAAAGCGTCATGTCGTACGGGCGGCGAAACGCGGTGTGGCCGGAAGGGCACATTTCCCCGCGCGGATTCTTGGAGCCTCTGCCGCGTCTGCTCGAAGCGGTGGCGGCCGTAGAAGGAATTCAGCGCGTCCGGTTTACCTCGGGGCACCCGCTGGGCTGCTCCGACGAGCTGGCGCGGGCCATGGGCGAGATCCCTGCCGTCTGCGAGCACCTGCACCTGCCGCTGCAGTCGGGGTCGGACCGCATCCTTGGCCTGATGCGCCGCGGGTACACGGCGGCGGAGTACCTCGCCGCCGTGCAGCGGCTGCGGGCCGCGGTCCCGTCGCTAGCGCTCACGACGGACCTGATCGTCGGATTTCCCACCGAGACGGAGGAGGAATGCGCGGAGACGGCGCGCCTTTGCGAGGAGATCGGGTTCGACAACGCCTTCATCTTCAAATACTCTCCGCGACCCGGTACTGCAGCAGCCGAGTGGGACGACGACGTCGCCACAGATGCGAAGATAGAGCGAAACAAGCGGCTCCTCGCGGAGCAGGATGACCGCGCGCTACGGATCAATGCGGGGCTGGTGGGGAGTTCGCTGGAGGTGCTGGTCGAGGGGGAAAGCCTGCGCGAGGCAACGCGCTGGTCGGGCCGCACGCGTACGAACAAGATTGTGATTTTTGCGCCCCCGCAGGGCGTGAAGCCCGGGGATCTCGTCGCGATCCGCATCGAGCGGGCGCGGGCGCAAGCGCTGTATGGCGCAGTGGAAGGCAGGAACGTATGACGGAACTGGCAATGGCGGCGCTGATCCTGGCGGGCGCATTGGGCGCGTGGTTCGGATGGATGACTTTCGCCGCGCAGAGCGCGCAGGCGGCCCTGTTGCGCTTTCCCCGCCACCGCGGGGCCGGCATGGTGTTCGCGGCCGCAGCCCTGTGCTGGTCCGCGTGGATGCTGTACCGCATGCCGCTGGAGTCGCTGGAACAGTACAAGCCGTGGCTGCTCGTGCTCACGCCCGCCAGCATTGTGCTCGTGACAATCTTCATGGAGGACCTGCTCGCGCCGCGCGCGCTTGGCGGGCTCCTTTCCCTGGCGCCGGTTCTGCTCCTGGATGCCGCGCGATTTCATCCTTCCCCGTGGAGCCTGCTGGTCAAAGTCATCGCCTATATCATGGTGATCAAGGGCATGGCGTTGCTGCTCAACCCGTACTTGTTCCGAAGGTTCATCCTGCTGCTCACGGGATCGACGCGCCGCATGAGGCTGGCGGGCTGCTGCGGACTGGGCGTTGCCGTGCTGCTTGCCGTCCTGGCGCTGACGGTCTATTGATGCGTGGGCGCCGGGGCAGGCGCGTTGGTGGCGGCCTTCCCGACGGCGGGGTCGGCAAGAGCCGCCTGTAGCGCAGGGTCCGGCTTGCCGCCGAGGCTCAGGTACCGTTCGTAGGAAGCTCTCGCTTTCGCCTGGTCGGGCGGCGCCATCTGCATAAGGATGCGCGCCATGTTGTAGTGCCCTGCCGGTTCTTTCGCGTTCAGGTTCATGCCGATGGTCGTCTCCCCCGCGGCATCTTCCAGACGCCCCTGCCCGAGATAGGCCGCACCGAGCGATAAGTGCGCGACGGCGTTGGTGGGCTCTTCGGCGATGAGAGCCTGCAGAACGAGCGCGGCGTCGCTGCAGGCTCCGGCCTGGCATTGCGCGATGGCCAGCATCAGCCGGACGCCGGAGTCATCCGGGTCGATCTGGAGCGCGTCAAGTAAGAGGGGGCGGGCGCGGCCCGGGTCGCCCTGGCGCAGCAGCGCGGCGGCGTGCGATTTGATTGCCCTCAGGTTGCCTCGCCGGACGGCATCGGCTTTGGCTGGATCGGAGGGGGGGGGCGCAGCGTTCGTTGCGCCAGCCGGCTGCTTCTGCTTCTTCAGCCCGCGGGCCTGCTCCTTGCAATATGCAATTCTGAATTGGACGATCGACGGCTGCCAGTCGGGAAATCGTGCGGCCAGTGCGGCATATTTCTCCGCGGCATCGTTGTAGAGGATCGCGGCATCCTCCACGCTGCCCGCATCGCGTTCCGCATCGGCTTGCGTCAGGTAGTTGAGCGCCGAGTCGAACTGCGCGCTGGCGGACATCGTGGTGTCGCCTGCGCCCTGCGCGGGCGGGGAAGCAAGTAGCGCCAGCGCTGCCGCCGCGAGCATCAAACGGATAAACATGGCACAACGCTAGCGCACCGCGCGCTGCGTTTCAACCTTGAACTGACGCTGCGTTTGCTGCTAGAACCCACCGCATGAGCTTGCCCAACGGCGCGCAGCGCGTGCAGCAGAAGTTTCGGCATCGCCGCAAAGTGATGGTCATACTGCAGAGCCTGGGGCTTACCGGCATGGTTCTGGGTGTGGCGCTGCTTGGCGTCGGGATTGTGAAGCCTGACGAATGGCAACGGCTTATGCCGCTTGGCGCGCTGTACGTCGTCGCGTCGCTCATCCTTCTGGCCCTCCGCGCCGCGTTCATCCTGTGGGGCAACATGCGGCGGCGCAGGTATTCCGCCCCCGACAACTCCACGCCCGGCCCGCACGCCCGGCGCGCCGCACCGGCGCCGGTGATCGAAGACCCCGTGGAGCCCCTGCCGGAGGCCGCGGCAAAGATGGCGTTGCCGGGAGGTGCGCGATGAGCCTTGCGTATGGGGTTGATGTGCAGGGCGACGGCGCCTGCATCATGGTGAGCGCGGAGCGGCGCGGCCGCCGCTGGCGCTATGTGCGCGTGGCGACCGCACCCGGGAGCGCCGTGCCACCGGGCGTGCCGGTGGCGGCCTGCATGAACATGCGGGAGAGCGTTGCGCAATGGATCGAAGCGCCGTTCGGCGCAAGGTCCAAGGCCTTGCGGGTTTTTCCCACGCTGCTCGATGTGGAGCTGCCGTTTCCGCTTGAAGCCTGCGCGTGGGATTTTCTGGACGCGCACAAGGCGTCGGGGAGCTCGTACCGGGCCCTCGCGGTGGCAAGCCGCCTGGAGACGATGCGCCGCAAGCTCGACGCGCTGGCGGCGCTTGGGTTGGACCCGCAAAGCCTGGACCAGGAAGCGCTGGTGCTGTGGTCTCAAAGCTTGCGGGAGCTGCCCGCGGCAGACGGCGACAACGAAGTCCGCGTTGTGCTTTACATGGCGGATGACCGCTGGTGTCTGGTGGCGGGCCGCGGCCGCCGCATCGTGCACGCGTGTGCGCCGCGGCAGGAACAGGGGGCGGGCATGCTGCGCCTGCTGGACATCTTCTTGCGCCCTGCGGACAGAATCCGCTGGTGCATCGCGGGCCCCGCGGCGGAAAGATCATCCGCCGGACTTGAAGGCGAGCTGCTGCGCGCCCGCCCGGGCATGTGGTCGCTGCACAACGCCCCGGCGGAGTTTCTTGCGCGCGGCCTGGCGACGCGCCAGCTGGCCGCTGAGCCCTACGCCTGCAACCTGCGCACGGACGCCCTGCAGCACGCAGGCGCCCGGCGGCGCGTTGAGCGGCAGAGCCGGGGAAGTGCGCTCGCAGTCCTGGCGGCCGCGGGTCTGATTGTGGCGGCGAATCTCGCGGCGCACGTCGGCGTAACGCGTCGGCAGGACGTGATGCGGAATTCGTACCGCGCGCTCGCAGCCCGGCTCGCAGGGCAGGATATTGGACCCGCCAGGGGCGAGCACGCGCTGCGGATTGTGGAGGATGCCCTGCATCGCAGGGAGGTCGCGCTCAAGCCGTTCCTCGCGGCATTCGAGCTGTCGCTTACGACGACCGCCCTGGAGATGGTGCGCGCGGCAGGGAAGGCGGGCATTCAGATCGAGGCGCTTGCACTGGACAGGCAATCCCTGTCCGCCAAGGGGACGGCCCCCGAATGGAGAAGCCCTGAGGCGCTTGCAGCGATGGCCATGGCGCACGGCTGCAAGGTGAGCCTGCAGCGGTTGCCCGCCCGTATGGACGGGCGCATTCCGTTCGAGCTGCGGCCGGAGGCGGCGCATGAGTAGGGCCCTGACACCGTCGCGCATGCTCTGGGCTGCTGCGGGCGCAATCCTTGCTGCGGCATTGATCTTGAGCGCGTTCTCGTACCACGCGCTGCGCGACCACGCGGCGTCCAGCGCGAAGTTCTGCGCCGACATCGGGCGGCTGCGGGCCTTGCAGGCACGCGCGGATCGATGCGACGGCGCTCTCAAGGCGTTCGAGGCGGTTTCCGGCTCCGTGACCTCCTCGCCGCTGGCCATCATGCGCGAACGCCTTCCGGACTGCCGCGCGGACATGCTGAAGGAGGACCGGGCGGAACAGATTCCGGGCTGGATCCTGAAACGGCAGAGCCTGGCCCTCGTCGACGTCGCGCTGGCACGGGTTCTGCCCGTCATCGCCGAGATTGAAGGGCGACAGCGCCCGTCGTGGCGGCTCGCGCAATTCGCGGTGGAAGGTTCGCCGCGCGGCGCCGGGTTCGGCCGCGTGGAGCTGCTCTGGGAGTCGCTGGAGCGCGCCGTCGAAGCTCCGCCCCCCGCCAGATAATCTGGCGTTCAACGTACGACGATGACGCTGCTTCTAAAATTGCTTGCGCCATACCTTGCCGTGGCCGCGTTCTGGTGTGGCCTGTCAAACGCCTGGCTCGCGATTCTGGCGTACCACGCACAGATCCTGTTCTGGTCGCGGGCGGCCGTTCCCCGCGTGCGTCCGCCGTTGCGGACCTGCGACTTCTTTCTGGCTGTGCCGCTGGCACTCGCGGGTCCTCTGCTCTTCTTTCTTCTGCCTTTCATCGCGCACGCGGACCTGTCGACGTGGCTGGAAAGTCATCATTTGCCCCGCCTCTCCTTCCTGGCGATGATTCCTTACTTCGGTCTTGTGCATCCATTTCTTGAGCAAGTGCACTGGGGCCCCTTGCGCGAGCGCACGCCGCTGGCGCATCTGGCGTTCGCCGGGTACCACCTGCTCGTCCTGGCATCCCTGCTGCCGTGGGGCTGGCTTGTGCTATGCTTCGCGGCGTTGACGGCGGCATCGCATATGTGGCGGTGGATGGCGCGGCGCACAGCGGGGCTCGCCGTGCCCATCGTGTCCCATGTGCTGGCCGACGTTGGCGTGGTGCTGGCCGCATGGTGGAGGACGTCGGGATGAAATCAAGGGAGTTGCAGAACCTGGGGATTCCCAAAGGCGAGCCGCTCCGGCTTGCCCTGGAAGCGATCGGCGAAGTGATGAAGGCCGGGATGGCCCGGGATGCCGTGCGAAAGAAGGTCGCGGCCATTGCTTACAACCCCGGAGAGCATGTGGGCGATCCCGTTTTCGGAAAGCTCGCTTCTTCGCTGGTCAAGACGGCGGCGGCCCGCGCCCGATACGATCAGCGTGCGGAGCCTGCGCCGTGCCGCCAGTGGGGGACGGACCTGGAGGCGCAGTCCCTCCAGCAGATGGACAATGCGTGCAAACTTCCGGTGTCCGTCGCGGGGGCGCTGATGCCGGATGCCCACATGGGGTATGGCCTCCCGATCGGGGGAGTGCTGGCGACCCAGGGCGTTGTGATTCCGTATGCGGTGGGCATGGACATCGCCTGCCGGATGAAGATGTCGGTGCTGGATATGCCGGTGTCGTCCATCCGGGGCCAGGAAGGCAGGTTGCGCAACGCTGTCGAGAAGGCTACCAGCTTCGGTGTGGGCGGCGGCTTCTCTCCGAGGAAGGACCACCCGGTCATGGCGGAGGACTGGTCATTCAGCCCCGTCACCAGGCAGTGTCGAGACAGGGCGTCCCGCCAGCTAGGGTCAAGCGGAAGCGGTAATCATTTTGTTGAATTTGGAACATTGACGCTCAAGCAGGATGACCTCGGTCTGAAGGCCGGCATCTACTGTGCGCTCCTGAGCCATAGCGGAAGCCGTGGAACCGGCGGACAGATCGCCACGCATTACAGCAAACTTGCGATGGATCTTCATCCCGAGCTTCCTCGCGAGCTCATGCAGCTGGCATGGCTGGACCTTGACAGCGATGCAGGGCGTGAGTACTGGCAAGCCATGGAACTGATGGGCCGGTACGCGGCGGCAAACCACGGCTTGATCCATCGCGATGTTGCCAAGGCGCTCGGCGTGAACGTCCTGCTGGATATCGAGAATCATCACAACTTCGCATGGCGGGAGCATCACTTCGGCCAGGCTGTCATTGTTCACCGTAAGGGCGCGACTCCGGCGGGGAAGGGCGTGGTCGGGATCATTCCTGGCTCCATGGCGACGCCGGGCTACGTGGTTCGCGGCAAAGGCGTGGCGGAGTCCATGAATTCCGCGTCTCACGGGGCTGGCCGGCGAATGAGCCGCACGGCGACCAGGAACACCTACACGTGGAACGACGGCAGGAAGTTCCTGGCCGAACATGATGTTGTGCTGATCTCCGCGGGCCTTGACGAAGTGCCGATGGGGTACAAGGACATTGAATCCGTTATGGCCGCGCAGCGCGACTTGGTGGACATCATTGCCAGGTTCGACCCGAAGCTGGTCAAAATGGCGCCCGAAGGCGAACAGCCGGAGGATTAACAAAGAGATGAGAAGAATGCGCGGCATCCTGCTGGACCTTGATAACACGCTCGTAGACCGCAATGCGTCGATTTGTCGCTATGCCGAAGCGTTTTTGCATGAGTTCAGACAGGAGTTGGCGCCCATGTCGATAGAGCATGTTGCTGAACGCCTTATCCTGGCTGACCAGGGCGGGTACCGGAACAAAGAGGATAAGATCGCAGCCATTTCAGCATGGGCGGAATGGCGCTCGCCCTTTGATGGCGCGCGCTTTAGTCGTCACTGGACGTGGGTGTTCCCCGGGTGCGCGGTCGCCATGACCGGCATGCAGGAATCCCTGGAGTCGCTTGCCGCGCGCGGCTTCGCCCTGGGGATTATCACGAACGGTTCGGCCCGAGCCCAGAACGCAAAGATCATGGCGCTGAGCCTGTGGCGATACTGTCCGGCGATTCTTATTTCGGAGAGCTGCGGGCTGAGGAAACCGGACCCCGCAATCTTTGCCCTCGCTCTCACGCAGCTCGGGCTGCCGGCCGAACAGGTGTGCTTTGTGGGAGACAATCCGGAGCTGGATATCATGGCGGCTGAACGCGCAGGGCTCGCCGCGATCTGGCGAACTGGGTTTCATCCTTGGCCGGAGAATTGCCCGCCACCCGCTCTTCAAATCCAAAGCTTGTTGGACTTGCCGGGAATTGTGGGGTGGCCATGAACCCACTTCGACGAGCACGGTGTATGATCGGCCTGCCCCTATGGATAGCCCTGCGAGATATACGGCGGGTCAGCGCCGCTTGAGCATTTCGCGGGCGTGGCGGAGGGTTACGCTGGTGAGGTCCTTGCCGCCCAGCATGCGCGCCACTTCCTCGGCCCGCGCCTCGCCTTCGACGGTTGCGATGAGCGTGTGCGTCCGGCCCTCGGACACTTCCTTGCGGACCACGTAGTGCGCCTTGCCGTAGACCGCAACCTGCGGCAGGTGCGTGATGCAGAGCACCTGGTGCGTTTGCGCCACCGCATCGAGCTTCGCGCCGATCGCCGTGCCCATCTCCCCCCCGACGTTGGCGTCGATTTCATCGAAGATGAGCACGGGGATGCGGTCATGCCGCGCCACGACCGCCTTGATGGCAAGCATGATGCGGGAAATTTCTCCGCTCGACGCAATCAGGCGCAGAGGCCGGGCCGGCTCTCCGACGTTTGGCGCAAACCCGAATTCAATCGCGTCGAGGCCGGAAAGGCGGGGCTCGGAGTCCTGCAGGTCGATGAAGAACTGGCCGTGCGGGAACCCCAGCTCCTTCAGCTCGGAGATGATTGCCTTGGCCAGGCCCGTCGCGCATTTGCGGCGCGCCTGGCTCAGCGTGCCGCCCACAGCTTTCACGTCGGCGCGGGCGGCTGCGATGCCGCGGTCCAGCTCCGCAATGCGCTCGCCCCGCGTCTCGAGCTCGCGCAGTTGCTGCTTGCATGTGTCGAGATGCGCCAGAATCGCCTCCACGGAGCCGCCGTACTTGCGCTTGAGCTTGTGCACCTCGCTCATCCGGTCCTCAAGCCACTGGAGCCGCGCGGGGTCCCCCTCGATTCGCGTCGCGGCGCGGCTTACGGTGTCCGCCAACTCCTGCAGCGAGATGGCGATCCCCGAGGCTTCCTGCTTCCACGCTTTCGCGTCGGGCAGGATCGGGCTGAGTTCCTCAAGCCGGTTCTGAACGAACACCATGCGGCTGAAGGCGGAGGATTCGTCGTCAATGACGGCGTTGCGGACAGCGTCGGCGAGCGCGAGGATCTGCTGGGCGTTCGCGACGGTGGCGTGTTCCTGTTCGAGCTCCGTCTCATCGGCGGGGGTGAGCGCGGCGCTGTCGATCTCCTGCGCCTGATACGTGAGCAGCTCGATCTGCTGCGAGACCTGCTTGTCGTCGCCGTCCAGGCCGCGCCGCTGCTGTTCGAGGTCGAGGAGCGCCCGGTGGGATTGTTCGTAGGCGGCGCGCGGCTTTTCAAGGTGGCCCGCGGCGTCGAGCAGCTCGAGCTGAAAATCGCGGTCGAGCAGAGACTGGTGGTCGTGCGGCCCGTGCATATCGACGAGGAGCGTGCCCAGGCGGGCGAGCGTCTGCAGCGTGGCGGGGCAGTCGTTGACCAGGATCTTGTTGCCGCCCGCGGCGGACACGATGCGGCGGATAATGAGGTGCCCGCCGTCGCAAGGGTGGATTCCGAGCTCTTCAAGCATCTGGTCGATGGCGCGGCAGTTCGCCAGGGCGAACGTCGCCTCGACGCCGCAGGCGTCCTCGCCGGCGCGGATGAGGGACTTGTCCGCCCGTTCGCCGAGCAGGAGCCCCAGCGCGCCGATGAGGACCGACTTGCCGGCGCCCGTCTCGCCGGTGATGACGTTCAGCCCAGGTTTGAGATCAACCTGGATATTCTCGACGATGGCGAGATTCTTGACGCGCAGCGACTGAAGCATTAGCACAGAATAGCAGCCGCCCGCGTCATTTCAATTGGAATTGGATGAGTTTTGTTGCCGCATCCGGCCGCATGCGGTAGCTTGGTCCCTGTTTTGTGCGCCCGTGCCTCGTTGAACCCGGCCGGGCATGCAGGGAAAGTGATCGAGCCATGTTTACACCCGTATCGAACAAGATGGACTTTGCGGCCGCCGAGAAAGACGTGTTGGAGTTCTGGCGGCGCGAGAAGATCTTTGAGAAGTCGTTGGAACAAAGGCGCGGCTCGCCGGAGTTCGTGTTCTATGACGGCCCGCCGTTCGCAACCGGGCTGCCCCACTACGGACACCTGCTCGCCGGCACGATCAAGGACATCGTCCCGCGCTTCTGGAGCATGCGCGGCTACCACGTCGAGCGCCGCTTCGGCT
>CAYRKB010000013.1:39817-50341 GCA_964424705.1 uncultured Victivallales bacterium
CTGGGACTGCCACGGGCTTCCGATCGAGGCGCTTGCGCAGGAACAGCTCGGGCTCGCGGGCACCGGCGCTATCCGCGAGGCGGGCGTGGATGTCTTCAACGAAACCTGCCGCTCGCTAGTGCTCAAGTATGTGGCCGAATGGCGCAAGACCGTCACGCGCATGGGGCGCTGGGTCGATTTCGACAACGACTATAAAACGATGGACCTCCCCTTCATGGAGACCATCTGGTGGGCCTTCAAGCAGCTTTGGGAGCAGGGCCGAGTCTACAAGTCCTACCGCATCATGCCCTACTCGTGGAAGCTGACCACTCCGCTCTCCAATTTCGAGGCGGGCAGCAACTATCAGGATGTGCAGGACCCGTCCGTGACCGTGCGGCTGCGCCTGAAGCGCGACGCTTCCGAGCCATGGTTCGCGCTGATCTGGACGACGACGCCGTGGACGCTGCCGGCGAACCTTGCCGTCTGTGCCGGGCCCGACCTCGACTATGTGGCCGTGCGCGACCTCCGTGAGAAGGCCATCTACGTCCTCGCCCACGCGCGGCTGGAAGCCACCTATAAGAAAAAGGAAGACTACGAAGTCGTGGCGAACTTCAAGGGCCGTGAGATGGCGGGCTGGAAATATGAGCCGCTGTTCCCCTACCTCAAGGACCAGCCCAATGCGTTCCAGTTTCTGAACGACGGTTTCGTCAGCACCGAGGATGGCACCGGCCTTGTCCACATGGCGCCGGCCTACGGCGAAGACGACTTCCGCGTCTGCAAGGCCGCCGGGATCCCGCCGGTGGATTTGCTGGACGAGAACGCCGCTTTCACCGCGCGCGTGGCGGACTACGCCGGCCAGTTCTGCAAAGACGCCGACAAGGCGATTATCCGCCGCCTCAAGGACGAGCACAAGCTCGTGCACCAGAGCACGATCGTCCACAGCTATCCGTTCTGTGAGCGCACCGATACGCCGCTGATCTACCGCGCGGTCGAGGCGTGGTACGTCCGCGTCGAGGACATGCACGACGACCTCGTCGCCAACAACGCGGGCGTGCACTGGATGCCGCAGGCGATCGGCGAAAAGCGTTTCGGCAACTGGCTCAAGGAAGCGAAGGATTGGAACATCAGCCGCAACCGCTTCTGGGGCTCATGCATCCCCGTCTGGGTCGCGGACGGCGACAAGGACGACACCCTCTGCGTCGGATCCATCAAGGAGCTTGAGGAGCTGAGCGGCCAGCAGGTGACCGACCTCCACAAGCATTTCATGGACAAGATCACGATCCAGCGCAACGGCAAGACCTACCGACGGACGCCGGAGGTGCTCGACTGCTGGTTCGGCCGACTTCATCGCCGAGGGCCTCGACCAGACGCGCGGCTGGTTCTACACCCTCATGGTGCTCTCCACCGCGCTTTTCAAGAAGCCCGCGTTCAAGAATGTCGTTGTCAATGGACTCGTTCTCGCCGAGGACGGCCGCAAGATGTCCAAGCGCCTGAAGAACTACCCCGATCCCAACTACATGCTCGACGCCTACGGCGCGGATGCCCTCCGCCTCTACCTGATCAACTCCCCGGTCGTCCGCGCCGAGGATCTGCGGTTCTCCGAGGAAGGCGTCAAGCAGTGCCTGCGCGATTTCCTGATCCCGCTCTGGAACTCCTATAGCTTCTTTGTCACCTACGCCAACGTGGACGGCTGGAACCCAGGCCAGCCGCAAGCCGCGGACGGCAAGCGGCAAATGCTCGACCGCTGGGTCCTGAGCTGCCTTGACCGTCTGAAGCAGGAAGTTACAGCCGCCATGGACGGCTATGACCTCCAGCAGGCTGTCCGCCCGTTTGTCCGTTTCATCGAGGACCTGACGAACTGGTACATCCGCCGCAGCCGGCGGCGCTTCTGGAAGTCGAAGGACGACGGCGACAAAGCGCAGGCGTATGAGACGCTGCATCACGTTTTGATCGAACTCTCGAAGATCGCGGCGCCCTTCGTGCCGTTCATCAGCGAGAGCATCTATCGCAACCTGCGGCACGCGGGCATGCCGGACTCGGTGCATCTGTGCGACTTTCCCATGCCGGAGGGCAGGTTCCGCGACGAAGAGCTGGAAGCGGAGATGGCCGAGATCGTCACCGTGGTGGGTCTTGGCCGGCAGCTGCGCGCGGAGCACAATCTCAAGGTGCGCCAGCCCTTGGCGAGGATGCACGTGGTCTCGCGCAACCCGGATGTGCTGCGGCGGATCCGGGCGCTGGCCGATATTGTGACCGACGAGCTGAACGTGAAGAGCCTCGAGTTCGGGCACCACGAGACCGCGCTGGCCGACCTCAAGGCCAAGCCGGACTTCCGGGCGCTGGGCCCGCGCCTCGGCCCCAAGGTCAAGGCGGCTGCCAAGGTTCTTGCGGGTCTGAGCGCAGAGGCGCTGGAGCAGATCGCGGGCGGCGAGAGCTGCGTGATCATGGTGGACGGCGAAGAGGTCTCCATCGGCGCGCAGGACATTGTCCTGGAGCGGCGGCCGAAGCCCGGCCTCGTGGTGGCGGTGGCCGGTGAGCTGCTGGTTGCGCTGGAAACGGCGCTGACGCCCGAACTGGAACAGGAAGGCCTGGCGCGCGAGCTTGTGAACCGCATCCAGAGCGCGCGCAAGGTCGCCGATTTCGAAGTGACGCAGAGGATTCAAGTGCGCTACGGAGGGCCGCCTGAGTTTGAGGCTTCTGTACGTGCGTTTGCGGACTACATAGCCGCAGAGACTTTGTGCACGGATCTTGCGACAGCCTCCGGCCGACCCGCCGGGGCAACCGAATTGGACCTCAATGGCCTGGCGTGCTGGATCCTGATCGTGCCCGTATAGGAGTGAGGCCCGTCCTTGAAAGCGCTCGCCTCCATTGCCGCCGCCCTGATGATCGTTTTCGTCTTGCTATATGCCGGCGCGGAGAAGGCGGGCTGGACTGACGAGGCCCGGATCAGCCAGTGGTTTGACCACGTGCGCGCCTCACGCGGCGGCGCGGCCGCATCCGCGGCGCTCATCGCCTCGCTGCTGACCCTCGACCTGGTTCTGCCGGTTCCATCGAGCATCGTGATGACGCTTTCCGGCGCGCTGCTGGGCTGGCCAGCGGGGATGGCGGTGTGCTTTGCCGGCGCGATGGGGTCCGCGCTGCTGGGGTTTGGCCTGTGCCGGCGTTTTGGCCGGCCCGCATTCGAGCGGGTTGTGGGCGCGGCCGACGCGGCGCGGGTGGAGCGCCTTTTCGAAGACTGGGGCGTCTGGGGCATACTTATGAGCCGCAGCGTGCCGATGCTGACGGAGATCGTGAGCTGCGCCGCCGGCCTGTCGCGGCTCCCGCTTCGCGCGTTTCTTGCCCTCACCGTGGCCGGCACGCTGCCGCTTTGTGCCGTGTACGCGTGGGCCGGAAACCGGAGCCTGCAGGCGGGCGCAGGCTGGGCCGTACTTCTCGCGTTCCTGGCGCCGGCGGCAGGCTTCGCCCTGCTGCGGTGGCGGCGCGCACGTCTGTCGTCCTGACCGCGGGGGCCCGTGCGCGGCTGACATGCGGTTCCCGGGGTTCAGGCTTGATCTGCAGGGCTGAAAAGTGCCTCGCCCCATCGCGGCAATTGCACGCTGGACAACCCGTGCCGTTTGTGAAAAATTCACGCTTTCATTCGTTGGACGCATTCAGCACTGGAGACATCATGAGCAGCACCCTGTCGCGCGAAGACCTTCAACTTGCCGCCAACACGATTCGCGGCCTGGCCATGGACGGCGTGGAGAAAGCGAAGTCCGGGCACCCCGGCCTTCCCATGGGTATGGCGGATGTGGCCGCCGTTCTCTTTCTCAAGCACCTGAACCATTGCCCTACGCAGCCCGCCTGGCAGAATCGTGATCGCTTTGTGCTTTCGGGCGGCCATGGCTCGATGTTGCTCTACAGCCTGCTGCACCTCTCCGGCTACGATCTGCCGATGGAAGAGCTCAAGGCGTTCCGCCAGTGGGGCAGCCGCACGCCGGGCCACCCGGAGGCGCATCTTACCCCCGGCGTGGAGACCACCACCGGCCCGCTGGGGCAGGGGTGCGGCAATGCGGTGGGCATGGCCCTCTCCGAGCGCATGCTGGCGGAGCGGTTCAACGCCGCCGGGTACCAGCCGGTGGATCACCACACGTTCGTGTTCTGCGGCGACGGCGACCTGATGGAGGGCATCAGCCATGAGGTTTTTTCCCTCGCCGGGCATCTTGGCTTGAACAAGCTGGTCGTTCTCTTCGATAGCAACCGGATTACGATCGAGGGCAAGACCGACCTGGCCTGCAGCGACAGCGTGAAGAAGCGCTTCCAGGGCTATGGCTTTAACGTGGTCGAGATCGATGCGCACGATTTAGACCAGATCGACGCGGCCCTTCGCAAAGCCCGGCGCGAGAAGTCCCGCCCGACCCTGATCGTGTGCAACTCGCATATCGCGCACGGCAGCCCGAACAAGCACGACACCGCGGGCGCCCACGGCGAGCCGCTGGGCCCCGAAGAGGTCAAGGCCTCGAAGCGGAACCTCGGCCTCGACGAGAACCAGGACTTCCAGGTCGCGGCGCGCGTGCGCGAGCTGTTCGCCGCGCGGCTGGGCGAGATGCAGCGCAGGAGTGCGCGCTGGGAGCGCGCGTTTAAGAAGCACGCCGGCGCGAACCCGGCGTTCGCCGCGCAGTGGAAGACATTCTTTGATGACTACATCCCCGAGAACCTTGCCGAATTGCTGCCCGCTTTCGATCCCGCGAAGCCCGTTGCGACGCGCGCGGCGTCGGGAACCGTGCTTCAGGCGCTGGCGCAGTACATCCCGCAACTCGTGGGCGGCTCGGCCGACCTGGCGCCCAGCACCAAGACGCTGATCGACAACGGCGGGCACGTGAACCGCGGCGCGTTCTGCGGGCGGAACCTGCACTTCGGCGTGCGCGAGCACGGCATGGCGTCGATCATGAACGGCATGGCGCTGCATGGCGGGCTGCGCGTGTTTGGCGCCACGTTCTTCGTGTTCCTCGACTACTGCCGGCCGGCCGTGCGACTCGCCGCGCTCACCAAGCTTCCGGTCATCTACGTCTTCACGCACGACAGCTTCCACGTCGGCGAGGACGGCCCGACCCACGAGCCCGTGGAGCAGCTGGCCAGCCTGCGCTGCATGCCGAATATGACGGTGCTGCGCCCGGCGGATCCGACCGAAACCGCCGCGGCCTGGGTGGCCGCGCTGAAGAACAAGTCGGGCCCGACCGCGCTGCTGCTGACCCGCCAGAATCTGCAGGTCATTGACCGCAGCGCCTATCCCCCGGCGAGTATGCTTGAAAAAGGCGCCTACACGCTGTGGCAGAGCCGGGAAGGCAAGCCCGACCTGATCCTGCTGGCCAGCGGATCGGAAGTCGAGCTTGCGCTGCAGGCCGGCAAGACGCTCGCCGCCGCACAGTGCGTGCGGGTGGTGAGCATGCCGTCCTGGGAGCTCTTCGAGCGTCAGCCGCAGGCGTATCGTGAGGACGTGCTGCCGCCCGGCTGCAGGCGGCGCCTCGCAATCGAGGCCGGCACGTCGTTTGGCTGGCAGAAATATGTCGGCGACGCGGGGCGCACGCTCTGCCTCGATCACTTCGGCGCCAGCGCGCCAGCCAAGGTGCTCGCGGAGAAGTTTGGCTTCACGGCCGGGCGGATCGTGGAACTGGTGCAGCGCGAAATGCTCGGCTAAGCCGGAGAACGGCCATGGCTCGTTTTGTCATTCGCGGCGGCCGCCGCATCGGCGGGCAGCACCGCACGCCCGGCAACAAGAACGCCGCCCTTCCGATGCTTGCGGCCTGCGTGCTCACGGACGAGCCGGTGACGCTGCGCAACGTTCCCCTGATCGAGGACGTCACCACGATGCTGCAGCTCCTCGACGATCTCGGCGTGAGCATCGAGCAGAAGGGCCACTCGGTCACGCTTTGCGCTGCGGGCATCCGCAAGCGCCGCCTCAACCCGGCCCTCTGCCGGAAGGTGCGCTCCTCGATTCTCTTCGCGGGTCCGATGGCGGCGCGCCACGGGCGCGTGATCCTGATGCCGCCGGGCGGCGACGTAATTGGCCGCCGCCGGCTCGACACGCACTTCGACGGGCTGCGACAGCTGGGCATTCACGCGACGGGAACCAATGCCTTTGACTTCCGGAGGCGGGAGCTGAAGGGCGCCGCGCTGCTGCTCGACGAGGCGAGCGTCACGGCCACCGAGAACATCGTGATGGCCGCCACCCTGGCGCCGGGCCGGACCACGATCTACAACGCGGCGTGCGAGCCGCACGTGCAGGACCTGTGTCACATGCTCAAGCGCATGGGCGCGAAGATCTATGGCATCGGCACAAACCTCCTGCGAATCGACGGCGTGGACCATCTGCATGGCGCAAGCCACCGCATTTCACCGGACTACGTTGAGACGCTCAGCTTCGTGACGGCGGCGGCCCTCACAGGCGGCCAGCTCACTGTCGACGAGGCGCCGGCGGATGCGCTGGCCATTGCGGCGCGCCCGTTCGGAAAACTCGGCGTTGGCTGGACGCAGGAGGGGGGCAGGCTGTTGCTGCCGGCCGGCCAGAAACTCCAGGTGCGCAACGACATCGGCGCGGCAATTCCAAAGATTGAGGATGGCATCTGGCCCGCTTTCCCATCGGATCTGATGAGCGTGGCGATCGTGCTGGCAACCAAGGCGCGGGGCGCGGTGCTGTTCTTCGAGAAGATGTTTGAGAGCCGCATGTACTTTGTGGACCGGCTGGTGGAGATGGGCGCGCGCATCGTCCCGTGCGATCCGCATCGCGTCATGGTGGATGGCCCGTCGCACCTGCATGGCATCCACATGTCCAGCCCGGATCTGCGTGCGGGCATGGCGCTGCTTCTGGCCGCGCTCTGCGCGAAGGGCGAGAGCGTCATCGACAACGCTCAAATCATCGACCGCGGCTACGAGCAGGTGGATCGAGAGCTGCGCCGCCTCGGCGCGGATATTGAGCGCGTGGAATGAGCTCCGTCAGGCGGTCAGGCGTTTGATGTAGATGATCTTGTCGTCTCCCGGCGCATAGAATTCATCCAGCCGCGCGGCTTCCCGATACCCGCGCCGGAGATAGAAGTGGCAGGTGGCGTCGTAGATCGGACGGCCCGAAGTTTCGATGATCGAAAGCCTTCCGCCGCCCGCCGCAATCCGCTGTTCGGCGTGAGTCAGCAGCAGGGACCCGATCCCCTGGTTTTGCGCCTCCGGTGCGACGACGATCCAGTAGATATCAAATGTCCCGAGGGTGCAGGGCGTCGGACCGTAGCAGATCCAGCCCACGGGGATGCCGCCACTTTCGGCCGTATAGGACTGATAGTGCCCGGCCTGTCCCTTGGCCAGCGCCTCATCCAGCACCTCGATCGCGATCTGCATTTCGTCATCGCGAAAGAAGGACGTCGCGTGCGTAAAACGCACGATCGTGTCCCGGTCGGTCCTGGTGGACGCACGTATCTGCGGCGTGGCTTTCATGGAGTAGCGGAAGTCTGCTTTTCGGCCGGGGCCGCTTCCGTGATGCTGTAAACCACAAGGTTGTCGGGCGTCACGACGCTGTAGGTGATGAGTGCCTTGCGCGGCGTTTTCCCCCGTTCCAGGAATGCCACGATCTCTCCGCTGACGTCATCATCTTTAGCCACAAGCATGGCCACTTCGCCGGGCGCCGGGGACGCCGTAACGCCAGCTACTACTCCGGCCGGGTTGCCGCTGAAGATGCAGACGTTGGCCTCCAGCACTCTGTCGACAAAGCCGGCGCGATCCTTGATGACGTCGCCGAAGCCGGAATTTCTTTCTGGCTTGGGGGGCGGCTGCGGGCGCGGGACAGGCTGGGGCACGGGCTTCGGAATCGGAGGCCTCGGCACGGCTGGGGCGCCGGGCGGCGGGTTGGGCCCCGCCTGCCTGGGCACCATTCTGGTCCCGTCACATGTGGTGCACTTTCCCATGGTTCCGCCCGTTCCGTTGCAGGTTTTGCACTGACCCGTGCTACGGCAGACAAGGCACCCGACCTTGTTGGGCGACAGGGATGCGGTGCCCTTGAACCCCGTTCCGCCACACGCGGGGCAGCGCCCGGTTCCGTCGCAGTTTGTGCACTTCACGACGAGGACCAGCCCTTTGCCGCGGCACGTTGGGCACCGCTGCAAGTCCTGCGCCTCCACAGGGATCGCGCTGAGAAAGAGAAGAGAGAACAGTGAAAGTACGACAAATGTCTTCACGCGTATCCTTGCACGGGGGCGGGGAACATCCCGACAGCACTCCAGAGCCCCATACATGCGACGTAAAATGTGCCATATCCCGCAATGTGCGCGCCAGCAAATTCGCACTAGCGCGCCAGAACCTGCTCGATTCGGCTCTTCATTTCCGTCACGGCAGGCGCGGATTGCCTGAGAACCCGCGCCGCCAATCCAAAGGAGAACATGGGAACGTCCAGCACTTCCGGATGGACGTAGATGTCCGGCATGCGGCGCTTCATCTTCTCGGCCAGGGTTGCATCCTGCATGATCTGGAACGACCCCAGAATCGCCGTCAAGCCGCTGGGCGTTCTGCTTTTCCCCGGTGTGCGGGTGCCGGCCACGTTCACGGCAATGGATATGTCGCACTGGTCCAGGACGAGTTCGTACGGCACGAGGTTGACAATGCCGCCGTCGAGCAGCACCCGCTCGCCGATGGTTACCGGGGCGAAGATCCCGGGGATCGCGAAGCTGGCCTTCAAGGCCGGGAGCAAGTCGCCCGTTTTCAGGACCACCTCTTCGCACTTCCAGAAATCCGTGGTGACGACGAGCAGAGGGATCTCAAGATCCTCGAACGTCTTCTTGTGGACGGCCGTCAGGAGAAAATTCAGGAATCGGTCGGGCTTGACCGTCGTCCCGCCCGGCCCGCGTTGCAGCGTGACGGATCGGACCACCTGAAGGAGATCCGCCCGCTTCACGAAGATGTCGTGCCAGGAGTCTTTCCGGGAAATGATGTTTCGTTCGATGTTCTCCCTGATGGTCCGCCCGGGCACGCCGGACGCGTAGAGTGCGCCGATAAGCGCGCCCATGCTGGTGCCCGCGATGATACTCGGACGGCAGCCCATTTCATCCAAGGCCTCAAGAACAAGGGCGTGCGCCAGCCCGCGCACCCCTCCGCCTCCAAGGGCCAGCCCGAATGTCTTCTTCATAAAGTACCTGCCCAGTCTGTTCCATCGCGCAGAGCTACAGGCCCGGCGCAAGCGGCCTGCCTGACCGCACGTTGAGAGTGTACTTTTGATTCCTGCGATCTCAAAGGGCAATCGCCGGGCCGCGCAAGACCAAGACCCCGTGCGAGAAAGATTGACGCGCGACAAGAGCGCGTGGCATAGAGAGGTGAAACGAACGAAAGAGGAAAGGAGCTAGCCATGGGCCGGGCATTCAATTTTGGGGCGGGGCCGGCGGTGCTGCCGGTCGAGGTGCTGGAGCAGGCGCAGAAGGAACTCCTTGATTTCAACGGGTCTGGGATGTCGATTCTGGAAAGCAGCCACCGCGGCAAGCAGTATGAGGCGGTGCACGCGGAAGCCATCGCAAACGTAAGGCAGCTTCTGAAGCTGCCCGACGACTACGCGGTGCTCTTTCTGCAGGGCGGCGCCAGCCTGCAGTTCGCAATGGTGCCCATGAACCTGCTTGGGCCCGGACAGGTCGCCGACTACACCAACTCCGGCGCGTGGGCCTCGAAGGCCATCAAAGAAGCCAAGCTGGTGGGCAAGGTCAACGTTGCGGCGGACTGCGGCAAGGAGCTTCCCACCCGCGTGCCCCGCGAGGGCGAACTCAAGCTCACGCCCGGCGCGGCCTACGTGCACATCACTTCCAACGAGACCATTTCCGGTGCGCAGTGGAAGGCCTTCCCGAAGACCGAGGCGCCGCTTGTGGCGGACATGTCCTCCGACATCCTGTCCCGCCCATTCGATGCGACGCAGTTCGGCCTGATTTACGCCGGAGCCCAGAAGAACCTGGGGCCCTCCGGCGTGACGCTGGTGGCAATCCGCAAGGAGCTGGCGGCGCGCGCGCCCGCGAACCTGGCCACCATGCTCAAGTACAGCACGCACATCGAAGAGGATTCGCTTTACAACACCCCCTCGTGCTTCGGGGTTTACATTCTGGCCCTGGTGACGCGGTGGATTCTCAAGGTGGGGCTAGACAACCTCTGCCGCCAGAACGTGGAGAAGGCTGCGAAGCTGTACGCGGCGATTGACGCGACGGGCTTCTATCGTGGCACAGCGGTCAGGGAATGCCGGTCCGACATGAATGTGACCTTCCGCCTGCCCAGCGAGCCGCTGGAGGAATCTTTCCTCAAAGAGGCGTCCAAGCAGGGGATGATCGGCCTGAAGGGGCATCGTTCCGTCGGCGGCATCCGTGCGTCGATCTACAACGCATTTCCGCCGGCGGGCGTGGATGCGCTTATCGCGCTGATGAAAGACTTTGAGAAGCGGAACGGGTGACCGTGCGAAGCGCCTTGAGGTTTGGCGCCCGTTACGCTATATCTTTCCGACGTCCCTTGCGCCTGTAGCTCAATTGGATAGAGCGTTGGCCTCCGAAGCCAAAGGTTGTGGGT
>CAYRKB010000014.1:0-42369 GCA_964424705.1 uncultured Victivallales bacterium
CGAGCTTCGCCGCATCTCCCCCGGGCGGCGATCCCCGGAACTCACATGCGCCCGGTTTAGCCGTCATGGCCCGGTAAGGGCGCCGCGAACTGATAGCCCGGCTCCGTCCTCTGCCTCTGAAGAGTGGCGCCAATGCCGGTCCAGGTTTCTACGACGCCTCGCGGGCAGGGCGGCAACTCGTGCTTGATGGCCTCATGCAGCCGGCGAAGGTGGTAGCAAGGCACAGCCGCGTACATGTGGTGCTCGATGTGGTAGTTCATGTGCCAGTAGAGAAAGCGAAGGAAAGGATTGATCAGGATCGTGCGGCAGCAGAGCCTGAAATCATTCACATTATCTTGCAGCCCCACGTGCTGCGTGTTGTTGAGCAAATACAACAGCCATCCGCCGTAGAAAGGCGCGAAGGTGGTCAGCACGGGCAGCATCCACAGCCTGAAGTGGATCGAAACTGCCAGGAGCGCGACGTGGAATGCCAGCGTGAGCCGCGCGAAACGAAAGACCTGCCGCCGCGCTTCCGGGTCGGACTCAGGAAACACGCGCAGATCCCACTCGCCGCAGAGCCTGCCTGCGCTCAGACGGAGCGCTGCGCCGTACGAGTACTTGAAGACCAGCGGGTCGATCAACGCGTTTCGCAGGAAGCCCCTGAGCGAGAGCTTGATGGGCAGCACCACTTCAAGGTCCTGCGGAGGATGCAGCGTGTACTGATGGTGCCGCATGTGGCTGCCCGTAAAGAGGTGCACGTTGTGGCACCCCAGGAGCCCAAACACCCGCACGAAGAAGGCGTTAAGCCAGCGCGTCCGGAATACGGTCTGATGGCACAATTCGTGAAAACCGTTCAGCAGGAACTGCCAGAACGTCCCGTGCACCAGGATCAACAGCAACACGGCGGGCCAGGGCAGCCGGCCCGCCGCGAGATAGGCCGCTGTGCCCGTCACGGCAAGCAGCCCCAGAAAGCCACCGGTCTGCAGCCAGGCACGGGCGTCGCTGCGTTGCGTCAGCCCGCGCAGCACGTCCCTGTCAACATGCGTCCGGTACCACGGGATCCCCGCAGCGCGATCCCCGATCTCTCCCGCCATAGTTTTGTCAGCCGCCAAGCGCGCACGCCTTTCCGCAAGAAGGGCGACCCTTGGGTCCGCCCAACCGGTTGCAGCGGCGAATCATATCGCGCGCCGCGCGCGGTCGCAACCGGGAATGAGCAGCGCTTCCTGCTTGAGCAAAGTGAATCTTTCACATAGATTCCCCTGAGCTTCCAGTCCGGGCTCAGAGCAAAGGAGGGACGATCCATGGCAGGCATCTTCAAGGCCTATGACATCCGCGGCATTTACGGAAAAGACCTGACGCCGGACATCGCGCTCAAGATCGGGCGGGCGTTCGCCACTTTTGTGCGCTGCCGCAAGGTGGTGGTGGGCCGCGACATGCGGCCCCATTCGCAGAACGTCTTCGATGCGCTGACCGAGGGCCTCACGCTGCAGGGCGCCGACGTAATCGACGTGGGCGTGTGCTCCACCCCGATCTCCTATTTCGCCAACGGCCTGCTGGGCGCGGATGCGAGCATCATGATTACCGCCTCGCACAATCCCGGCGAGTGGAACGGGATGAAGCTTTGCCGGCAGCAGGCGATCCCGATCAGCGGCGCAAACGGCATCGCCGACCTGGAACGCATCTGCGCCAGCGAGGCCTTCGACCCGCCCGCGCCCACCCGCGGCACCATGCGGCGGCACAACGTCCTGCAGCAGTACGTGCAGCATGTGCGTAAGCATGCGGACCTCCATAGGCCCGTGCGCATCGCCGCCGATATGGCCAATGCCATGGGCATTGTGGAATCCAGGGCCCTGGAGGGGCTGCTGGAGATCGACCCCCTTTTCAACGAACTCGACGGTACGTTCCCCAACCACGAAGCTAACCCGCTCAACGCCGAGACTCTTGAGAGCCTGCAGGAGCGCGTTCGCAGCGGCTCGTACGATTTTGGCGTCGCCTTCGACGGAGACGCCGACCGCGTCGGGTTCATCGATGAGAAGGGGCAGATCATACCGATGGACATTATGACGGCGCTCATCGCGCGCGACTTGCTCCTGCGGGAAAAAGGCGTCATCTTCTACGATCTGCGCAGCAGCTGGGCCGTGAAGGAAACGATCGAGGAGAGCGGCGGCACGCCCATGATGAGCCGCGTCGGCCACGCGTTCATCAAACAGCAGATGCGCGACGAGAACGCGATTTTCGCCGGCGAGCTTTCCGGCCACTACTATTTCCGCGCCAACTACTACACCGAGAGTTCGTCGATGGCCGTCCTTGCCGTGGCCAACATCGTAAGCCGCAGCGGCAAGCCGCTGTCCGCGCTTGTGGCGCCTATCCGCCGCTACTTCGCCAGCGGCGAACTCAACAACGAGGTGCACGATCCCGCCGCGGCGATCGAGCGGCTCAAGGCCTCGTATCGCGACGGCCGGATGATCCTGCTCGACGGCGTAAGCGTGGAGTATCCTGACTGGTGGTTCAACGTCCGCGCCTCAAACACCGAGCCCCTCATTCGCCTCAACGTCGAGGCCCGGTCCAAGGCGCAGATGGAGAGCAAGCGCGACGAGCTTCTGGCCATGATCCGGAAGTGACAGGCTACAGCGACGGCGTCAGGCGGACAAGGCACAGGCCCTGAGCTTCGCCCTCCGTGTGCGCCTGGAACCCGCCGGCGGCAGCGCCCGCGGAGAACGCCTCGACGGATCTCCTGCCAACAAGAAAGACGTCCTCCGTTTCGCCCTGCGCCAGCTTGGCGGCCAGCAGCCGGGGGGGCGGGCCAAACCGGTTCCAGGTCTCCGTCGGGGCAAGCGTCACGTTGTCCACCTGCGTGTCGAGGTAGAGCTTGAGCCCGTAGCGCGGGCTGTACACGTCAACAAATGTGATCCTCCGGAATGCCGTCGGGCACTGGCGAAGAATGGCCTGGGACAAAGCACGCGCATCCTTCTTGTCGGACATCAGGCCCAGCGACGCGCGCCCGGCCAGCAGGACGCAAAGCCACGCCGTGAGCCACAAGATCTGAATTCTGCGCCCCGGTTCCGTCGCGCCCGCCCACGCCCGCTCAACCCGCGACGCGGCCAGCAGGCTCAGCGGCACAAAGCTGGGCAGCAAGTAAAGCGGCTGACGCGAAGGTACGACAAAGAAAATGCCGATCGGGACGCTCGCCCACAGGAGCAGGAAGAGGAACGGCTCACCTCCGGCCCGAACGTTCTTCCAGTATTCCGCCCGAAAGAACCTGCCGGCGCGCCGCACGTCCCGCATGAGGTACCAGACCCACGGAAAGAGCCCGAGCAGCAGGACCGGGGCGTAGATGGTCAGGGCGGCATACCAGGCGCCGCCATGATTCTTCACGGTCCCGAGCGCGCGGCCCGCGAGTTCCCGGTGCATCCAGTAGTCCCACAGGCCGGGCACCTCAAGAATCACCGCGATGTACCAGCTGAGCCCGACAGCAGAAAACAGCGCGACCGCCGGCAGCCAGAAGAGCGCGCCAACAGCACGCCATCCGCCGCACAGCGCCGCGAACGCAACGAACGCCGCCAGCGGCAGAAGCGAAGGCGGGCCCTTGGTCATGAACGCCAGCCCAAGGGCCAGCCAGAGGAGCGTCGTCCACCCGCGCCTTCGCCAGGGCGTTCCCGCTTTCCAGGACGCCATGAAGGCCGCCGCGGCGCAGGCATGCCACAGGACCAGCAGCGTGTCCGTGGTGATGATGTTTGCCGCCGCAAAAGGAAGCGGCGCGCCCGCATAAATCGCAGCCGCCAGGCGCGGCCGCTTCAAGCCGGACCGCCGGGCGAGCTGGTGCACAAGCAGCACAGTGAGCACGAAAGCCGCCGCGTTGGGCAGCCGCGCCGCCCACTCGTTACGGCCGAAAGCGGCCATGCTCGCGGCCATCGCCGCATAGGTCAGCGGAGGCTTGGTGTAGTGCGGCGTGTGGTCGCTAAGCTGCAGACGGGTCAGGCTGCGCAGCCGCAGCATCTCCACCGAAGCGGCCGTGTAGCGACCCTCGTCGCCGCCCCACAGCCCGCGCCAGCCCTGAAAAAGGAAACCATACAGGATCAGCAGGCAGACGAGGGCGAATGTATTGGGCTTCACCACAGCGGCTCAGGTTGAATTTTTCAGGGCTCAGGGCTCAGACGAAACCCGGAGCGCTGAACATCGCACGTTGAAATACCGGTCCGGCCCGGACTTCGATGTTCCGCGTTGAATGTTCAATGTTGATATCTCACCGGACCTGGCCCGCATGGGCGAGGGCGCGCGCCTCGACGCTCTGGATTTCCACATAGCCCTGCGAACTGCGGGGGTTCAGACCGGTGCTGGCTTCCATGGAGGAGTCTGCCTGGTTATAAAGCGAGGCAGGGCATTGGGAAAGGCTTTCGAAGTAGAGGTTGCCCTTGTAGAGGCCCACCGCCACGGTGCCCGACGCATACTCCGCAAAGACGTCAATCGCCGCCATGGCCGCGCGGGTCACGGGATCATAAAGCCGCCCGTCGTAGGTCTGATTGGCCACCAGGCTCGACAGGCCTTGGAACAGCGCCGTCGCGCGTCGGTCCATGGTCGCCTGGTACACCTGCAGCAGGGCGTAGCCCAGCAGCTCCATGCCGGGCGCCTCGTACACGCCGCGGCTCTTCGTGCCGATGACGCGGTTCTCGAGGGCATTCTTCATTCCGACCCCGTTGTGCCCGGCGAGCCGGTTGGCCGTGCGCATGGCGGCTAGCGGCGCCACCCGCGCGCCATTGATTTCCACCACCTGGCCCCGCTCAAAGCGAACCCTCACCGATTCGATCTTGTCCGGCGCGTCGTGCGGCCACACGCCCATCTGGGGCTTGACGATCGTACAGGGCGTTTCGACGCTTTCGAGATCCTCGGCCTCGTACGAAATGCCGGCCAGATTGGCGTCGGTGGAGTAGCGCTTGCGCCCTCCCACGAAGGCCTCGATGCCGCGCGCGTTCAGGTACGCGGCCATCTCGCTGCGGCCGGGAAATTCCGCCAGCAGCCCGGGGTCGCGCCAGGGCGCGTAGACCTTCATCTCCGGCGCCAGAACGTTCGCGTACCGCTCGAAGCGAAGCTGGTCGTTGCCGCGCCCGGTCGCCCCGTGCGCCAGAACGGTGCACCCGCGCTGCTTCATCGCGGGGATCAGCCCCCGCACCGTCACGGCGCGCGCGATGCCCGTGGAGTTCCAGTAGCCGCCGTCGTACATCGCCCGGGCCTTCACGGCGTCAAAGCACGCCTGGGCCATGTCCGCCTTGAGATCAACGACCACCGTCTCCGCGCCGCAGGGCGCCATGCGGCGCACCACGTCCTGGATGTCCGTCTCGTCCGGCTGGCCGACGTCTGCGGTGAAGCAGACCACGTCGACCCCCTCGTCCACGAGCCGGCGCGTCACCGTCTTGCTGTCCAGCCCGCCGGACACGCACATGCCGACCCGCTGGCCCTTGAGTTCGTTCAGTGTCATGACCTACTCTTCCTCGAGAACCTCCACGCCGTGCCACTTGGCCAGGGCCTCGTTGGCAATCTCCAGCGCTTCATCGATCTCGCTGTCCTTGACGGTCAGCGGCGGGAGGAAGCGCACCACGTTCTCCGCCGTGGGGATGGCAAGCAAGCCCAGATCGGCCATGCTGTCGGTCAGTGGCTTCGCAGCCTGGTCGAGCACCATGCCGACCATCAGGCCAAGCCCGCGCACCTCCTTCACATGCTCATACTTCCCGATGAATGCGCGCAGCCCTTCCTGCAGCGCAGCGCCCGCCTCAGCCGCGCGGCTGACGAGGTCCTCGTCCTCGATGACCTTGAGCGTGGCAAGCGCGGCGGCGCACGCGAGCGGCGTTCCGCCGAACGTGCTGGCGTGATTGCCGGGCTGGAACACGTCGGCAAGCGCCGGGCCCGTCACCACGGCGCCAATGGGGAACCCGTCGCCCAGGCCCTTGGCCAGCGAAAACGCATCCGGATTCACGCCGCACGCCTGGAACCCGAACCAGTGGCCGGTTCGTCCCATCCCGGACTGCACTTCGTCGATCAGCAGCAGAAGCCCCTTCTTGTCGCAGAGCGCGCGCACGGCTTTCAGGAATTCCGGCGTCGCGGGCAGCACGCCGCCTTCGCCCTGCAGGCTCTCGAGAAGCACGGCCACCGTGTTTTCGCTGATCTGGTCCTTGATCGACTGGATGTCGTTGAAATCCGCGTAGCAGAACCCCTCGGGCATCGGCTCAAAGCCCTTTTGAACCTTGAGCTGGCCGGTCGCCGCCGCCGTGGCCAGCGTGCGCCCGTGGAAGGAGTTCTTCATCGTGATGATTTCGTACTTGCCCTTATCGTGCCCCCAGAGACGCGCAAGCTTGATCAGCCCCTCATTGGCCTCGGCGCCGGAGTTGCAGAAGAAGCATTTTCCGTTCAGGGCGAGGCCTGAAAGCTTCTCGGCGAGCCGCCCCTGGTTCTCGTTGTAGAAGAGGTTCGACACATGCATCAGTTCGCCGGCCTGGGCGCGGATAGCAGCCACGACCGCGGGATTGCAGTGCCCGACGCTCGTCACCGCGATGCCGGACATGAAGTCCAGATACACGTGGCCTTCGGCATCCCATACGCGCGTTCCCTTGCCCTTCACCAGCACGCGGCTCGGGCTGTAGGTCGGCATTACATACTTGCTGTACAGGTCTTTAATTTCTTCAGTTTTGCTCATCCCACACAATCTCCGTTCCTACACCTTTGTCTGTAAAGATCTCAAGCAGCAGCGAGTGCGGCATGCGCCCGTCAATCATATGAATTTTCCGCACGCCCGCCCGCAGCGCTTCCACCCCGCTCTGCACCTTCGGCAGCATTCCGCCGTCAATCACACCTTTCGCGATCAGTTCCTCCACTTCTCCGATGCGCAGCGTGGACATGATCGACTCGTCGTCGCTCGCGTCCCGCAGCAGCCCCGGCACGTCCGTGATGAACGCCAGCTTCCGGGCCTTCAGCGCCTTGGCCACGGCCGCAGCCGCGACGTCCGCGTTGACGTTGTGCATCTTCCCGTCCGGCCCGCGCCCCAGGGGCGTGATCACCGGGATCAGGTTCTGCCGCAACAGGGCCAGGATCGGCTCCACATTCACTTCGCAGGGCTCCCCCACGTAGCCCCAGTCAAACACCTCTCCCGTCCTGCCGTCCACTTCCGTCTTCCGCACCACCTTGAACACCTCGTCCCCATGCAGGCCCCGCGCGGCCGCGCCCATCCTCGTCAGGGTCTCGACGATCTCGGGATTGATTTCCTCGTTGATCGTCTTCTCCACCACTTGAATGGTCTCCTCGCACGTCACGCGCAGCCCCTTGACAAAACGCGCGTCAATCCCCTTCTCTTTCATCCTCCGCGAGATGGCCTTGCCGCCGCCGTGCACGATGACGGGCTTCATGCCGACGCATTCCATGAAGGTGACGTCGGCCAGCACCCCGTCGGCGTGCGCCTTGTCCTCCATCGCGCTGCCGCCGAACTTCACAACAATCGTCTCGCCGCGGAACGACTGGATGTAGGGCAGCGCCTCGATCAGCACTTCCGCCTTTTCAATGATCTTCTGCATGCTCTCTGGGTTCCGCGCGGTCAAGTCGTGTACTCGGAATTGATCTTCACGTATTCGATGCTGCAATCGCACGTGTATACGGTGTCGGAGCCCTGTCCGAGGTGAAGATCGACCTCCAGGCCAAACGCCTTCTGGGCCATGATCTTCTCCAGCTCCTTGAGCGCGAACTCCGGAGCCTTCTGGCCGGCGCGCACCGCGCAGACGCCGTCAAAACGAATCTCCACGCGGTCCGGGTCCACCTCGGCACCTGAATAGCCGACGGCGGCATTGACGCGGCCCCAGTTGGGGTCGCCACCGTACCAGGACGTCTTGACAAGCAGCGAGTTGGCAATGGAGCGGGCGGCTTTGGCGGCATCCGCATCCGACGCCGCGCCTTTTACCGTGACCGTGACAAACCGGGTGGCCCCCTCGCCGTCCTTCACAATCTTGAAAGCCAGTTCCCGGCACACTTCGGTCACCGCCGCACAAAACAGGAACCAGGCCGGGTGGGCGGGATTCAGCGGGCGGTTGCCGGCAAGGCCGTTCGCAAGCAGGAGCACGGTGTCGTTGGTGCTCTGGTCGCCATCCACGGTAATCCGGTTGAAGCTCTGCTGTACGGCCGACAGGAGACACTCCTGCAACGCGGGCTGCTCCACCGCGGCGTCGGTAGTGACAAACCCCAGCATCGTGGCCATGTTCGGCGCAATCATGCCGGCGCCCTTGCACATGCCGCCGACCCGCACCGTACGGCCGTCCACAAGAAGCTCCACCGCGATCTGCTTTTCGACGGCGTCGGTCGTCATGATCGCCTTGGCCGCCGAGTCCCCGCCGTGTTCCGAAAGCGAAGCTGCGGCCAGGGAGATGCCGAACTTGATCTTATCCATGGGCAGGGGCTTGCCGATGGTTCCGGTGGAACAGCAAAAAACGGTTTCCTCCGGCACGCCCAGCACCTGCGCGGCGATCTGGGCCATCTGCTCCGCGTCCAGTATGCCCTGGGGGCCCGTGCAGGCATTGGCGCTGCCGCTGTTGATTACGATCGCGGAAGCCTTCCCGCCGGCAAGGCGGGTCCGGCACAGCTTCACCGGCGCGGCCTGCACCTTGTTCAGCGTGAAGGTTCCCGCCACGGCGGCGGGCGGCTGCGAAACCACAAGCGCGAGGTCGGCGTTCTTGAATTTGATTCCCGAATGCACCCCGGCCGCCCTGTATCCCCCGGCCGCCGTGACGCCGCCACTGATATGTTTCCACTCCGCCATCGCTACGCTTGCCCTCGCCGTTGCACAGAAGGGGTGAACTATCGTAGACCGCACCCGAAAAGTCGATTAGAAAAAAGAGCCGCGAAAGCAAATGGGCGCATGTGAGTTCCGGGGATCGCCGCCCGGGGGAGATGCAGAGAAGCTCGGAGAGAACTCGGCGGGGTCGCCGCATCTCCAGTCGGAGTTGCCCGTTGTCGCTCCCGGCTTGCTTCTGGAGTCGCGACGCCCTCGTCGCGGAGATACAAAGACGCGCCTGAACGGACAACTCCCCGGAACTCACATGCGCCCAAAGCAAATCTGCTTCCTCCCTTTTCGTCTTGCGGAGGTGGGATATGAAAGCCAGGTCTTGGCCGTGGGCCTGAGCCCGCCCCTCCCCGTGCCAACGGCAGATGGGCCATGCCAGATGTGGCCCGATCGGATCACGGCCACGATCAGGGCTCCGCAGATGAAGACCGCCCGCGACGCGAACGTCGTGGTTGCAGCCATTGCCTATGCGAGGCTGGGCGGCGATATCCCCCGCGTTGCAGCGGATCCACCCGCTCGATCGCTGCACGTCAGGTGCGAGAGCCTCACGCTGTCCCCCCGGAGCATTGAGCTGGCCATCGCGTGTTCCGGCTACGCGGCCAACACGACCCCGGCAGACCTCAGGAGGGAGAATGGGACCCCTCACGGCTGGCATCCGGTCCGGCTGTGACCTGATCACCGCCGCCCTCTACACGGCGCGCCGGCGGCCCGCCACGCGCTCGCGCAATCGCAGCAGACGCTCGCCGGCCGCCTGCAGCGTCTCGGGCCGCTTGGCAAAGTGGAACCGGATCAGATGCTTTACCGGTTCGCGGAAGAAGCTCGAGCCGGGAACCGCGGCCACGCCGACCTCGCGGGCCATCCACTCGCAGAACTCAACATCGTCGCCCTGCCGGAACTCAGATATATCCACCATGACGTAGTAGGCTCCCTGCGGGCGGGTATATTTCAGCCCGGCCGCGTCCAGCGCGCCCTGGAAGAGATCGCGCTTCTGCGTGTAGGAAGCCTGCAGTTCGCGGTAATACGCGTCCGGGAACTGCAGGGCGCAGATGGCCGCCTCCTGCAGCGGGGCGGCGGCGCCGACGGTCAGGAAATCGTGAACCTTCCGGGCGTGGTCGATAATCTGCGGCGGCGCCACCACATAGCCCAGCCGCCACCCCGTGATCGAATAGGTCTTCGACAGCGAACTGCAGGAGATCGTGCGCTCGAACATGCCGGGCAGGGACGCGAAGTAGACGTGGCGGTGCGGCTCGTAGACGATGTGCTCATACACTTCGTCCGTGATCACGAACGTGTCAAACTCCGCCGCCAGGCTTGCGATGTACTCCAGTTCCCGGCGCGTGAAGACCTTGCCGGTCGGGTTCGCGGGATTGCAGAGGATCAGGGCCTTGGGCCGTTGCTCAAACGCGCGGCGCAGGACGTCGGGGTCAAACTGGAAGTCGGGCGGGCGCAGCGGGACATAGATCGGCTCCGCGCCGGAGAGAATCGCGTCTGCGCCGTAGTTTTCGTAGAACGGCGAGAAGACGATGACCTTGTCGCCCGGGTTGCACGCGGTCATCATGGCCGCCATCATCGCCTCCGTGCTGCCGCAGGTCACCACGATGTGCTGCTCCGGATCGATCGGCATCCCCATGAACCGCGACAGCTTGCCGGCCAGGGCCCGGCGAAAGCCCGGCGCGCCCCAGGTCACCGCATACTGGTGCGGCCCCTGGCGCGCCACCTTTTCAAGCGCCGCCTGCAGTTCGACCGGCGGATCGAAATCCGGGAAGCCCTGCGACAGGTTGACGGCCTGGCAGGCGTTGGCCACCCGCGTCATCCTGCGAATGACTGACTCCGTGAAAAGATTGACGCGATGGCTTGTGGCCGGCATATGCGCTCCTTGGAAGACATTGTGGAAGGCCCGGCGCAGAAAGTCCATTCCGATTCGAGCCGCCGCCGTTTTCAGGCTTTCTCACGCCGCGGCGGATGCGGTACAGTGCGCGCCATGCCTGCAGCATCGACCTGCGCCTGCAATCGACATGCCCTGCCCCGCCGCCAGCGCCCGGCGCGGCTGGGAGCCCTCCTGCTTCCGCTGCTGTGCGCCGTGGCCGGTGCCGACGACTTTCCCAAGCCCGGCTGGCACGACAGCGTAAGCCCCCTGGTGTCGCCGCGCGCAGTCCCAGGCGGCGAGATTTCCATCTCCGCCAGCGCCTACCCGGAAAGTTTCAACTACTACCTCGCCAACAACTCCTTTACGGCGGACCTCTTCTCGGGCCTCTACGAGACGCTGCTTGATTCGGACCCGCTCACCTTCGATTTCGCGCCCGGCCTCGCCGAACGCTGGTCGATTTCCGAGGACCGGAAGACCTTTACGTTCTGGATCGACCCCGCGGCGCGCTGGAGCGACGGGCGGCCTGTCACCGCCGAGGACGTGGCCTGGACGTTCGCGGCGATCATGAACCCCACCAACATGACCGGCGAGTTCAAGGTCGGCCTGGAGCAGTTCCTGCCGCCGGAAATCCTGGCCACGAACGCCATCCGCTTTACCTGCAAGGAGGTCCACTGGCGCAACCTGCTTTCGGTCGGCGGCATCATGGTGCTGCCGAAGCATGTCTATGCGGGCCGGGACTTCAACAAAACTAACTTTGAGCTTCCCGTCATGTCGGGCCCGTACCGCATCGAGGAGCTGAAGGAAGGCGTGTATGTGCGCATGCGACGGCGGACCGACTGGTGGAGGCGCGGGCGGCAGAGCTCCCGCCACAGCCTTAACTTCGACCGCATCACGTACCGATTCTACGCTGAATCGGCGAACGCATTCGAGGCGTTCAAGAAGGGGCTCGTGGACGTCTATCCGGTCAACACCGCCCGCATCTGGGTGCTGGAAACCAACGGCGACCGCTTCGAAAAGAGCTGGGTGGTGAAACAGTGGATCCAAAACTACCAGCCCGTGGGCTTCCAGGGCTTCGCAATGAACATGCGCCGCGCCCCCTTCGACGACCCGCGCGTGCGCATGGCGATGGCGCACCTGCTCAACCGGGAACGCATGAATTCGACCCTCATGTACAACCAGTACTTCCTGCACCGGTCGTACTACGAGGATCTGTATTCCCCGGCCCTTCCCTGCACGAACCCGGACTACAACTTCGACAAGGCCAAGGCCCGCGCCCTGCTCGACGAGGCGGGCTGGCGCGTCAACCCCGCAACCGGCCTCCTGGAGAAGAACGGGGCACCTTTCACTTTCCGGTTTCTCTTCACGGAGGCGTCCCACGAAAAGTTTCTCGCGATCTATGCGGAGGACCTCAAGGACGTGGGCATCCGGCTCGTGCCCGACTCCAAGGACTGGTCCGCGTGGGCCAAGGATATGGACGCCTGTAATTTCGACATGACCTGGGCCGCGTGGGGCGCCGGCATCTACAAGGACCCGGATGGCATGTGGGCCTCGAAGGAAGCAGGGCGGCCCGGCGGCAGCAACATCACGGGATTCCAGGACCCGCGCGTGGACGAGCTCGTTGAAAAGCAGCGCACGATCTTCGACCTGCAGCAACGCAACGCCATCTGCCGCGAAATCGACGGGCTCGTCACCCGCCAGTGCCCGTACGTGCTGCTGTGGAACCTTAACGCCGTGCGGCTGCTCTACTGGAACAGGTTCGGCACTCCCCCCGCCGTCCTTTCGCGCTACGGCAACGACTCGGCAGCCACGTCGCTGTGGTGGTATGACGAGGACGCCGCCGACAACCTGCGCTCGGCCATGGAACACGGCTGGCCGCTGCCTCAGCACAACCCCGTGGTCCTTTTCGATCAGGCCTTTCGACCGGCGGCAAGCGACGTCCTCGACAAAGAGAATGATTACTAGAACTCCCAACGACTTCTTCACCGTCTCAAACTTGTCCAGCCATGATCTGCGTCTGGCAGGGGGCGCTCTCCGCACGGTCCGCGGACGCCTCGGAGAGGCGTCCCTGCCTGGATCATTTTTGTACAATTGCGCGGCCCTGCCACCTCCCACCTTTCACCTTCCACCTTTCCCCACCCGCCCCTGATGCAACGACTTGAATATTTTTTGCGGCGACTGCTGCTCGTGATTCCCACCTTCCTCGGGATCACGCTCATCTGTTTTGCCATCACGCAGTTCGTGCCCGGCGGGCCGGTGGAGCAGATGGTGATGAAGCTGAAAGGGCTGGGATCCGGGGAGGCCGGCCGCGGCGCACGCATGTCCACGGCGGTGACCGAGGAGTACCGCAAACAGATTGCGGAGCACTTCGGGTTCAACCAGCCGCTGCCGCGCCGCTACCTGAACTGGCTGATTCGTGACCGCCTCGGCATGCGCATGGATTCCTACAAGTTCCCGAACAAGACCGCGTGGCAGCTGATCCGCGAGCGCTTTCCCGTGTCGCTGATCTTCGGCCTCACGGGCTTCGTCCTGAGCTATCTGGTCTGCATCCCGCTGGGCATCGCCAAAGCGCTGCGGCACGGCAGCGCCTTCGACCTCGCCACCAGCGTGGGCGTCTTCGTCGGGTATGCCATCCCCGCAATCGCGTTCGGCATGCTGCTGAAGCTCCTCTTTTGCGGCGCGGTGGACTCCCTCTGGGACGTCTTTCCCATGGGCGGATTCACGTCGGACTTCTATTCTCAGCTGTCCGCGTGGGGCAAATGCAAAGATCTGTTCATGCACATGTTTCTGCCCGTTCTATGCTACATGATCGGCGAATTCGCCGTGCTTACGCTCTTTATGAAGAACTCGCTCATCGAGCAGGTCGGCAAGGAATACGTGCGCACGGTGCTCGCCCGGGGCGGCAGCGCGCGGCGCGCCATCTGGGGCCACGCCCTGCGCAACAGCCTGATTCCGATCGCCACAGGCTTCGGCGGCATCCTCACGGTCATGTTCGCCGGCTCGGTCATCATCGAGCAGATGTTCGAAATCCCCGGCATGGGCCGGCTTACCCTCGAAGCCGTAGTGGGCCGGGACTACGCCGTGTTCATGGGCGTGCTCTCGCTCACCTCGATCCTGGGGCTCGTCGGGAACGTTCTCTCGGATTTTTGTTACGTCCTGATCGACCCGCGCATCATATTCAATAAATAGCTGCGGATTGACACATGGCACAACTTCACAACCCGGTCGCGGCCAGGCGCTGGCGCCGCTTCAAGGAGCGGAAGCGCGCGTACGGCGCGCTGTGGCTGCTGATGATCCTATACGCCGTGAGCCTTTGCTCGGAGCTGCTCTGCAATGACCGCCCGCTCTACCTGCGCCACGAGCGGCGATCCTTCTTCCCGGCGTTCCGGTACTATCCGGAGGACGCTTTCCTTCACAATGGAGCCCAGACCCGCCCCGACTATCTCAAACTTTCCGCCGCGCCGGCCTTTCAGCCTGGCTCTGGCAACTTCATGGTCTTTCCGCCGATCCGCTCCAGCCCCTACGCCAGCCTTGCGCCCGAATCGCTGGGTGTCGGCGACCGCTGCGTCCTGCGCATGACGGCCGTCCCGCGCGCCGCCAGCGCGGATATCGACCCGGACGGGCGCATCATTGACAGCGTGGCCCCCGAAGCGCTTTTCGGCGCAGATGCGCCCGCCCTTCAGGGCCGGCCCATGGCCGATCTCTGGGCCCTGCCGCCGGAAATCGGCGATGCCGTCGCGCGCCGCTTCCGGAACGAAGCGGCGCCTGCCGTCCAGGCCGCCCTGCAGCGCCGCACGGGCCCGGCCCAGCGTGCTTACGTCACTCTCCCGCCCTTCCAGCCGCGCGCCGCCGCCCCGCGCAGCGTACGGCTCACCTTCCGCGACGACCTCACCGCGCGCCTCGTGCGGCAGTCCTTCCTCCTGGATCGGGAAGGCGAAATCCTGAAGGGGCCGCGCGCATTTCTCGACGGCCTGGACAAGCCGTCTCGGCGCGACCTGCGCAATCTGGTAGGCCGCTGCTTCGCCGCTCCCGTGCCGCCCGTCGCCATGTTTCTCGGCGGCGTGCCGTGGCAGGTCCAAGCGGAACGCAAGACGGTTTCCTGGCCGCACCCGCCGGTGCGCGGGCACTGGCTCGGGATCGATAGTGCGGGCCGCGACGTGCTCGCGCGCCTGCTGTACGGCCTGCGAACCTCGCTGACGTTCGGCATCCTGCTCGTGATCTCCACCCTTGCGGCCGGAATCTGCGTCGGCGCAATCCAAGGCTACTACGCGGGCAAGGTGGACATCGCCGCGCAGCGCCTTATCGAGGTCTGGAGCGCTCTGCCGTTTCTCTATATCATGATCCTGCTGGGCTCGGTGTACGGGCGCAGCTTCACGCTTCTGCTCTTCTGCTACGGCCTGTTCAACTGGATCGGCATCTCGTACTACATCCGCGCGGAGTTCCTGCGCCTGCGGCACCGGCCGTACGTCGACGCCGCACGCTGCCTCGGCGTGCCCGCGCGGCGCATCATCTTCACCCACATCCTGCCCAACGCGCTCACGCCCGTCATCACGCTCTTCCCCTTCCTGCTCGTCGGCGCCATCGGCTCGCTGGCGGCCCTCGACTACCTTGGCTTCGGCCTTCCCGCGCCCACCCCGAGCTGGGGCGAAATGCTGCAGCAGGCCCAGCAGTGCCGCTGGGCCTGGTGGCTTATCCTGTACCCGTCCCTGATGCTCTTTGTCGTCATGCTGCTGGGCGTGTTTCTCGGCGAGGGCATCCGCGATGCCTACGATCCGCGCCGGTACAGCAAACTGGAATAGGAAGCGAAACCGTGACAAGTTCGACGTTGCTGCAGATTGAGGACCTGTCCGTGCACTTCGACACCGACGAAGGCACGGTGCGGGCCGTGGACGGCGTGTCGCTCGACATCCGCCGCGGCGAGGCGCTCGGGCTCGTCGGCGAGTCGGGGTGCGGCAAGTCCGTGACGGCGCTGAGCGTGCTGCGCCTGATCCCCTCTCCGCCCGGCCATATTGCGGCGGGCCGCATCCTTTTCCACGGAGACGACCTTCTGCGCCTGCCCATCGCGCGGCTGCGCGCGGTGCGCGGGCGCGCCATCAGCATGATCTTTCAGGAGCCGATGACCGCGCTCTCGCCGCTGCACCGCATCGGCGCGCAGCTGGCGGAAACGCTGCAGTTCCACCGCAATATCCGGAGCGACGACGCCTGGCGGACCGGCGCGGACTGGCTCCGCCGCGTCGGCATCCCCGACCCGGCCGACCGCATGCTCGCATATCCCCACGAGCTCTCCGGCGGCATGAGCCAGCGCGTCATGATCGCCATGGCCCTGATGCTGGACCCGGAGCTGGTGATTGCCGACGAGCCGACCACCGCGCTTGACGTCACGATCCAGGCACAGGTCTTCGACCTCATGCGCGGGATGCGCCGGAAGGACACGTCGCTTCTGCTGATCACGCACAATATGGGCGTGGTCTGGGAGATGTGCACGCGCGTTGCGGTCATGTACGCGTCGGAAATCGTGGAGGTCGCCGGCCGGGACGCGGTGTTCAGCGGCCCATTGCACCCCTACACCGAAGCGCTCATCGCGTCCATCCCGCCCGTGGCCGGCAACTGCAGGCGGCTGGAGACAATTCCCGGCCAGGTCCCCTCGCCCCTGGCGTATCCGGCGGGCTGCCGCTTCCGCGACCGCTGCAAGTACGCCTTCGCGCGCTGCGCCATCGAACACCCGCCGCTGTACGACATCGACGGACGTCTCGTCCGCTGCTTCCTGCGCGCCCCGGAAAGGGGCAGACCATGACGCCCCTCCTCCAGATCCGTAATCTGAAGACCTGGTTTCCCATCCGGCGCGGCATCTTCGCTCGCACGGCCGGGCATGTGCGAGCCGTGGACGGCGTGTCGCTTGACCTGCACGCCGGCGAGACGCTTGGGCTCGTCGGGGAATCGGGATGCGGCAAAACCACAATCGCCCGCACCATCATGGGGCTCGCGCCCGCCACGGCGGGCCAGATCCTCTTCGACGGCGCCGACTTGCTGGCTCTGCGCGGACGGGCCCTGCGCGAGCTGCGGCCGCAGCTCCAGATGATCTTCCAGGATCCCTACTCGTCGCTCAACCCGCGCCTGACGACCGTGGACATTGTGACCGAGGGGCTCCTGACGCACCGGATGATCCGCCGCGAGCAGAAAGCCGAGGCGGCCCTGCGGCTGCTGCAGGACGTGGGCATGGGGCCGGATGCGCTGCACCGCTACCCGCACGAGTTCTCCGGCGGGCAGCGCCAGCGCATCAGCGCGGCGCGCGCCATCTCGATGAAGCCTCGCCTCGTCGTCTGCGACGAACCGGTCAGCGCGCTGGATGTGTCGGTGCAGGCCCAGGTTATCAACCTGCTCACCGATCTGCGCGCGGCGCACCGCCTCGCATACCTGTTCATTTCGCACGACCTTGGCGTGGTCCGCCATATCGCAGAGCGCATCGCCGTCATGTACCTCGGGCGGATCGTGGAGTCGGGCCCGACGCAGGACGTAATGGACCGCCCGGGCCATCCTTACACCCGCGCGCTTGTGTCGGCCGTGCCGCGCGTGGGCGGGGACTACCGGTCGCGCATCATTCTGGAGGGCGACGTGCCATCCCCCTCGGCCCCTCCGCCGGGCTGTCCATTCCATCCGCGCTGCCGGTTCGCGAAGGCGGCGTGCCGCGTGACGGCGCCCGTGCTGGAGCCGCTCGCCGCCGCCGGAGGTGCGGAAAGACTTGTCGCATGCATACGAAAAGAGGAGATTGAACGGCTATGAAGAAGAACACCAAGGTGGCTGCCCACAAGCTGACGCTGCTCGGCAAGAGCAAGACCCGCTACCCGGAATCGCCTGAGAGGGCTCGCCTGGAAGCGTTCCGGAACGCCAGCCCCAAGCGCGATTACTGGGTGGAATTTGACTGCCCCGAGTTCACGGCGCAGTGCCCGATCACCGGGCAGCCGGATTTCGGCCGCATCACGATCCGCTACGTTCCGGACCAGTGGTGCCTGGAGAGCAAGTCGCTCAAGCTCTATCTGTTCGCCTTCCGGAATGTGGGCTCATTCCACGAAGCGGCGGTGAACCGGATCCTGGACGATCTGGTGGCGGCCATTCAGCCGAGGCGCGCCGTGGTTAAGGGAGTCTTCAACCCGCGCGGCGGCATCGCCATCACGGTCGAGGCTTCGTACCCGGAGTAGCCCTTTCCGGCCACGCAGGCGCCACCCCGTTGAAGCCGCGGCAGCGGATGAGGAAGAAGGCTCGCACCTCGCGTCCGTTCACGAGCACCGGGAGGCGCTCCGGTTCCTCCACGGATTTGAAATGCTCCCGCAGTTTGGGCAGGGCCTCACGCACATTGTCTTCCTTCTTGGAGACATAGATCGCGTCCTGGTCCTTGAGTTCCTCGAAGCGATCCCAGAAGCGGTAGTTCTCCCCGTGAGTGCGGCGCGGCGCCCAAAGGTGCGCGTACGGCTGCCCTGGCGCGTAGAACGACACGGCCGAAGACAAGCCGTATTGGCCCGTGATAAGAAACACGCCGCGGGGTGCGCCTTTTTGCGCCGCGGCCATTTTCCGCGTCACCTCATCCACACGCTCGCCCAGTTCGCGCCAGCCGAAGCGCTCGGAATGCATGCGGCTGTTGATGCGAACCGGCGCGCCGCGATACCGCCACTCGCGGGTGAAGACCGATGGCGGAAGGTGAATGACCGCGGACGCAGCGACAAGAATCACAGCGGCCAGCCCGATCGCCCGTCGCGCCCACTTCCATTCGCGGGCGCGCTCCGGCAGGTCCGCCAGCGGCGCCCAGCGCACCGCCAGGTACACCAGCATTCCCGTCCAAACCGGCGCAGGCCAGTGCAGCCCGATGCGGCGCTGCAGCGAGGTATAGAAGAAATAGGCGAACGGCAGAGCGCAGCTGAGCCCCAGATACAACGACGCCGCATTCCTGCCGGAACGCCAGTCGCGAAAGGCCCACACCAGCCCCGCCATCGCAAAAGCCCAGATTCCCGGCGAGAGCGCGACCGCCTGCGCCAGGACGAATTCGACGGCATACTGCGGCGCAAGAGAGCGGCTCTCCTGCCGGTACACGAAGTTGAACATGAACGTTGCCCACTCGTGCGTTGCGTTCCACCAGAGCAGCGGAGAGAATACCGCGAGCGCGACCAGCCCCGCGACGTACGGCCGCGGGCTCGCCAGCCAGCGACGGTGCTCTTTCGACATCAGCACGAACGCCGCCATCGCCGGCACGAGCGGAAACGCCAGAAACTTGCTCAGCATGGCCAGGCCGAACGCCGCGCCCGCGCCAATCCAGCTCCACCACCCGCCGCCCCACAGCGCACGGTAAAAGGCGTAGAGCGAGAGAACCCAGAAACAAATCACCGGCGGGTCCGTGCTGATGTAGACGCCGAACACTGCATAGATGGGAGCAATCAGAAGCAGGCTGCCGGCGAGAAGCCCCGCCTTGTCGGCAACCTGCCGGGCGGCACCGGAATGCAGCGTGATGTCGCGAGCCAGCGCGAAGCCAACCAGCGATGCGCCGCTCAGCATCAACAGCGCAGGCAACCGGACCGAGAACTCCGTGCTGCCGCCCAGGAGCCACGTGGAAAGACGGATCAGGTACGCCGTGAGCCCGGGATGATCGTAGTATCCGAACGCAAGGTGGCGCGACCACTCCCAGTGATACACCTCGTCGCCGGAGAGCGGGACAGAGCTGATGAACCAGAGGCGGAAAAGAAAGACCGCCGACCACAGAACCGCAAAGAGGTCCCTATGGCGGCGGCCTTTGTTATCCAGTGCCATACTGCTGCGAACCGGTTTGACACGCCTCGGGAGCCGCGGCACCTTCCGCGGCGCTCCCCGTGTCAGGCCTGCTTACGGGCCGACCGCAGGCGCCGGGACGTCGGCCTGCACCGTGCCCGTGAGCTTCTTCTCGCCTTCGGCGCCGCGAATATAGACCTCGACGCGACGGTTCACCGGATTGCCAACGATCGGATCATTCGGGCCCTTCGGCCTTTCAAATCCGTACCCGACAGCCTTGAAGCGCTTGCCGTCAATCTTGTCGTTCTCCACAAGATACTTCACAACCGATTCCGCCCGCTTCTGCGAAAGGTTCTTGTTGTAGCGCGGGTTGGACTTCTTCATCCTGTCGGCGTGCCCTTCCACGCGGGCCTCCGAACCGGGATTCCGCTTGAGAACCTTGGCGATCACATCCAGGTCCTTGAAATACTTGTCCTTGAGAATCGCCTTGTCGTAGTCGAACTGGATGTAGAGCTCGAAGAGGATGAGGTCGTCGGCCGGGTTCAGGGGGTCGGTGCTGTCCTCCCTAACCTCGTGCCCATCGGCCACGCCGCCGTTGTCCGTGTCACGCTTCGTGGGGTCGGTCTTGTACTTCATGACCTCGTCGTACCCGTCCGTCAGCGAGTCGTAGTCCGTGTCCGGGTTCAGGGGGTCGGTCTTCCACTTATGGACCTCGTCGCCGTCGGAAAGCCCGTCCTTGTCGGTGTCGGGATCGAGCGGATCCGTGCCGTAGGTGGGCTCTTCGTCATCCAGCAAGCCATCGCCGTCGGTGTCATTCAGGCCGCCGCTTGCCACGATTTTCTGCGGGACGCGCGCGCCCCAGTACCACACCACGCCGGCGTCCAGCATGGAGTTGGCCGTGGCTTTGCTGCTATGCACCAGCATCGCCCTGTAATCGGCGCGTATCGCCCATTCATCGTTGAAATGGTACATTGCGCCGCCGCCGCCGCGAACGTCCAGGTCAAGGCTGTCGCCACCCATGTCCTTCGAATACCACGTCATCCCCACGCCAACGGCAAGGAAAGGATCCAGCCGCTCCCAGCGGGTGAAGTGGTACAGCCCATCAGCGAAGATGCCTGTTCCTATCGCGCTATCCGCCGATTCTGTAGACGGTTTGTCCGTCCAGCGGGAGGTGCGCACTCCGCCCGGGGGGCTGTTCTTGGGGTAGTGCTGATAGAACTTCTCCTTGAGATAGGGCGCCACAAAGTAGCCGCCTTCCAGGCTCAGCCACTCCGTCAGGTCGAAGCCCACCCGGGCCGTCAAGCTGATCCCGTCATCGGTGCGATCGTCGCCGGCGTAGTCGAGAAAGCCGGCGCTGAGGCTCACATACTCAGTGGCTTCATCCGCCTCCTCAGCGGCCGCCTGACGGACCGTGAAAGGGACTGCCAGCGACAACGCCGCCGCGCACACCATCATCCACCACAATTTCCTGTTCATCTTCCTTGCTCCTTTAGCTGGCTCTGCGGATTTCAAAAGAAGGCGCGATCTTAAGCAGCCCTTCGCATGATTACAACTTCAATCATCAATACCTGTAGCTATCCACCTTGAACGGCCCGTCAGGCCGGATGCCAAGATACTTCGCCTGCTTGCGCGTCAGCCGCTCAAGCCGCACGCCCAGCTTGGCCAGATGCGAACGAGCGACCTTCTCGTCCAGCAGCTTCGGCAGCGTGTATACCCCCGGCGCGTACTTGCCGGGATGCGTGAAGAGCTCCACCTGCGCGAGCGTCTGGCAGCTGAAGCTGTTGGACATCACGAAGCTCGGATGCCCCGTGGCGCAACCCAGATTTACGAGCCTGCCCCGGGCCAGCAGGATGATGCTCTTTCCGCCGGGGAACGTGACCTTGTCCACCTGCGGCTTGATTTCTTCCCACCGGTATTTCATCAGCTGCGCAACCTGGATCTCGCTGTCGAAGTGCCCGATGTTGCAGACGATGGCCATGTTCTTCATCCGCCGCATATGCTTTTCGGTGATCACATCGGCGCAGCCGGTCGCGGTCACGAACAGGTCCCCGATTTCGCAGGCCTGCTCCATCGGCATCACCTCGTACCCCTCCATTGCAGCCTGCAGCGCGCAGATCGGGTCGATCTCTGTCACGATCACGCGGGCGCCCTGCCCCTTCATGGACTGGCAGCTCCCCTTCCCCACGTCGCCGTAGCCGGCGATGACCGCCACCTTGCCGGCCAGCATGACGTCCGTGGCGCGGCAGATGCCGTCCACCAGCGAATGGCGGCAGCCGTAAAGGTTGTCGAACTTGGACTTCGTAACGGCGTCGTTCACGTTGAATGCCGGGAACAGGAGCTCGCCGCGCTCGTGCATCTGGTACAGGCGGTGCACGCCCGTGGTCGTCTCTTCCGACACGCCGCGGATTCCCTTAGCGAGGCGGTGAAAACGCTTCGGGTCGCGCCGGATCGACGCGCGGATCTGCGCGAGGAGGCAAGCCTCGTCTTCGCTCCCCGCCGGTCGCTTCAGAACCGCGCGGGAATCCTCGGCCTGGCAGCCCAGGTGCACCAGCATCGTGGCATCGCCGCCGTCATCCAGGATCATGTTGGGGCCCAGGTCCTTCCCCCAGTCCATGATTTTGTCGGTGTATTCCCAGTACTCGCGCAGGCTTTCGCCCTTGCGCGCAAACACTGGCGTCCCCGCGGCCGCGATCGCGGCGGCGGCGTGGTCCTGCGTGGAGTAGATGTTGCAGCTGGCCCACCGGACCCGGGCGCCCAGCGCCTGCAGCGTCTCAATCAGCACCGCCGTCTGGATCGTCATGTGCAGCGACCCGGCGATGCGCGCGCCCTTGAGCGGGCGGGACCGCCCGAACTCCCGCCGCAGATCCATCAGCCCCGGCATCTCCAGCTCGGCCAGCTCGATCTCTTTGCGTCCAAATTCCGCCAGCCGCAGGTCGGCCACCGCGAAATCCTTAAAGCCCTTCGGCGGCTTGATCGCCCGCCGCTTGTTCACAGCATTCTTCTTCTGCATGGTATGCTCCACCCTCTTCACTTTGCCGCACGCAGCAGCGCGGCGACTTTGTCGGTGCGCTCCCACGTGAAGACATCCAGGTTCCCGGTGCGGCCAAAATGGCCATAGTTGGACGTCGCTGCGTAGATCGGGCGCAGCAGATCGAGTTCCTTGATGATCTGCGCGGGCTTCAGCCCGAACACCTTCCGCACCGCCTTCTCAATCCGTTCGTGCGACACTTTGCCCGTGCCGAAGGTTTCGACGAACACCGAGACGGGCTCCGGAAAGCCGATGGCGTACGCGATCTGGATCTCGCACCGGTCCGCCAGCTTGGCCGCCACGATGTTCTTCGCCACGTAGCGCGCCATGTAGGCCGCGCTGCGGTCCACCTTGGACGGATCCTTGCCCGAGAACGCGCCGCCGCCATGCCGCCCCATGCCTCCGTAGGTGTCGACAATGATCTTGCGCCCGGTCACGCCGGAGTCGCCCTGCGGGCCGCCGACGACAAAACGCCCGGTGGGGTTCACGAGGTAGCGCGTTTTCTTCGTCAGGTAGCGCGCGGGAATCGCTTTCTTCACGACCTTCTCGATGATCGCCTCGGTCAGCTTGCGGTGCGAGATCTCGGGGGTGTGCTGCGTGGAAACCACCACCGTGTCCACCCGCACCGGCCGGCCGTCCTGGTACACCACCGAAACCTGCGACTTGCCGTCCGGAAGAACGAAGGGCAGCTCGCCGCTGTGGCGCACCTTGGCCAGCTGGCGCGTGATGCGGTGCGCATACATGATCGGCATCGGCATCAGCTCGGGCGTCTCGTCGCATGCGTAGCCAAACATCATGCCCTGGTCGCCCGCGCCCTGCTCCTTGAACATGCCCTGCCCTGCGGTCACGCCCTGCGAAATGTCCGGGGACTGGCGATCGAGCGCCACGAGCACTGCGCAGGTGTCGGAGGCAAAACCCGAGCGCCCGTCGGTGTACCCGATCTTGCGGATCTGCTCGCGGACCACGTCGGCATACTTGACGTAGGCCTTGCTCGTAATCTCCCCCGCGATCACGACCATGCCCGTGCTCACCAGCGTCTCGCACGCGACGCGCGAGAGCTTGTCCTCCGCGAGGTGCGCATCGAGAATCGCGTCGGAAATGCCGTCCGCCACTTTGTCCGGATGGCCTTCCGTTACCGACTCAGAAGTAAAGATGAATTCCTTGGGCGCCATGCTCGTCCTCTTCATTTTCTCGCTTCCTTGGTTCTTGCGCTTTCTGCGGCCAGCGCGGCCGTCCTTCTCTCTCCTAAATCAACTGCAGCAGCTCCGGCGCCGCTTCGCTCATCAGCTTGCGGCAGAGAGCCTGCGCCTCCGCGCCTGACTTGCAGGCCAGCGCGGCCGCCGCCAGGCTCCGCGCTCTTTCAATCGTCAGGCTGCGCACCGCAGCCTTTACCACCGGCACCGCCGTAGGCGCCATGCTCAGCCCGTCCACGCCCATCCCCAGGAGGAGGGGCGTCATGATCGGGTCCGCCGCCATCTCCCCGCAAAGCCCCACCGGGATGCCGTGCCGGTGCCCCGCCTCAATGGTCATGCGAATAAGGTTCAGCACGGCCGGATGTGTGGGCTCGTACAGGTACGCAACCCGCTCATTGCGCCGGTCCACCGCCAGCGTGTACTGGATCAGGTCGTTCGTGCCAAGGCTGAAGAACTTGACGTGGGGAGCGATGAGGTCGGCCGTGAGCGCCGCGCAGGGGATCTCGATCATCACCCCGACCTCGATGTCGCGCTGAAACGGCACGCCCTTCGCCGCCAGCTCTTTTTTCGCCTCTTCCAGCAGCTCGTTGGCCCGGATCACTTCATCGACCTTGGAAATCATGGGATACATGATCCGCACGTTGCCGTGTGCGCTGGCGCGCAGGATCGCCCGCAGCTGCGACTTGAAGTGCTCGGGGTACATGAGGGAAAGCCGGATCGAGCGGCACCCCAGAAACGGGTTGCTCTCGTGGTGAAAATCCGTTTCGTGCATGAACTTGTCGCCGCCCAGATCGAGGGTGCGAATGATCACTTTCGCCGGCTTCAGGCCCGCCGCGACCCGTGAGTACGCCTCGGCCTGCTCGGTCTCGCCCACTACTTTATTGCCGGACAGGTAGAGATACTCAGAGCGGAAGAGGCCGATGCCCTCGGCGCCGGACTGGATGATCGCGTCGATTTCCTCCAGCCCCTCCGTGTTGGCCGAGAGCACGATGCGATGTCCGTCCTTTGTCTCCGCCGGCTTGTCCTGGAGCGACCGCAGGCCCTGGGTTATGGTGAGCCGCTCCTGGGCCACCTTGCCGTATTCCTTGAGACGCTCCGCCGTGGGGTGGATGATCAGAACGCCCTTGTTTCCATCAATCAGGATGACATCGCCCGGCGAGACGCGGCGCGAAATGTCGTGCAGGCCCACCACGGCAGGAATCTCCAGCGCGCGCGCCATGAGCGCAGAATGCGAGGTGCTGCTGCCAAGGTCCGTGGCAAAGCCGCTGACGCTTTCATTCCTGAACGAGGCCGTCTCGGAGGGCGCGAGATCCTCGGCCACAATGACCGGCCGCTGGAAGAGATCCGCAGGCGAGAATGCGCGCGTGCCGACCAGATTCCGCAGCACACGCCTTGACACGTCGTGCACGTCCGCCACGCGCTCGCGCAGGTACTCATCATCCACCGATGCCAGGATGGCGGCGTAGCGCTCGGCCACGTCCCTCACCACGGGCTCGACGTTCAGGAGCCGCTCGCGGACCTGCTTCACCACCTCGCCCACAAACGCCTTGTCATCAAGAACCATGAGGTGCGCGTCGAGAATGCTGCCATCCGTGAGCTTGGTGCGGCCGGTGAGGTCCTTCTGGATTTGCAGAATCTCGCGGCGCGTCGCAATCAGCGCGTCCTCGAACCGGTCAACTTCCGCCGCTATTTCCGCGGGCTGAATTTGCCGGATGGTGATGTTCACAGCCTCAGCGGCCATGATAAAGGCGGGGCCGACCACCACGCCGGGAGAGACGCCGATGCCCTTGAGAATCGTCTCGCGGTTCTCCTTTTTTGTCCCGTCGGGCATCTGACATCATTCCTCGTCGAATCCGCGCAGAATCAGATCTTCCAGCTCGGCCAGAGCCTTTTCCGCGTCCACGCCCGTCGCCGTGACGCGCAGCTTCGAACCGTGTGATGCCTCCAACGTCATCAGGCCCAGAATGCTCTTGCCGGACACCTTGTTCCCGTCCCGCTCGACCACCACGTCCGCGTCATGCCGGGAGGCGATCTTGACGAACATGGCGGCGGGCCGCGCGTGCAGGCCGTACTGATTCTTGAGCACGAAATCGCGCTTGAAAACCATCGCTGTCTTTGCGGCGTCACTCACTGGCGTTCTGTCCTCCGCCCCGCATGATGGAGATCAGCCGCTCGTCCAGTTCCTTCGCCGCGTCGTGGCCCAGCCGCCGCAGCCGCTGGTCCAGCGCCGCCGCCTCGATCAAGTTCGCAATATCACGGCCCGGCGCCACTTCGATCACCACCTGCGGCACCTGCACGCCCAGCAGCTCGCGCGTGGTGCGCATGCCGCCGCCGCGGTCGACATCCGCGCCCTTGCCATGCTCCACGAGCGTAGCCACCAGATCGAGCTTCTTCTCCTCGCGCACCGAGCTCACGCCGAACAGGCTCGGCACATGAATGATGCCGAGGCCGCGAATCTCCATGTGGTAGCGCGTCACGTCGACCGGCGTGGCGACGATCGCCCCGGCGCTGTCGCGCCGCAACGCAGTGACGTCATCGGACACCAGCGAGTGGCCCTTCTTGATCAACCCGAGCGCGGCCTCGCTTTTTCCGATGCCGGGCCGGCCCTCGATCATGACGCCGATCCCCAGGATTTCCACCATGGTGCCCTGCGCCTTCATGCGCGGCGCCACCAGGTTCTCCATGATGATCGTGGCGGCATTGATGAAATGCTTGGTGATCTCGCGCGTGCGCAGGACGGGAACCCGGAATTCCTCCGCCAGGCCGCACACCTCGGGCAGGATGCCTTTGTTGCGCGTAACGACCACGCACGGAATCTTGCTCGAAAAAAACCGGCGCAGCCGCTCGCGGCGCAGCGCCTCGGGCAGCGAACAGAGATAGCTGTATTCGGCCAGCCCGAGCACCTGCATACGATGGTTCGCGAAGTACCGGTAGAATCCGCTCAGGGCCAGCCCCGGGCGATTCACCGTGGGTTCGGTGATCTTTCGGTCCAGCCCGGTCTCGCCGGCTGCCAGCTGCATGTGCAGCCGCTCCCTTCCCGCTTCCAGAAAGGCTGCCACAGTCACCGCGCTCGGTGTGCCACTACGTTTCATACTTCGTTCCCGCGCTCGCGCCCGCCTGCCGGCGAACAAGTTTCTAAAGAATCCGCTCCTTGGCCTTCTCGGTCTCTTTCATGGCGGGCTTGTGGTCGTGGGTCTTGTCCCGCAGCTTGCTCAGCTGCTTCTCCATCTTCGCCATGGCCAGGTCAATCGACGTGATCATGCGGTCCGAGGACTCCTGCGCCTCGATCCGCGCGTGCCGCTTGGCCTGCGCAAACACGCTCGCCATGCAGCGGTGCTTTTCCACGTCAAGAATCACGTGCACGTGTTCCACCTGGGGAAAATCCGCCACGATGGCCTCCGCCTTCTGGTGCGCGTACGCCTGGACATCCTGCGTGGCGTTCATGTGTCGAGCTGTAATCTCAATTGCCATATCAACCTCCTACATGCTGAACTTGTGCCCAAGGTATAGTTCCCGACTCATCTCGTCATTGACCAGGAAGGAGCGCTCCCCCTCCCGTAACACTTTGCCTTCATACAATAAATACGCCCGGTCCACAACCGCAAGTGTCTCCCTCACATTGTGGTCGGTAATCAGGATTCCCAGACCGCGATTGCGCAGCCCGACGATAATCTCCTGGATGTCGTTCACCGCCAGCGGATCCACCCCGCTGAACGGCTCGTCGAGCATGATGACCGACGGGTTGCGCACCAGCGCCCGCGTGATCTCCAGCTTGTGCCGTTCGCCGCCGCTCAGCGTGTATGCCTTCTGCTTGGCCAGCCGCGCCGTGCCAAGCTCCTCCAGCAGCTCCTGAAGCCGGTTCATGCGCTCGTCCTGGGTCAGGTCGAGCGTCTCAAGAATGGCCAGCACGTTCTCTTCCACCGTCAGCTTCCTGAACACGGAGGGCTCCTGCGACAAATAGCCCATGCCAAGGCGCGCGCGCTGGTACATCGGCATCCTCGTCACGTTGCGCCCGAGAAAACTGACGCGCCCTGCATCCGGCTTGACGAGGCCCACGGTCATGTAAAAACTCGTCGTTTTGCCGGCGCCGTTCGGGCCAAGCAGCCCCACAATCTCGCCGCGGTTCACGTGCAAACTGACCTTGTCCACGACGCGCCGCCCGCCGTACGACTTGGAAATGTCCGCCACCTCAAGAACCCGTTCGGTGCCAATCATGCGCGTGCCGCTCCTAGTTGCCCAGCCCGAGGCGCGGGGCCTTCCCGCTCTGTGAATCCTGCGAAATGCTCAATTTCGACTGCCCGGGGCACTTCATCCGGTCCTCGTTGACCCAGAAGATGACCTCCTCCGACTGCAGCGAATCGCCCGCCCGGATTACCACCACGTTCCCCTTGAGCGTGACCTCCCCGGTCTTCGCCACATACACGGCGCTGCTGCAGGTGGCCGTCTTGTCCATCTGCACAATCTTCACCCTGCCCGTGGCCGTGATGGACTTGATCGAGTTGGTGCTGTCCAACAGGAGCGTCAGCTTGTCCGCGTCCATCTTCATTTGCGGATCGACAACTTTCACATTGCCCTCGAATGTCGCGATCGAGCGCTTGTAGTCGAACGTCAGCGCGTCGGAGGTAATGGTCGTGCCCCCGGTCTGCCCGCGCGCAGCCCCGGCCCACAGCACCCCCAGCGCCAAGAGAATCGTCAGATATTTCATTCCGCCGCTCCACCTTCCTTGCGCCGCGGCCCCGCGATGTCAAAGCCGATCTTGCGGCGCAGCACCACCTTCACATCGTCGTTAATTCTAACAGTCTCGTTTGACGCGTTCCACTCAAAACCCTTGCCCGTCATAAACACGCCGTCCCGCTCGACCTGCACCTTCGAGTCGGACGTTGCAACGCCCCGCTCGCGGTTGTACCTGCAGTCCTGCGCCATCACCAGATTCTCCTGCTCGCCGTCCTGGCCGTACATCTCGATCCGGATCTGCGACGCCACCACGTCGCCGCCTTCCTCGGGCATCTGCGCCCTCGCGGCAACAACCTGCGTCTTCACTTTGCCATCCGGCCAGACTGCAAGCGGAATGCGCAGCTTCTCAACCGGCGAGTTGCTCGCAGCCGGAGCCGCCCCGCTCCCCGGTCCCGTGCTGGCCGGCCTTTCGCCGCTCGCAGGGCTCTCTTCACGCCCGGGGCCGCACGCGGCGCAGGCCAGCGCCAGCGCACAAGCTGACACGATCCGCACCACGTTAGTCCACGATCTCATCAATACTCCTCAGCATCCGCCACAGCTTACGCAACTCTTTGAAAGGAACGGCGTTGTCCTTGTCCGAAAGCGCCTCCTCCGGGTTCAGGTGCGTCTCCAGGAAAACCCCGTCGCAGCCAGTCGCCACCGCCGCCCGCGCGAGGGCAGGAGCCCAGCGTCCATCGCCGCCCGACCGGGTTCCCTGGCCGCCCGGCTTTTGCACGCTGTGCGTGGCATCAAAGATCACCGGGTACCCGGTCTCCCGCATGATCAGGAGGCTCCTGAAATCCGCCACGAGGTTGTTGTAGCCGAAGCTGACGCCCCGTTCGGTAAGGAGGATATCGGAATTCCCGGTCTTCTCAATCTTTTCAATCACGTTTCGAATATCCCACGGCGCAAGGAACTGCCCTTTCTTGACGTTCACCGGCTTGCCGGTCTCGCCCGCCGCGATCAGCAGGTCCGTTTGCCTGCAGAGAAAGGCTGGGATCTGCAGCACGTCGGCCACGGCCGCCGCGGGCTTTACTTCGTGCACGGCATGCACGTCCGTCAGGATGGGCAGCCCGTACCGCTGCTTCACCTCGGCAAGGATCTCAAGGCCGCGCTCCAGCCCCGGGCCGCGGTAGGCTCCGCCCGAGGAGCGGTTCGCCTTGTCGTACGAGGCCTTGAAGATGAGCGGGATATTCTCTTCCCTCGCCAGGCGCGCCAGGCGCCCGGCCAGCGCAAGACACCCCGCGCGGCTCTCAATCACGCACGGCCCCGCAATGAGGGCCAGCGGCTTCGAACCTCCGATGCCTACCGGCCCGATCATTATGGTCTTTGTCATATTTCACCCGCCATGCGTTTCCTGAGGAGGGCCTCAACGTACGGGACATCCTCCGGGGTGTCAACGCCGATGCCCTTTGCCGCCGCCCGCACCACCGCGATCCGCGCCCCCAGATGCAGGGCGCGCAGCTGCTCAAGGCTTTCTGCACGCTCGGCCAGCGACTGCGGCGCGCGCACGAACCGGTCGAGAAAAGCCATGCGGTACGCATAGATCCCGACGTGGGCCCAGTGCAGGACTTCGTCCCGCACGGCCCCCGCATCCCGCACGAACGGGATGGCGGCGCGGGAGAAATACAGTGCCCGGCGGCTTCCATCGCACACAACCTTGACCACCGACGTCGCCTGCACGTCCCGGTCGCAATCGATCGGGCGCGCGGCCGTGGCCATATCCCAGCCCGCATCGCCGCGCAAAACGCCGGCGAGCTCGTCAATCAGCGCGGCCTCAATGAGCGGCTCGTCGCCCTGGATGTTGATGACCACGTCCGCCCCGGCTCCTTGCACCGCCTCGTAAATTCTGTCCGTCCCGGTGGCGTGGCTGGGCCGCGTCATCACGGCGCGCACGCCGAGCTTCGCCACGGCGTCGCAGATCCGCGAGTCGTCCGTGGCCACGATCAGCTCGTCGAGGCTCTTCGCCTTGCGCGCCCCTTCCACGACCCATTCGATCAAGGGCCGGCCGCAAAGCGGAGCCAGGCTCTTCCCCGGAAAGCGCGTCGAGCCCCAACGCGACGGAATCACGCCGATAACTTTCATCGCCTTCCCCCCGCCCCCCTTACCCCTGTTGCACGGCGGCCACCAGCTCCGCGGGCGTGCAGGTCGCCGTGCCGATTTTACCCACCACCACGCCCGCCGCATAATTGGCCAGGGCGGCCGCCTCCAGGTAGTCCGCGCCCGCCACAACGGCCAGCATCAGCGTGGCGATCACGGTGTCGCCCGCGCCGGAAACGTCGTACACCTCCCGCGCCCGCGCCGGGATGATGATGGGCTTCATATCGCGCTTGACGAGATACATGCCGTGCGGCCCGAGCGTGATGGCGAGCATATCGCAGTTCCACTTGAGCGACAGGACCTCGCCCACCTGCGCAAGGGCCGCGCTGGCGGCCGGGTCAATGCCCAGGGGCGTCGGGGCGACGCCCGCCGCCGCGCAGGCCTCCGCATAATTTGGCGTCGCCAGCGACATCCAGGGGAACGTGAGCGCCGTGTTGTTCGGGTCCAGCCCCACCGGGATGCCCGCCGCGCGCGCGTGGGAGAGAACGGTATCCACGACCTTCTGGGTGAGCACGCCCTTTCCGTAGTCTTCGATGATCACCCCGCACGACTCGCCCACGAGCTTTTCAAGCCGCGCGCAAAGCTGCTCTTCCATCGCACCGTGCCGCGCCGACGGGCTCTCCCGGTCCACCCGTACAACCTGCTGCCGCTCGGCGATGATGCGCGTCTTGACCGTCGTGGTGGTGCCCGCATCCTGCACGACCCCGGCCACCCCGATCCCTCCCTTGGCCAGGAGGCCCAGCAGTTCAGCGCCGTCGGCGTCCGCGCCGCAATACCCGGCCAGCATCGCCTTGCCGCCCAGCGCCTGCACGTTGTAGGCCACATTCGCCGCGCCACCGGGCACCGCGCGTTCGCGGCTGACCCGCACCACCGGCACCGGCGCCTCAGGCGAAATCCGCGTGACGGTGCCCATTACGTACCGGTCCAGCATCAGGTCGCCCACGACCAGAATGCGCTGCGCCGCGAGCCGTGCGACCCATGCCCGGGCCTTGTCAGTCGTGATCATCTATACACCCTCTCGTAATCGGGCCGAAGCCCTTCCCGCGCCGTTCCCGGGCGCGCGCGCGCGGACTGCCGGGCATCCCCGGTTTACCAGAAATCTTGTTTCGGCGACCCGCTGGCCTCGGAGTTGTGCAGTTCCACGTACCCCTGTTCCACGGAGGAAAGCCACTCGCGCCGCACATCGTAGGCGCGCGCACCGTCCCGGCGCAACAGCGTGTGCGCCGTCAGGAAGTAGTAGTACATCCGCCGGCCCGGAAGATCCACAGGGGCCATCCGGAAATCAACGCCCGTCGCACCGACCGATTCCTTACCATCCTCGTCCAGCCAGTGCACTTCGCCCTCCGACACGTGCAGGTCCACGTCCTCGCGCAAATTCTCGGTCAGCGGCCCGAGGTCCGCCATCTTCATGCGGGGAAGCTCTCCGATCCGCCCCAAAGCCCCCGGCGCCCAGCTCCCGTCGCTGTTGCGAACCAGCGTCAGCACCGGGCGCCTGAGCTCCATCCGCCAGCGCAGGCCGGGCGAAAGTCCGACCCGAAGTTCGCGCGCCTGGAACAGCGGCTGCGCGCCCGGCGACGGCGGGTCCGCCTCGATCCCGCGCAGGACCACGCACCCCGGCCACCCGAGCGACACCTCCTCCACGGCCAGGTCCATCCCGAGCCACTTTTCGGCGCGCGCCTCAAACGATCGCCGCCCGTCCTCCGTGTGGAGATACACGGCCGCGGCAAGCAAGGCGAGCGCCGCCAGAATCAGCAGCCCCATCGCCAGCGCGCCCAGGCACCCCTTCCGCCCCCCCGCCTTCTGTTTGCCGTCTTCCGCCATGCCGCCCGTCTCCTGCCTACGCCCACGTATCCGTCGCGGCGGCGCGATTCTTGCGCTCGCCGAACAGGATCGTGCCCAGCCGGATCATCGTGGCGCCCTCTTCGATCGCCACCTCAAAATCATTCGACATGCCCATCGACAGCTCCGGAAGCTCAAGGCCGGACGAAACGCGGCACCCGTCGCGCAATTCGCGCAGGGCGCGGAAGAAGGCGCGCGCGGCTTCCGCCTCGTGTTGAAAGGGCGGAATCGTCATGAAGCCGCGCACGTCGACGCGGGACAGGCTTGCGCAGCGGGCCAGCACCTCCGGCACAGCAGCGGGGGCCATCCCGAACTTGCTGCTCTCCCCGGACACGTTGACTTCCAGCAAAGCCTGGATGCGGCAGCCGTCTTCCTCGCACGCCAGGTTCAGCGCCTCCAGCAACTTCAGGGAATCGATGGACTGCACCATCCGGAACAGCCCCGGCACGAACTTCACCTTGTTGCGCTGCAGGTGGCCGATCATGTGCCACTCCACGTGTCCCGGGCACCGCGCCATCTTCTGCGCCGCCTCCTGCACGCGGCTCTCACCGAAAATCTCGAGGCCCGCCCGCGCCGCCTCGGCGATGTCGTCCGGGCCAACCATCTTGCTGACGGCGATCAGGCGCACGCCGCCGGGATCGCGCCCGACCCGCGCACACGCCTGCGCCATGCGGGCCCGCACGGCCTCCAGCCTTTGCTCCAAGGTCAGGCTATCCATTTTCCAACACCTCCCGGGCCGCCTGTCGCTTCGTCAGCCCTGCTGCCGGCCCTTGATGGCGCGCGACAGGGTCACGGCGTCCGAATACGCAATGCCGCTGCCGGCGGGCAGGCCGAACGCCAGCCGCGAAACACGCACTTTCTTCTGCTCCAGAAGCTCCCGCAGAAACGCCGCCGTCGAGTCGCCCTCCACGTCCGTGCTCAGCGCGAGGATGACTTCCTCAAATTTCTCGTCTTCCACGCGCTGGAGCAGGGCCTGGACGCGCAACGTCGCGGGGCCCTCCCCGCGCATCGGCGACAGCTTTCCCATGAGCGCGTGATAGCGCCCCTGATACCCGCCCGAGGCCTCGAGGCTCACGATGTCGGACGGGTCCTCGACCACGCAGAGAACGCCGGCATCGCGCCGCGGCGCAGTGCAGAGGCGGCAGGGATCGGCCTCAACCGGAGTCACATTGCCGCAGCGCGAGCAACACTTCACGCTGCGCCGCACGTCCTGCAGCGCGAGAATCAGGTCGGCCAGCAGCCCGTCGGGCTGCCGCACCAGGCGCATCGCCATGCGCTCGGCCGAGCGCTTGCCGACGCCCGGCAAGCGGCTCAGGCACGATCTCAGCCTGTCCAGAGTCTCCATCGATTCCCCAGTCGCCGCGCCGAAAACCATCCCGTCAGGTTCAGCCCTTCATCAGCCCGGCGAGGCCGCCGAGGCCGCCGGTCATCTTGGCCATGTCGGCCGCCACGGACTTCTTGGATGAATCCAGCGCCGAGTTGATCATCGATACCAGGGCGTTGGCCAGGCGGTCGGGGCGCGCGACGTCCATCGCCGCGGGCTCAATCTTGATGCTCTTGACCGACATGTCGCCCTTTACAACAACCGTCACCAATCCGTCGTTGCTCTTGGCCTCGAAGGTCTTGGCGGCCATTTCCTTTTGCATCTTCCGCAACTGGTTCAACTGCTTCATCTGTTCAAACATGGCATCTCCTCGTCTTCCGTTTCACGTCCTGTCGCCGGTACCCGGGCACACCAAGCGGGGCGCCCGTCACTCCCTCACCTCACGAATGGTTCCGCCAAACGCCTTCAGGGTCTTCTGCACCGCCGGGTCGTCGACCATGTCACGACGGCTCCTTGCCGCGGCGGGCTTCTTCTCCGGCTCCTCTTTCGCCGGGGAGACGTCCGCGGCGGGCCGTCCGCCTTCGGCGCGCGCGGGCTTCATGCTGGCAGATTCGAACTCCACCTCCACCTTGCGGTGGAGTACGTCGTGGAGCGCGATTTCGATCGTTTTGCGGTTGCGCGGCACCTGCAACTCCTCAAGCCGCTCCTTGAATTCCTCGTCCACGCCGATCACAATCTTGTCGCCCGCCGCGCGCAAGGGACGGGTATCCGGCAGGAGCGACTTGATGGCAACCGACAGCTTTCCCGCCCGGGTGATCACGTCCTGCCAGCTGCGCTGCAGGACGGCCAGCGGATCCTCGCCGACGGCGGCCGGGGAAGGCGCGGCTGCATGGGCCGGAGAAGGAGCCGGGGCGCGCACGGCGGAGGAGGAAGACGGAGCAACGGGCGCCGGCGCTTCGCGCACGACGGAGGGCGGCGCGCTCCCTCCCGGCGCGCCGGCCGGCGCCAGGCCGCGCAGCTCCTGGATCTGCGCCAGAATCTCGTCCAGCGACACGGTCACCGCAGCGCGCGCGCAGCGGATCAGGGTGGTTTCGAGCAGCGTCCGGCGCGACAGGGCCTGCCGGATGTTCTGCTGCGCCTCGACCAGCACGTCCGTCACGCGCAGCAGCCGCTCCGTGTCGGCCAGGCGCACCTGCGCCCGCAGCGTTTCAAGCTGGGCCTCCGTCAGGTCTGCCACGGCCCCGGGATCCTTGACGCTGGCGCAAATCAGCAGGTTCCGGAAATGATCGAGCAGCTCGATGACAAGCCGGTGCAGATCCTTGCCTGCTTCGTCGAGCTTGCCGATCCCCTCGATGATCCGCCGGATGTCGCCCTTGAGAATGCTCTCGCCCAGGTCTTCCAGCGTGCGGCGCGACACGAGGCCGAACACGGAAAGCACGTCCTCTTCCTCGATCTTCCTGCCCTGGAACGCGATCAGCTGGTCGAAGGCGGACTCCGCGTCGCGCAGGCCGCCCTCGGCGCCGCGCGCCACGGCCAGCAGCGCGTCGCCGCCGATCTCCACTTTCTCGCTGTCGGCGATAAGCTTGAGCCGCTCCACGATCAGCGGCGTGGGGATGCGCCGCAGGTCGAACCGCTGGCAGCGGGAGAGGATCGTCGCCAGCACCTTCTGCGGCTCGGTCGTGGCGAAGATGAACTTCACGTGGGGCGGCGGCTCTTCCAGCGTCTTGAGCAGTGCGTTGAAAGCCGCCGTGCTGAGCATATGCACTTCGTCGATGATGAAAATCTTGAACCGCGCGTGCGCCGGACGGTACCGGGCCGTATCGCGCAGGTCGCGGACCTGGTCGACGCCGTTGTTGGAGGCGCCGTCGATCTCGAGCACGTCCATGCTGTTGCCCGCGGTGATCTCGCGGCAGCAGTCGCACGTCCCGCAGGGCGTCACGGTGGTGCCCTTCTCACAGTTGAGAGATTTGGCAAAGATGCGGGCGAGCGAGGTCTTTCCCGTGCCGCGCGGCCCCACGAAGATATAGGCATGGGCGATCCGCCCCGCCTCGATCGCGTTGCGCAGGGTCCGGGTCACGTGATCCTGCCCGACGACATCCTCAAATTGCTGAGGGCGCCACTTGCGCGCCAACACCTCGTACGCCATGCTGCTCCTCTTCCGTAGGCGCGAAGGGTCCTTCCACGCCGCGTTCCCCGCTTCCCTACCCTATCCGGCTTGGGTTTGACAAGCAGATTAGGGTCTGCAAAGCTCCGCCCCATGACGCCCGACCAGCATGTCCGCTATATGCAGATGGCAATCCGCCAGGCCGTGGATGCTATGGAAGAGGCGGAAGTGCCCGCTGGCTGTGTCATTGTCCATTACCCGGCCGGCGCCCCTGCGCGCGTGATCGGCCTCGCCCACAACCAGGTCGAGACGCTCAAGGACCCCACGGCCCACGCGGAGATCCTCGCCATCACCCAGGCCGCCGCGGCCCTCGGCAACTGGCGGCTGACCGATACCGTGCTCTACGTGACCAAGGAGCCCTGCGCCATGTGCGCCGGCGCCATTGTGCTCGCGCGGATCCCCACCGTGGTGTTCGGGGCCTATGACCCGAAGCGCGGGGGCGCGGTCTCGGTGTTCAACATCCTCAACCACCCCCAGCTCAACCACCGCTGCGAAGTAATCGCGGGGGTCATGGAGCCGGACTGCCGCACGCTGCTGCAGGAATTCTTCCGCGCGCGCCGCGAGGAAGCGTAGCCACGCCGAAATTGCCCGCTCCAGCCAGCCCGTGATCGCCCCCGCCCGATGCCCCGCTTCGCAAAGCCGACGCCCGCAGTAACGCCTCAATGACGCAGGGGGCTTTCGGAGACGCATCTCGCTATGGCCGCTTTTTGCTTCTCGCGCCACGGGAGAACAGTCTATAGTTCGCCCGCCAAACATAGACGAGGGAGGCGCAGTGATCCGCAAGGCGTTTGTCATGTCGGTGAACCCCGGTCAGGAGGCCGAGTACGAGCGGCGCCACCGGCCGATCTGGCCCGAGCTTGAGGCCGTCCTGAAGCAGCACGGCGCCCACAACTACAGCATCTTCCTGCACCCGCAGACGCTCCAACTGTTCGCCTATGTCGAGATTGAAAACGAGGCCCGCTGGAACGCCATCGCGAACACCCCGGTCTGCAAGAAGTGGTGGGCGCACATGAAGGATTTGATGCCTGGCAACCCGGACAACAGCCCGGTGTCGTTGCCGCTGAAGGAGGTATTCCACATTGAGTAGCTCACCTACCGTTCTGCTGCAGGAGATCTCGGCCTTGTCACGGGAGTTCGGGACGCCCGACTTTGTCAAAGGAGGCGGCGGCAACACGTCGTGTAAGACGGCGGACACGCTCTGGGTCAAACCCTCCGGCACCGTGCTTAAGGATCTGACTCCGGAACGATTCGTGCCCATGAGCCGCGCCAGGCTCGGGGAGCTTTACACGGCACCCGTGCCCGCCGACGCGACGGCGCGCGAGGCGATGGTGAAGGACATGATGGCCGCGGCCGTCCTGCCGGGACAGACGGGCCGCCCGTCGGTGGAGGCGCCGCTGCATGACATTCTCAGCGGCGCATTCGTCGTGCACACCCATCCCGCGCTGGTCAACGGGCTGACCTGCAGCCGGCAGGGCGACGCCGCCTGCGCTCGGCTCTTCCCGGACGCGCTGTGGATCCCCTACGTGGATCCCGGCTTCACGCTCTGCATGGACGTGCGCCGCCGCCTTCACGGCCAGCGGCTGGTCCTCCTGCAGAACCACGGCATTTTTGTCGCCGGGGATACGCCGGAGGAAATCCGCGGCACCTACCGGCGCGTCCTGGACGCGCTGAAGGCCGAGTATCGCAAGGCCGGCGTCGCGACCAGGCTTCAGCGCACCGACGTGCCCGCCATGCCGGAGCCGGCGACGCCCGACCACATCGTCTACGCGCTCAGCGCCGCAAAGAATCCCCGGCTCGCGGCGGAGATGGCGCAGGACAGCGCGCTCGTGCGGCAGCTCGCCGAAGCCTTCGGCGGCCTGCAGCTCTTGGATGAACGATCGCAGAACTTCATCAAGAACTGGGAAGTTGAATTCTACCGACAGAAACAGGTGACCTGAGACAAGGAGCAAGACCATGAGAGCCAAGAAGACCACCCGCGCATACGACGGGGCAAGGGAACAGTACGCCGCGCTGGGCATCGATACCGAAAAGGCGCTGAAGCAGGCGCTCAAAGTCCCCATCTCGATGCACTGCTGGCAGGTCGACGATGTCGGCGGGTTCGAGACCAAGCCGGAAGCCACATCGACTGGCGGGCTCCTGGCCACCGGCAAGTACCCCGGCAAGGCGCGCACCGCCGACGAGGCCCGCGCCGACTTCGACAAGGTGCTCGCGCTCGTGCCCGGCACGCTCCGCCTCAACCTCCACGCCCTGTACGCCGAGACCGGCCGGAAGGTCGTGGACCGCGACGCGCTGAAGCCCGAACATTTCGCGAACTGGATGGCGTGGGCCAGGCGGCGCCGCATCAACTTGGACTTCAACCCCTCGTTCTTCTCCCACCCGAAAGCGAACGACGGGTTCACCCTTTCGCACCGCGACCCGAAGATTCGCGCGTTCTGGGTCCGCCATGCGATCGCCTCGCGGCGGATCACCGAGGCGCTGGCCAAAGCGCAAGGCGCGCCCTCCATCTGCAACCACTGGATCCCGGACGGCGACAAGGATCTCCCCGCCGACCGCTGGACGCAGCGGGAGCTCCTGACCCGTTCGCTGGACACGGCCCTCATCAAGGAGAAGCGGGTCAACAAGAAGCTCTGCGTGGACTTTGTGGAGAGCAAGCTCTTCGGCATCGGCAGCGAGGAATACGTGGTCGGCTCGGCGGAGTACTACTCCAGCTACGCGCTCAGCCGGGGCGTCGGCTTCTGCCTCGACATGGGCCACTGGCACCCGACCGAGACCATCCACGACAAGATCTCCGCGTACCTGCAGTTCCACAAGCGCCTCCTGCTGCACGTCAGCCGCCCCATCCGGTGGGACAGCGACCACGTCGTGATCTTCAACGACGACCTGCGGAACGTGTTCCTGGAGATTCAGCGCGGCAACGCATGGGACCGCATCGTGATGTCGACCGACTTCTTCGACGCCAGCATCAACCGCATCGCCGCCTACGTCATCGGGCTACGCGCCACCCGCAAGGCGATCCTGTACGCCCTGCTGGATCCCTCCGGCACGCTGAGGGAGCTTGAGGAAATGGGCGACCGCACCTCCCGGCTGGCGCTCATGGACGAAATGAAGACCATGCCGTTCGGCGCGATCTGGGACGAGCTTTGCAGCCGAAACGGAACGCTGCCGGACCGGTGCTGGATGGCCGACGTGAAAGCCTACGAGAAGAAAGTGCTGAGCCGCCGGACGGCCCTATAGGCACGGGGACCCGGCGGGATTCCTGCGCTACGCCCACAGCGCCAGCAGCGCGGGCGTGATGTCGGTGATCGAGCCGACTGCCGCCTTGAGGCGGGCGGCGTGCGGGCCCGCCGCCGCGAAGGGAACCGGGTTCAGCGTGTGCCCGGCTAGCGACAAGTCCTCGATGTTGCCGTGGTCGCTGGTCAGCACAAGATCCATCTCCGCCGGCCTCCGCTCAAGAAGCTCGGACAGGAACTCGTCGAGTAGGCCCAGGGCGCGGCGGACATGCGCCGGGTCGCGCTTGTGCCCCGCCCGGTCGGTCTGGAAATACTCGAACAGCGTCAGGTGGTGTTCGCGCGCAATGCCGAGCAGATGCCGGGCCGACTCGGCCGGCGTCACCAGCGGGCCGTCGTAGCCTTTCTCCCGGAGCCCCTCCCGCGTGAGGTCCTGGTACACGGCCTCGTTCCGCGCCATGGCCTGGCTCTCCCGCACCGCGCCAAAGGAGCTGAGCGTCGCCACGGTCGTCACCGATTGGATCCGCCGCGACTTCACCTCGTCGGAATTCGCCACAAAATAGGCGTTGGCAAAGGTCGACGCCAGCCCGCGGCGGGTCATTTGCAGGAAGATGTTGTGCTCGCAGATGATCTCACGCAGCCGGCTGCCCGGGAATCCCTCCACGTGGCGCCCGACCGCCTGCGCGGCGTTGACCCCCGTCAGCAGCGCGGTCTGGCCGGTCGCGCTCTGGGGAAGCCCCGCAACCCCCATGCAGACATCCACCGGCACGGCGTGCCCGCCCAGAAGCGAATGCAGCGCCGGGAATGCGCCGGCATGGATGGGATTGCGCTCCGGGTCGGAGCATCCCATCCCAAGGCCATCGACAAAGATAAGAAGCACGCGCGGCGTGGTGTCATTCACTTTACGTATGGGTGCTGCTGGCATCTTTAACCCGGAGGCTGAAATCACTGCGAACCACGCAAAACACGCGAAAAGAGGAACTATTGGTGCGATCTGTTTCGCGCATTTCGTAGTTAGCCATCTTTTCTCACACCCGATTGCGACGCGCAAATAATGACAGGTGCCGCCGCACAGTCAATACGACAACGGCGCAATTGTTCCCGGGGTCGGAGCCCCCCCCCGCGACGACGGCGCCAGTCACGGGAGGAGCTCCCTGCCGGTTTACCCGGCAGGAGCTCGAATTCCGGCCCCCGTGGCGCAAGGCCACGGGGAGCCCACTGCCAATCGCTCAATGCCCGACGGTCATGCCGGTTCTTTCGATTCCGATGCAGACCCCGACGCCGATTTGAGGTGCTGCGTGGCTTGACTCCTGAATTCCGGCTTCTGACTTCGCTCCCCATTCTGCGGAGGACATTCCCTGGTTTTTACCCGCCTTTTGTCGCAACGGCCTCCTCTTCAACGTTCTTAGCATTTGAACAACTGCACGGCCGATACTCCTTCAATTTGGAGTGCGGCGGCTTGACCCAGCAAAAGCGCAGGTGAAGCCCGCGCACTCCAAAGTCGCTTCGCGACGGGAAGAGGCAACCTGTCAAGAAACCGGGGAATGTCCCCATTCTGTGCGATTGCCTCGCGACGGCAGCCTGCTATACTTCATCCCTTCGATTCGACACGATCAGGGGAGCGCACACAAAGATGAAGACACTTGCGGTGAGGCTGCACGGAAAGAGCGACCTGCGGCTCGAAGAATTTGACCTGCCGGAAATCCGGGACGACGAGATCCTGGCGGATATCACGTCGAACAGCATCTGCATGTCGTGCCACAAGGCCGCGCTGCAGGGCCCGGACCACAAGCGCGTGCCGAAGGATGTCGCGCAGAACCCCATCATCCTCGGCCACGAGTTCTGCGGGACGATCCTCAAAGTCGGCCGGAAGTGGCAGAGCAAGTTCGCGGAAGGGCAGAAGTACGGGATCCAGCCGGCGATGAACTACCCCGGCCGCGAGCTGGAGGCGCCCGGCTATTCCTTCCGATACATTGGCGGGAACGCGACGAAGATCATCATCCCGCGCGAAATCATGGAGATGGACTGCCTGCTGCCGTACGGGGGCGACACCTTCTTCAGCGCGTCGCTCGCGGAGCCGGTGTCCTGCATCATCGGCGCGTTCAACTCGGAGTATCACTTCAAGGCCGGCGAGTATACCCACCAGATGGGGATCGTTGCCGGGGGCACGATGGCGATCCTCGCGGGCGCCGGCCCGATGGGCTTCGGCGCGATCGACTACGCCCTGCACGGACCCCGCGCGCCCCGCCTGCTGGTGGTGACGGACGTCGACGAGGCGCGCCTCAAGCGCGCCGCCTCCATTTACACGGTCGAGGAAGCCCGCCGCTGCGGCGTGGAACTGGTCTACCTCAACACCGGCTCGGGCGACCCGATCCAGCAACTCAAAGACCGCACCGGCGGCCAGGGCTACGACGACGTGTTCGTGTTCGCGCCCGTGCCGGCGCTGATCGAGCAGGCGTCCCGCATTCTCGGGTACAACGGGTGCCTGAACTTCTTCGCCGGCCCGTCGAAGGCGGACTTCTTCGCCCCGATCAACTTCTACGACGTGCACTACATGGGGCACCACGTGGCCGGCTCCTCGGGCGGCAACACGCAGGACATGCGCGACGCGATCAGCCTGATGGGCGCGGGCAAGCTTAACCCGGCCTCCATGATCACGCACGTGGGCGGACTGGACTGCGTGCCCGAGGCCGTGCTGAATCTGCCCTCCATCCCCGGCGGCAAGAAGCTGGTCTACACGCACATCAGCATGCCGCTAACGGCGATTGCAGATTTCGCGGCGCTCGGCGCCAGGGACCCGCTGTTCGCCGAGCTGGCGGCGCTGGCCGCGCGGCACAACGGCCTCTGGTCGGCCGAGGCGGAGAAGTACCTGCTGGCGCATGCGAAGCCGATCCGGGCCCCGCGCGCAGCTTGAGGAGTCCCACGGATGAAACAGAAACAGGCAGTTGAAACGGCGATCGCGATACGGATGACCTGCTGCAACCCGGCCGTCACGGGACGCACGGGCGAGGCGCCCCCCATCGTCGTTTTCGACGGGTCGCCCGCCGCGCAGAAGCTGGTGGCAACCCGCGCGACGTGGGATGCCGGGGCGGACGCAAAGTCCGGCCCGTTCCTGGCGGCGGACATGGATGTTGAAGCGGCGCTCGCGGCCGTCGCGGGGCATGTGCGCAGCGGCGCGCAGCGGCCGTCGAAGGTTGGCGTGCAGGGGCTCGGGGTCTACACCGTGGGCGCCGGCAAGGCGCCGGCGCGCGCGGGGCGGCTCGCGGGCAAGGTCGCGGTCGTCACGGGCAGCGCGCAGGGCTTCGGACGCGGCATCGCAGAAGAGCTGCTCGCGCATGGCGCCTGCGTGGCCGTGGCAGACGTCAACGCGCAGCT